>JADCHE010000172.1 GCA_020248665.1 Burkholderiales bacterium | reverse complement strand
ATCAAGGCCGGCACGGGCCAGACGGTGTTCAGGCGGGGCGGCTTCAGCCCTGCACCACCTCGCGCGCCCGCCCCCGAGGCGGTGGCTGCGGATCCAGCCTTGCAGGCCGCGCCCGGCCAGCGGCCGGGCTCTTCGCCAGGCACAAACAGTCCACTGGACTGTTTGTGTCCGGGCTCAGCCCGAGATGGGTGAGGATCTTCGCGATCACCGGCCGCTCGAGGATGGCCGCGATGATCTTCAGCTCCCCGCCGCCGCAGTTCGGGCAGGTGTGCATGTCGATGTCGAACACCCGCTTGAGCAGCCGGGCCCAGCTGATGCGGTGCGGCCGGCTGTGAACCGTCTCGGTCTCGCATTCGTCGGCAGCTGCGACTTCGGTGGTCTGCTCTTGCACCTCAGGTCCCTGCGGCACCACCAGTGGCCGCAGCTTCGCGTTCGGGGCCAGAACGCCGTGGAACCGGATGAGGTGCAGCCTCGGCCGCGGCACGGGTGCCCGAAGGGCGCCCTTCGGTCGCCCTGGCCGCCAGCCGCTGCATGAACTCCAGCGGTGCCATCACCAGGTGCGTCGTGCCATCGCGCCACGGTGTCTTCAGCTTCAGCTCTACCTGTCCTGCGGCGTTGAGCTGCACCCGTTCGTCCGACAGCGAGGGGCGGGTGATGTAGCGGCACAACTGCTCCAGCCGCTTGCGGTCGTGGGCTTGCACCCGCACCCCCGCGTGCAGGCTGAACCCGTCGATGTCGGCGCACAGCGGCTGGCGCGCCCAGTCCTCGCGCGGCATCGCGCCCCTGAGCGTCAGCACCTTCTGCCCGGCGCGGGGGCCGAAGGCGATGCGGTAGGTGATGGCCGCGGCCTGCAGCGGCCGCAGCGTGCGCGCCTCCTCGCCGTCGGCATCCGGCTCGGCCAGGTAGGTCTGGCCCATGTCCTCGACCAGCACGCCCCGGCGCGTGAGCATCTTCATCAGCCGCTCGATCACCGACTGCAGCAGCGCGTGCAGCTCGTCGTCGGTGGGCGAAGCCGCCTCGATGAAGGCCGGCGAGCCATCGGCGGCGCGGCGGTACACCCCGTCCGTACGTCTCCAAGAACGCCGCTCCGCGCGCCGTGTACGAGGCGAAGCTGACGGGCCAGATGACGGCCACGCGGATCCGCAACCTGTTCTCCGGCTCGGGCTCGTTCGTGAACGCCGAGCCCGAAAGCTGGGACGTGCTGATCGTGGACGAGGCCCATCGCCTCAACGAGAAGTCGGGCCTCTACCGCAACCTCGGCGACCACCAGGCCAAGGAGATCATCGCCGCAGCGAAGTGCGTGATCTTCTTCGTCGACGACGACCAGCGCGTCACGCTGCAGGACATCGGCCGGCGGGCGGCGCTGCAAGATTGGGCCGCGACGCTCGGCGCGCGAGTGACCACGGCAGCCCTCGCATCACAGTTCCGATGCGAGGGCTCGGACGGCTACCTCGCCTGGCTCGACGACACCCTTCAGGTGAGGCCGACCGCGAACGAGTCGCTCGACACCAGCGAGTTCGACTTCAGGGTCTTCGACTCGCCCGCCGCGCTGCATGCGGCGATCATCGAGCGCAATCGCGTCGCGAACAAGGCACGAGTCGTCGCCGGCTACTGCTGGAAGTGGGTCAGCAAGAAGAAGCCAGACCAGTTCGACATCGTGATGCCCGAGCTCGGCTACTGGCGCCGATGGAACCTCGATCGGGACGGCAGCCTGTGGATCATCGCGGCGGAGTCGGTCGAGGAGGTCGGCTGCATCCACACCTGCCAGGGATTGGAGCTGGATGTGGTGGGCGTGATCGTCGGGCCGGACCTGGTGGTTCGGAACGGACAGGTGGTGACGCGGCCCGAGCTCCGCGCGTCGTCGGATCAGTCTCTGAAGGGCTGGAAGAAGCTCATGAAGGTCGATCCGGGCGGCATGCGTGCGCAGGCCGACCAGATCGTGAAGAACACCTATCGCACGCTGATGACCCGCGGGATGAAGGGGTGCTGGGTGTACTGCACCGACCCGGAGACCGCGGCGTGGTTCCGGTCGCGGCTCGTATCCCGGGACGTCGAGGAAGTTGCGCCGCAACCCGAGGCCCGCCCGAGTAACGTGATTCCGCTGAAGGTGGTCGCCCCGGACCCCGCGACGCGCTGGCGGGAGGCGCTGCCGGTGGTCGAGCTGCAGTTCGCTGCGGGCGCGTTCGGGGGCAGTGGCGAGTTCGACCTGGATGCCGCGACGTGGGTGGAGCCGCCGGACTGGGTCAGGCCGAAGGAGGGGTTGTTCATCGCGCAGGTGACGGGTGCCTCGATGAATCGGCGGATTCCCGATGGGGCGTGGTGCCTGTTCCGGGCGAATCCCCAGGGGACGCGGCAGGGGAAGGTCGTTGTCGCCCAGCACCGATCGATTTCGGATCCGGAGCTGGGGGGGAGCTATACGGTGAAGGTGTATTCGAGCGAGAAGGTGGTGGATGAGGACACGGGGTGGCGGCATTCGATCGTGACGCTTTCGCCGGACAGCGATGATCCGCGATTCGGGCCGATCGAGATACGGCCGGAGAGCGAAGGGGAGGTGGTGATCGTGGCGGAGTTTCTTGGGGTTGTCGGCTAGCCTCCACGCATAGAGCGGTGTCGAATGGCCGCTTCAGACTGAGTGCGGCCACACAGGTTCGGTGGATGAACGACGGCTCGGGCCGCAAGCAGACTTTCTCGGGTTGGCACCACCAATGACCGCTCCGCGTTCGGAACCAGCCAGCCGACCGACGCCGCGGGCGTAGCGCCGGCCGAACAGCCGCTTTCGCCAGCGGCGAACTGGTACTCCCGACCCATTGCAGACAGCCCAGTTCCCGACGAGCGGCCATCTGTTGAAAGCGCGGACGCGACACCCAGGATGCTAGCCGCGCTCAATCTGCGCCATCTATAGTCTTGCCGTTGGCACGGTTCCGTGCAGAGGAAAGGCGCACATGGCGATAAGCATTCCCGGCCTTCCGAACCCAATTGACGGCGATGGCCCGATCGTTCTGTTGGGCGCGAATGGGTCAGGCAAAACTCGGCTTGCAGTGCAGATGGCGAACTCTGGCAGTGCCGAGTTCATTCCGGCGCTCAGGAACATCGCGGTACCCGACCAGATTCCCAATTGGACCCTGCAGACCGCGACGAACGAGCTGCAGAACAGAACGAATCAGCGTCGCAACACGTATTGGGAGCTGGTTGCCGACATCGATGCTCTTTTCGGAAAGTTGTGGAGTTCGCACGCCGTCGAGGCGATGCGCGTCTACGACGAGGTCCTTCGAGGCGCACAACCACAGTCTCTTCCCGAGACGGTACTCACTAAGACGAAGGAACTGTGGCGCGTCGTCTTTCCCGGACGTTCAATTGCCTTCACCGACTTCACGGCCAGAGTGACGAACGAGTACTTGGGCTCAACGACATACACAGCAAAGCATATGAGTGATGGGGAACGAACTGGGCTGTATTTGGCAGGCAGAGTGTTCGACTCCGCACATCCTGTAGTCATCGTGGATGAGCCAGAGACTCACTTTCACTCGCGCCTTGCCGTACGGTTCTGGGACGCTCTTGAAAGTCTGTCCCCGTCAAAGCGGTTCGTGTACGTAACGCACGATCTTAACTTCGCACTTTCTCGACGAGATGCGGCGACTGTCTTGGTACGCCCAAACCAACCCCCGGAACGTGTTGTCCCAGGCGCTTCGCTGCCATCGGATGACGTGGCGTCGATCCTTGGCGCGGCATCCTTTTCGGTCTACGCATCAAGATTGATCTTCTGTGAAGGTCGGGAAGAGAAGAGCTTAGATCAGGAACTGCTTAGGGCATGGTTCAGTGATCGGGAGACTGCTCTCATCCCAGTTGGGGGATGTGAGAACGTTAAGAGGTGCACTGCCGCCTTTCAGACCAAGTCAGTTGTAAGCGGCTTTGCAGCCAGTGGAATTGTCGATCGAGATCATTGGCCAGACGAACTGCTGACTGGCTTAGCAAACGTCCACGTACTACCGGTCCACGAAATTGAGAGCCTCTACGTGTTGAAGGCCGTGTACAGCGCGATCGCGGTACAGGCGGGACACAAGGCGGAGACCGTCGAGGGGCTCTATGCCAACGCTTTCGGGGGTTTCAAACGACAGATGGCAGGGACGCTTGCCAACAAGCTCATCTGCGAGCGCTTCAAGGCGCGTTCATTGATGCTCGTCGAAAGGGCGTTCGCCTCCACAGTTGACTTCACAGATCGAGCGGGACTTCGGAGCACCCTGATTTCTGAGATCCCGCGGACCGCACCGGCCGCGGAGCCAGAGAAGATCTGGGACGAGGAGGAGCGGTTGGTCAACGCAGCGCTTGCATCTGACGATCCCTCGGTCTTCCTTCGGGTGCTACCTGGTAAGCCGCTGATCGGGACAGCCGCGGCAACTCTGGGAATCTCAAAGGAACGGTACTGCGAACTTCTCAAGATAGGCCTCGGATCATCGTCCGATCCGGCGTTCCAGTCACTTCACACTGCGCTTGAGATTGCGCTTGCGCCCTATTTGCCTCCGCGTCGCGCCTCGGGCGCGCCCGGTTGAGCGTGGTGGCAGCCAAGCACGAGGGTCTGCTGTCGGCTGCGATTGTCGCTGTCCGTTCCTGGCCGGCAGTGTCAGTCTGGCCCAGCGTCTGACAGCAGTCGTTTGCGTGTCGCCGCCCCAGCTTTCGGCGGGGGCGGCCCTTCCTTCCAGGCGATCAGATCTCGGTCTGCTCAGAGATCTCCAGGGCATCGTCGACCTCGATGCCGAGGTACCTCACCGTCGATTCCAGCTTGGAGTGCCCGAGGAGAAGCTGAACCGCGCGTAGGTTCTTGGTTCGACGGTAGATCAGCGTCGCCTTTGTCCTGCGCATCGAGTGCATACCGTACTCGGCGCGGTCCAGGCCGAGCTCATCGACCCAGTGCCCGAGGATTCGGGCGTACTGCCGGGTGCCCAGATGTGGGGAGTCGTGAAGACGGCTGGGGAACAGGAAGTCCTCGGGCTTCAGCTCTGCCTGTTTGATCCAAGCCTGCAGCGTCTCCCGAGTTGCCAACGTGATCTCGAACTGCACCGGGCGCTGGGTCTTGTGCTGCATGACGATGGCACGCGTTGCCAGCTGATCACCGTGACACACGTCGCGGACCTTGAGGGCGACCAGATCGCAGCCCCTGAGCTTGCTATCGATGCCCAGGTTGAAGAGGGCCAGTTCACGCACTCGGTGATCCATCTGGAGACGCACCCGGAGCGCCCAGATGTCCTTGAGCTTGAACGGAGCCTTCAGCCCGACGATCTTGCCCTTTTTCCAAGGCTCTCGATGAGCCGAATTGGCAACGGATCCCATGATGGTCTCCCATCGAGTTGAAGGCCGACTAAGATGCGCCTGCGCGCGACAAGGGCGCTTGCCCTGAGTCAAGGCTCTGGCGCCCTCGCCCGCCACACCGAACGTCCGCTGTCAGGCAATGGGCAAGACTCACTCTCTCGGCCAAGTGCGGACACTCCGAACAAGCAACTGGGTCGGAACTTGCCAAATCTACATAGGGCCTAATCCCGCACCGTGCGCTTGTCCTCAAACTGGGCCGTCTCTAGACTCGATGGCGAATCCTACGCGGAGCAAGAGGAGACTCGCTATGCCCAAGCCCCACTACGTGCCTGTGGTTCGTTCGGACGTCAACCAAGGCCTGCAGGCGGTGGCTATGGTTGGAACTTACTCCGCCATCATCGCTTGGAATTGCCCTAAGTCCTCTATCTCCAAAGACCACCTGGGATTTGCCGTTAAGCGCCGCGACTTTGATGCCAAGACCGGCCGCGAGCTGAAGGCAGGCTTCCTGTTGAGCGACAAGCGCTTTGAGGGCGTAAAGGAAGACGTCAATGAGGTGGGTTCTGACGAGGCGCCGTTCCAACGTTTTCGCTGGAACGACTATGGCCTGAACCAGGACAAGTACTACGAATACGAGGTCTATGCAGCCAAAGGTGAACCGGGCGCCGTGAAGCTGGGCAAACCTGTCAAGCTCACGGTGGTGCCAAGCCCAGAGATGCAACGCGGAGTGGGCGTTTATGTCAACCGCGGCGTGACGTCGGCGCGCGCCTACCTAAAGCGCTTTCGGAATAAGCACCCGAACGAGGTGGGCGAAGAGGCCTACGGATGGCTCTCGCGTGGACTGAAGGAGTCGCTGTTGCGATTCGTAAACGACACGCCAGATGGACACGCGCTGCACGTGTGCATCTACGAGTTCTTCGACGAGGCCATTGCTGAGTCACTCAAGGCCGCGGCCAAGCGTGTGGACGTCCAGATCGTCTATCACGCCAAGCCGGGCGACAAGGCGACGCGCGAAAGCGTCCACTTGATCGAGGCGGCGAAGATCAAGCGACTGACAATTGCGCGCACAAGAACTGGCGGCATCAGCCACAACAAGTTCGTGGTTCGATTGAAGGGCGGCGAACCGCTGGCAGTGTGGACGGGCACGTCCAACTTTTTGGGAGAACGCATTCTGCTTTCAGACCAATGCTGCGCTGGAGGTTCACGACAAGGGCCTAGCCGTCCCCTACGAAGACTATTTTCAGGTGCTCGTTCGCGATACAGCGCTTGGCAAGGCCAGCGCCAACGCCGCCCACGCCCAAGATCTGGTGGGTGAAATCAACGACGACTTCAAACCCAAGGGCTGCTTCTCTCGTGTGTGCTTTTCACCCGTGCGCGACCTGGCACTGCTGAATGTAGCCGAAGACTTGATCCGCAACGCCAAGTCATGTGTATTCATCAGCGCGCCGTTTGCCATGGATCCACAGCTGGTGCAGGCCGTCAAGACAAACAAGAAGGCCGTGCTCGAGTACGGCCTGTCCAACGCCAGCGCCAAGTCCAAGCTCGCTGGCCTCCAGGACGGGCACACTCGCTTTCTGGTGCCTTCAGTGCTCAAAACCTTCATGGGCAAGGAGTGGGACGCCAAGGCCTTTGGGCAGCACAAGATTCACGCCAAGGTGATCATCGCTGACCCGTGGTCGACAAACCCTCGCGTGCTGTTCGGTTCGTCCAATCACAGCGACGAGTCGTGCAAGAAGAATGACGAGAACAACGTCCTGATTGAAGGCGACGCCCGAGTGGCAGCGATCCTCACTACCGAATTCATGCGCATGTTTGATCACTACAACCCGCGAAGCTTCATCAACGAAATCAAGGCCGGGAAGCAGAAGCGTGGCGAGTACTTGAAGCCAGACTCGAGTTGGAGTGCAACAGCTTTCAGGGCCACGGCCCGGAGTCACAAGTTTCGAGATCGAGTGGTTTTTTCGGGCGAGGACTGAGGGCGGGCAACCTTGCACAAGACGTCTGCGACTCACATCAGCTGACGCCGTCGCATCGCGACGACGCTGTGGTGACGTGTGTCGCCTCAGGGTCGGCTGCGTGAGTTGAGCGCAGCGTACAGCGGTCAGTGAACAGGTCGCGTCGATGCCGGCCCGGTGCCGGCACCGGCTATGTCAGCAGCACCTCGCATTGCTGTCGCTTGAGTCAGCACTGGAGGCCGAACCGAATGTCGGCTTGATGGCGCTGACTGTGACTTAACGAGTCTGCCGCGACCGACCGCAACCGCTGCAAAGCAGAAGTCCGCCCGGCTCCTTCGACCAACCGCTCTGGACACTGCAGCCCGTTCCGTCAGGCAGCCCGATCAGCAGCGGCAGACCGGTCGGTCGAGCGACAGCGCTCGCGGCACATTTCTCCTTGCACGTTCTCAAGCCGCCATAAGCTCCCAAACATCCGCTCCAGCATCCCTGATGAACCTGACCTTCGCCCTCGGCGGCACCTCGCCTCCGAACAACTCGCGGAGGACGCGGGTTAGGAGATTTGGTTCGCTTCGACCGTCGATCGGCCGTGCCTTCAGCACGTTCAACGCGATCTTCATGAACTTCCCGTAGTAGACGATTCCGTTGACGCGCACCGGGTGCCAACCCTCGGGAAGTCCCGCGCGATCCTTGCCGATCATCACACACAGGTTGCGTCGGTCTTCGCCCTCGACTGCGTTCCCGACAGGGATCACCGGAAACACGAATCGCGATGGCCCAGGCCGCTGCCAGTACATCCGCAGTCGGGCATGGGCACGGTCACGAACGGCTTCGACGAACCGCCTGCGCGACGCCGCATCCTTCCCGGGCGACGGCCCGATGTAGCGCACCGTCCTGGCGCCCGCATCGTGCGCGAAGTACATGGACGGCTGCGCCCTGTTCGCCCCGGTCCAGGCCGCGATGGGGTTCCGGAGCAGATAGCTCGACCACTCGGCCTCGTCGACAGTTTCGACCGCCTCGACTGCCGTACCGATCACGTCCAGCCGGTGCGCGTCCTCCGCGAAGTACTCCCGAAACGCGGTCACCAGCCTCGATATCGGTAGCGATTCGCGAAAGCCGTCGTCATCGCACAAGGCGAGCAGCACGACCATCTTGAACGAGCGAGCCATCTGGCTGATCTCGATCTCCCGGAGGAAGTCGCCTGCGAGGTTTTCGAGCCTGCGCGACGCCTCGTCCAACAGCCCGGCCGCCTCGAGCACCCCGTGCCATCGGTCCACGCCGAGCGCGGTTCGGGCGGTCGATAGGGAATAGCGTCCGAGCCGTACCCACTGGGTCAGCGTCGGTGCCCGTCCGAGCTTTCGCGCCAGCTCACCGAGGTCATCCAGCACGAGCTGCCGCAGCGGCGATGCCATGCCGATCGACGCGCGCAACGCCTCCAACGCGACGGGTTCAATGCGGACCTCGATCCCCTCGGGCAGTTCGGCGGGACGTGCGCCGTCCTCCTGCCAATCGCGCAGCAGGTGCAGCGCGCGGGTCGGCGTCAGCTCCTGGTCGATGTCCCGCCCGACCAGGAACGGCAGCTTGAAGTGCGCGTTCCGGTAGTTCCCGATGAAGTCCAGCACCGTGAGCGACGGCTTGGACGGATGCAGCCGCAGGCCGCGGCCGAGCT
Source organism: Burkholderiales bacterium (assembly GCA_020248665.1). GTDB lineage: Bacteria > Pseudomonadota > Gammaproteobacteria > Burkholderiales > Burkholderiaceae_E > UBA4615. The sequence continues at coordinate 16,944 of JADCHE010000172.1, read as the reverse complement.
GCTGCATGAAGACCGTCATCGACTCGGTGGGTCGGAGGAACATCACCAGGTCCACGCTCGGGATGTCGACGCCCTCGTTGAAGAGGTCCACGGTGAACAGCATGCGCAGCCGTCCGTCCGCGAGCGCCTGCACTGCCTGTGTCCGGTCGATCGACCCGTCACCGGAGTGGACCGCAGCCGAAGGGATCCCCGCGGCCTTGAAGCGCTCGGCCATGAAGCCCGCATGCTCGATCGACACGCAGAAGCCCAGTGCAGCGCTGCTGGGGTGCTCGCGAAAGCGTGCGATCGCCAGGGTCGCCCGCTCCTCGGTATTGACTCGTCGGGTGAGTCTCTTCGCGTCGTAGGTTCGGCGCGCGGTGAGCAGCGCGTCGTCGTACACCACGGTGTCGGCCACGCCGAAGTAGCGGAACGGCACCAGCCACCCCAGGGCGATCGCCTCGAACAGGCCGACCTGGTACGCGAGGTTGCCGTCGCACAATTCCAGCAGGTCGCGATGGTCGCCGCGGAAGGGCGTGGCGGTGAGGCCGAGCAGGAAGCGCGGCGAGAGCGCGCCGAGGAGCCTCGTGTAGCTGTCGGCGGCCGCGTGGTGGAACTCGTCGATCACCACGTAGTCGAATCGCGACAGGTCGTGCCGCTCGAGGAAGGCGGCGCGCGACAGGGTCTGCACCGACGCGAAGACGACGTCGCGGTCCAGCTCGGCGCGCCCGTCGCGGACGTGGCCGATGCTGCGCGACGGATACACCGCCGCGAACGCGGTCGCGGCCTGGCGCAGCAGCTCCTCGCGGTGGGCGACGAACAGCACGCGTGCGGCGTCGCGGGCGTCGAACGCGGCGAGGAAGGTCTTGCCCAGGCCGGTCGCGGCGACGACCAGCGCCTTGCCGTGTCCGTCGGCACGCAGGCGCTCGAGCTCGCGCAGCGCGAGCTGCTGGGCCGGCCGCGGCTCGATCCCGGGCGGCGACGGCGGCGGCGGCTCCGTGAACGGGCGGGTGCGTCGACGCGCGCGATAGGCGTCGATCCATCCCGGCGACAGCGGATGGACGTCGGGGCCCTCCCAGAGCTCGTCGAAGCGGGTCCGCAGCTCGTGCAGCGGCTGGCCGGCGTCGAAGTCCAGCACCGTCCAGGTCCATTCGACGCCGTCGCGCAACCCCATGCGCGAGAGGTTGGCCGAGCCGACGAAGGCGCGCCCCGAGCCGTCGGCGCGTTCGAACAGGTAGGCCTTGGGGTGGAAGCTGCGGCGCTCGTGGCTGTAGACGCGGGCCTCGAAGCGGCCCTGCAGCCGGCACAGCGCGTCGAGCGCGTCGGGCTCGGTGACGTCCAGGTAGTCGGTGGTGAGCAGGCGGATGTCCGCGCCGCGCAGCAGCGCAGCGCGCAGCGCGCCGTCGAGCAGCTCGGTGCCGCTGCGCATCACGAAGGCCACCGCGAGGCGGGCCGCGACGCAGCGCTGCAGCTCGGTGCGGATCGCGTCGAGCAGGGTGGTCGCGCCGCCGACGTGCAGCCGGGGACGACCGATGCGGGCGTCGCGCAGGACCAGCCCGGCGTCGAAGCCGCCGCGCTCCTTGCGCTTGGCGCGCACCGCCGCGTCGATCTGTGCGCGGCTCAGGCCCTTGCGCGCCGCGACCGCGTCGATCACGGTCTGCAGGTCCGCGAGCTCGCCGAGCAACCCGCTGCGCCGGCGGTCGAGGATCGCGTCGAGCGCCTCGTGCGCCTCCTCGACGAGCTTCAGGCCGAGCAGGCGGTCGATCTCGTGGTCGCGCGCCGGACGCGTCTCCAGGGTGCGGCCGTCCGCCCGGGCGAGCGCGGGGATGCCGTCCCGGATGAGCTTCTCGTGCACGTCAGCCGCGGTCGCGGTCCCTTGCGGACCAGTAGTCGGCCTTGCCGGGCACGATCCAGCGCACGCCGCCGCGCGGATCCGCGCAGTCGCCGTCGTAGCGGGGAATCAGGTGGATGTGCAGGTGCGGGACCGTCTGGCCCGCTGCGGGGCCGTCGTTGATGCCGATGTTGTACGAGGCGGGGGCGAACTCGGCGTCCAGGCCGCGCTTGGCTTCGTCGAGCAGGGCGAGCAGCGCGGCGCGTTCGTCGGCGGTGGCTTCGAAGAAGGAGCCGACGTGACGGCGGGGGACGATCAGGGTGTGGCCGGGGGAGATGGGGAAGGCGTCACGCAACGCGATCGCGTGGGCGTTGCCGAGGAGGATCCGATCTGGAGGGACGTCGCAGAAGGGGCACGACATGGCGGTCCCGCAAGAGGGCGGCGGTCGACTGAAGGGACGCGGAGGATTCTATCGCCGCCGAGGAGCACCCCTCTCGCTCGCGGTGGCGAGTGCCGATCGAGCATGATCGTGTCGACCGGGTGGACCGACTCGGGCGCGATACCGGCAACATAGGCCTCGCGCGGATCGGACCGCGGCGCGCATGGCCGCAAGGACGTGCGCCAGGGTTCACGCCGCCGCCTGCCTCAGCGCAACGCCGGCCCGAACGTCGACGGATACCCGAACAACGCCACCGACCCGCCCGTGTGCAGGAACACGACGTTCTCGCCCTTCCCGAACCGGCCCTTGCGGATCAGGTCGATCAGGCCGGCCATGCCCTTGCCCGAGTACACCGGGTCGAGCAGCAGGCCTTCGGTGCGGGCGAGCAGCGTCACCGCCTCCACCATGCCGGGCGTCGGGACGCCGTAGCCGCCGCCGACGTAGTCGCAGTTGGCGACGACCGCCTCGCGCGGCGGCTCGCCCCGCAGGCCGAGCAACTCCCAGGTGCGGCGACCCAGGTCGTGGACCATCGACTCCTGTTTCTCGCGAGGCGCCCGAACGCCGATGCCGAGCAGCTGGATCGGGCTGTTCAACGCCTGCAGCCCGACCACCAGACCGGCCTGCGTGCCGGCGCTGCCGGTGGCGTGCACCAGGTGATCGATGCGCAGGCCGCGCTCGGTGGCCTGGTTGACGAGCTCGAGCGCGGCGTTCGCATAGCCCAGCGCACCCAGCGGGGTCGAGCCGCCTCCGGGAATGACGTAGGGGCGCCGGCCGGCGTCGGTCAGTCGGGCCGCCACCGCTTCCATCTCGGCCTGCATGTTGCTGCCGCCCGCGCGGCGCTCGACGGTGGCGCCGTGCAGGCGATCGAGCAGCACGTTGCCGTTGTCGGTGTAGTCCGGGTCGGTGCTGCCGGTGCGATCCTCGAGGAGGATGTGGCACTGCAGCCCCAAGCGGGCCGCCGCGGCGACGGTCTGCCGCGCATGGTTGGACTGGGTCGCGCCCTGGGTGATGACGACGTCCGCGCGGAGCGCCTGGGCTTCGGCCATCAGGAACTCGAGCTTGCGCGTCTTGTTGCCGCCGGTCGACAGCCCGGTGCAGTCGTCGCGCTTGATCCAGAGGCGCGGCCCGCCGAGCGCTCGGGTCAGGTTCTCCAGCGGCTCCAGCGGGGTCGGGAAGTGGCCGAGCCGAACGCGAGGGAAGCGGGCGATGTCCAAGGGCGACCTTCAGGTGGGGTGTGTCGGGGCATGCTGCGCAGGGCAGGCGGCCGCGTCCGATGGGATTCTCGAAGCGAGTCTTTCTTTCGGCGAATTGTATGCGTGCCGCTAGACGCTCGCTTCGACCCTCACTCCACCTTGATCCCCGTCTCCCCCGCGATCCCCTTCCACCGCTCCTGCTCCTTCTTCACGAACTCCGCCGCCACCGCCGGCGACGAGGTCATGCTGAGCGTGCCGGCCATCCGCAGGCTCTCCGCGATCACCGGGTCGCGCATGCCCTTGATCGCCTCCGCGTTGAGCCGCTGCACGATCGCGGGCGGGGTGCCGGCCGGCGCGAAGAGGCCGATCCAGCCGGAGATCTCGACGCCGGTGAGGCCCGCTTCGGTCATCGTCGGCACGTTCGGCTGCGAGGGCAGCCGCTGCGGCCCGAAGATCGCGAGCGGCAGCAGCTTGCCGGGCTCGATGAACTGCTTCTCGACGGCGACCAGGTAGGCGACGGTCATCGTGACCTGGCCGCCGGCGGTGTCCATGATCGCGGGGCCGGCGCCCTTGTACGGGACGGGGCGGATGCTGATGCCCGCGCGCTTGGCGAAGAGCGCACAGCCGAGGTGGCTGTTGGTGCCGTGGCCCTCGGTGCCGCAGGTGAGCGAGTCGGGCGCGGCCTTGGCGCGTGCGATCAGCTCGGCCACCGACTTGATGCCGGCGTTGGGGTTCACCAGCAGCAGCGGCCAGCCGAAGGTGAGGTGCGCGACGGTGACGAAGTCCTTGGCGGGGTCGTAGCGGATCTGGCCGCCGATCGCGGGGAACACGGCGAGCTCGTTCACGCCGCCGAGCAGCAGCGTGTAGCCGTCGGCCGGCGCGCGGGCGACGGCCTCGGCGGCGATGGAGCCGGACGCGCCGGGGCGGTTCTCGACCACCACCGACGCCTTCATCGACTCGGCCATCTTCGGGGCGAGCTGGCGCGCGCGGATGTCGTTGGGGCCGCCGGTCGAGGAGCCCACGATCATCCGGATCGGGCGGTTGGGGTAGTCGTCGGCGGACTGCGCGGCGGCGCCGGCGGGGATCGTGAGCAGGCACGCCAGGGCTGCGAGCGTGCCCAGGCCTCTCGTGAACGATGCGGTCACTGCGGTCTCCTGGTCGTTGTCGTCGTCGTGCAGGCCATCGGGGAGGGGCCGCGGCGCGCTGCACGTCGCGCGCGGCGATCGGTCGTTCAGATGCGTCGGTCGACGCCCTGCCAGTACGGCTCGCGCAGCAGGCGCTTCTGCAGCTTGCCGGTCTCGGTGCGCGGGAACTCGGTGCGGAACTCGATGGAGCGCGGCACCTTGTAGCCGGCGAGCGTCGCGCGGCAGTGCTGCGCCAGCGTCGCGGCGAGCGCGTCGTCGCCCATCTGCCCCGCCGTCGGCTGGACGATCGCCTTCACCTCCTCGCCGAACTCGGCGTTCGGCACGCCGATCACCGCGACGTCCTGCACGGCCGGGTGCGCGCCGAGCACGGCCTCGATCTCGGCCGGATAGATGTTCACGCCGCCGGAGATGATCATGTCGATCTTGCGGTCGGTGAGGTGCAGGTAGCCGTCGGCGTCGAGCCGGCCGACGTCGCCGGTGGTGAAGAGCGCGCCGTCGCCGCCATGGTAGGCGGCCGCGGTCTTCTGCGGGTCGTTGTGGTACTGAGGCGCCGCGCCGACGCGGCTGCGCAGGTAGATCGTGCCCGGCTCGCCGGCCGGGGCCTCGGTGCCGTCGTCGCGCAGGATCACCACGTCGGCGGTGAAGACCGCGCGGCCCACCGAGGTCGGGCGCTCGAGCCACTCCTGCGACGACAGGCCGGTGACGACGGCGCCTTCGGTCGAGCCGTAGTACTCGTGGATGCACGGGCCCCACCACGCGATCATGTCGCGCTTGACCTGCGGCGGGCACGGGGCGGCGCCGTGCCACACGCGCGCGAGCGAGTCGCCGCGGAACGCCTCGCGCACCGCGGGCTCGAGGCGCAGCAGCCGGATGAACTGGGTGGGCACGAGGTGCACGTGCGTCACGCGGTGGCGGTCGATCAGCGCGAGCGTGGTGGCGGCATCGAAGCGGCGGGTGATCACCAGGCCGGCGCCCGCCAGCATCACCGGGAAGCTGAACGCCCACTGCGCGGAGTGGTAGTAGGGGCCCGCGAGCAGCGTGGTGCCGTCGGTCGGCAGGCCGAGCATGCGCGTCATGCGTTCGGAGGCGACGGGCAGCGTCTCGATCGGGGCGTGGCCCGCGCCGGGCTTCACGACGCCCTTGGGCCGGCCGTTGGTGCCCGAGGTGTAGAACATCGGGCCGCCGACGCACTGGTCGGCGGGCTCGCCGTCGTCGTCGGCCTGCGCCGCGATGAGCTGCTCGAAGTCGGTGAAGCCCGCGGGCGGCGCGGCCTCGCCGTGGCCGGGGATCGCGGCACAGGTACGCAGCGCGGTGCACGTCTGCGGCACCTGCGCGAGCGCGCGCCCGGCGGTGCCGGCATGCTCGGCGTCGGTGAAGAGGGCCGCGGGTCGCGCGTCCTGCAGCACGTGCGCGAGCTCGTCGGCGGTGAAGTGCCAGTTGACCGGCACGTAGCGCAGGCCGGCGTGATGCGCGGCGACCATGAACTCGAAGGTGGCCCGCCCGTTGCCTGCGTACATCGCGACGGTGTCGCCGGCGCGCAGGCCCGCGGCGCGCAGCGCGCGGATCAGGCGGTCGGCGCGGCGGTCGAGCTCGGACCAGGTGCAGGCGCCGTGCTCGTCGCGCAGCGCGACGGCGTCGGGGCGCTGCAGCGCGAGCCGACGGATCGCGAAGGCCACGGGGCGCGGGCCGTCGTCAGGCGACGCGGCGCAGCAGGCTCGCGCACGCCTCGCGGTACTCCGCGTCCAGCCGATCGACCAGCTCGCCGGCGGTGAGCACCTGGTCCAGCACGCCGATGCCCTGGCCGCAGCCCCAGATGTCCTTCCAGGCCTTGGGCTTCTGGCGGTTCTGGCTGAAGTCCATGCGGCTCGGATCGCTGGTGGGCAGGTTGTCCGGGTCGAGGCCGGCGCGGACCAGCGAGGGCTTGAGGTAGTTGCCGTGCACGCCGGTGATCAGGTTGGTGTGCACGATGTCGTTGGCGCTGCACTCGGTGATCATCTGCTTGTACGCCTCGACCGCGTTGGCCTCGCGGGTGGCGATGAAGGCCGACCCGATGTAGGCCATGTCCGCCCCCATGGCCTGCGCCGACAGCACCGCGCGGCCGTTGGCGATGGCGCCCGACAGCAGCAGCGGCCCGTCGAACCACCGCCGGATCTCCTGCACCAGCGCGAACGGCGACTGGAAGCCGGCGTGGCCGCCCGCGCCGGCAGCCACCGCGATCAGGCCGTCCGCGCCCTTCTCGATCGCCTTGCGCGCGAAGCGGTCGTCGATCACGTCGTGCAGCACGATGCCGCCATAGCTGTGCACCGCGTCGTTGAGCTCCCGTCGCGCGCCCAGCGAGGTGATCACGATCGGCACCTTGTGCCGCACGCAGACCTCGATGTCGTGCTCGAGCCGGTCGTTGGACTTGTGCACGATCTGGTTGACCGCGAACGGCGCCGACGGGCGCTGCGGATTCAGGCGGTCGTGCTCGGCGAGCTCGGTCTCGATGCGCGTGAGCCACTGGTCAAGCGCCTCGGCCGGGCGCGCGTTGAGCGCCGGGAACGAGCCCACCACGCCCGCCTTGCACTGCGCGATCACCAGCTCGGGGTTGGAGATGATGAAGAGCGGCGAGGCCATGACCGGCAGGCGCAGGCGTTCGGTCAGGATGGCGGGCAGGGTCATGGCGGGGTCTCCGGGGGTGTTCGGTCGTCGGTCGGGACGGCGCGGACGGTCGGTCGCGGGCACGGTCCGATGCAACGGGTTGCAACGTGAGTGTGCCGCGGTCGGCCGGTCGTTGCAACGGGTTGCAACCGCCTGCCGGTGGCGCGACACTGTGGCGGGTCGCCGAGCCGGTGCACGCGTCCGCGCGACCTCCAATCCATCCCATCCCGCGCCATGTCCCTGCCGCACGCCCTCCTGACCTCGCTCGTCGAGCGTCCGAGCACCGGCGCCGAGCTGGCGCGCCGGTTCGACCGCTCGATCAGCCCGTTCTGGCAGGCCACGCACCAGCAGATCTACCGCGAGCTCGCGCGCCTGGAGGCGGCGGGCTGGGTGCGGTCCGCGCCGGTGGAGGACGCGCACGGGCGCGAGCGGTCGTACGAGGTGCTCGCCGCAGGGCGGCGCGAGCTCAGGCGCTGGATCGGCGAGCGCGAGGACAAGCCGCGCGCGGTGCGCGACGAGCTGATGGTGCGGCTGCGCGCCGAGGCGGCGGTGGGGCCGGCGGGGCTCGACGCGGAGATCCGCCGGCGCATCGAGCGCGAGGAGGCGGTGCTGGCGCGCTACCTCGAGTACGAGCGGCGCGCGTTCGCCGGCGGCGTCGACACGCGCGAGCGCCGGCTGCAGCACCTGGTGCTCAGGTCGGGCATCCGGACGGTGGCGCTGCGCATCGAGATGGCCCGCGAGGCGCTGGAGATCCTGGCGATGGCGCCGTCGGGGAAGTGAGGTCGGCGGGGGCCGCCTACGCGTCCCCGGTCGTCCGACCCGCGAGAGCTGCAAGACCCGTGGGGCCCGTCAAGCGCGCGTAGGTGATGCCGGCGTGAACATCGGGAAACACGTCGCATCCCGCTGATTCACGATCCTACGACTTCAGTCGGAGCCCACCGAGCCTGGCGGCCGATTGCACGGGCCCCCCGCTGCCGGACACGATGACCGTCGCTGCATCGGCGTCCGGGAACGTGGTGGGGAGGTGTACTTCGTGAGGTACACTGTTCTGTATAGGGTACATCGGGGCGGCCGCCCCCGCGGTCGGTCGCGGTGAAGTCGCCTGCCCCGAAGAAGCTCCCGGCGGTTTTCTTCCGGACCGATTCCGGTGCAGAGCCCGTCAGGGAGTGGCTGGTCGGTCCGGCGCTGACGAACCTCGATCGGAGGGCGGTTGGCCTCGATATCGCCACGGTCGAGTTCGGATGGCCGGTCGGCATGCCGACGTGCCGGGCTCTCGGACACGGGTTGTTCGAGGTTCGCAGTCACCTGCCGCAGGGTCGGATCGCTCGAGTCGTGTTCTGCGTACACGGAGGCCGAATGGTCCTCCTGCATGGCTTCATCAAGAAGACGAGGAAGACGCCGGTGGATGATCTCGACATCGCTCGCGCTCGAAAGAAGGACGTCGAACGATGAGCCGGAACAGGCACATCGGGTCGCTGTTCGACGATTTCCTGCGTGAGCATGGGTTGCTCGAGGAAGTGGATGCGGCCGCGATCAAGCGAGTGCTCGCCTGGCAGCTCCACGAGGCCATGGCGCGGCAGCGCGTCACCAAGGTCGAGATGGCGCGCCGCATGCGGACGAGCCGCAGCCAGCTCGATCGTTTCCTGGACCCGTCGAACGACAGGGTGCTGCTCGAGACCGTCCACCGTGCGGCATCGGCACTCGGGAAGCGGGTCGTGCTCCGGCTCGAGGACGCACAACCGCCGTCCGGCACCGAGACGTCGCGGAAACGCTCTGTCCGCGCGGCAGTTCGACGCAAGGCGTGATTCGCGGAGTCGGAGGTGATGCCGCGCGGCTGCCGCCTTCGAGTTCGACGACGCAGTAACCGAACCAGATCGGTCATGAAAGCGACGGGATCTGCCGCGGCACGACGGTCGATCACTGTACGAACGAGTCACGTGCAAGCATCTTGGCGAGTGTGAGCGCAAACTTGCAATCGATCGTACGGAGCGTGATCCACGCGTCTGTCCGCGTGTCGATCGACCGGCGTGCAGCGCCCAAGGGGCGCGTCGATCGGGCAGCACCGCTGTCCGGATGCTTCCGTCCGGATGCGCTACGATGCGTTGGTGCGAATTCACCAATGCGAGTCCGTGATGAGTCGCCTGACGATCACCCTCTCCGAAGCGCGGTACAGGGCCCTCAAGGAAGCGGCGGCGCAGCGCGGCCGGACGATCGGCCAGCTGGTCGAAGAGAGCCTCGAGTTCTACGGCATCAAGTCCCGCGAGGACGCCCGTGACCTGGTGCGTCGCGCACGCGAGCGCAGCGGGTTGTCCGAAGACGATGCGCTCGCGCTGGCGGTCGAGCAGGCGAAGCACGTCCGGCGTGGCACGTGAAGCCGGCCGCGTTCGTCGTCGACACGAACGTGTTGGTCGCCGGGCTGCTGGCGCGGGACGCGGCGTCGCCGGTCGCGCGCGTGCTCGACGGCATGCTCGCCGCGGCCTTTCCGTTCGCGATGTCGGAAGCGCTGCTCGCCGAGTACCGCGCGGTGCTCGCGCGGCCGCCGATCCGGGCGCGTCACGGGCTCGATGACGAGGGGATCGACCTGTTGCTGACCGAGCTCGTCCGGCACGCTATCGTGCTCGAGCCCGGCCGGGGCGCCGCGGCGCCCGACCCCGGGGATCAGCTGCTGTGGGATCTCCTCGCCTCGAGGGCGGACCTCGTGCTGGTCACAGGAGACCGGGCCCTCCTCGAGGACGCGACGATGGCTGGTCGCGTGATGTCGCCGGTGGCGTTCCTGAGCCGCTGACGTCGTCGCTCCCGCGCGGACGCACGGAAGAGGCCTCGCCGCTCACCGCACGAGATTCTCGACCAACGTCGCCATCCCCATCCCCGACCCCAGGCACATGCTGATCACCGCATACCGCCCGCCGGTGTCGCGCAGGTGGTGCATCGCGGTGATCGTCATCCTGAGGCCGGTCGCGCCCGGCGGGTGGCCGATGCTGATGCCGCCGCCGTACAGGTTCGTGCGATCGCGCGGGATGCCGAGCTCGCGCTCGGCGTGCAGGTTGACGACGGCGAACGCCTCGTTGATCTCGAAGTAGTCGACGTCGGACACCGAGAGCTTCGTGCGCGCGAGCAGCTTGCGGATCGCAGGCACCGGGCCCGCGCCCATGATCGACGGCTCGACGCCGACGACCGCCCAGTCGACGAGGCGCGCCTCGATCGGAATGCCGTTCGCCTCGGCGGCATTGCGCGACGCCACCAGCAGCGCGGCGGCGCCGTCGGTCACGCCGCTCGAGCTGCCCGCGGTCACCGTGCCCTGCCCGTCGTGGCGGAACGCGGGCTTCAGCGACGCGAGCTTCTCGCGCGTGATCGAGGGGCGCGGGAACTCGTCCTGCTCGAAGCGGCGGGTGCCGCGGCCGTCGGGCACGTCGATCGGCGCGATCTGGCGCGCGAGGAAGCCCGAGGCCATCGCCGCGCCCGCGCGCTGCTGGCTCATCAGCCCCCAGTCGTCCATGTCCTCGCGCCGGTAGCCGAAGCGCGCGGCGAGGTTCTCGGCGGTGTCGCCCATCAGCTCCTTCGTGAAGGGTCAGCGGTAGACGTAGTCGAGCCCGTCGACGAAGGTGGCCGGCCCGCGCTTGGCGCCCCAGCGCATCTCGTGCGACAGGTACGGTACGCGCGAGTAGTTCTCGCCGCCGGCGGCCAGCGCGATGTCGGAGTGGCCGGACTGGATCTGCTGCGCGGCGCTGACGATCGCCTGCGAGCCGGTGCCGCAGGCGCGGACGACGCTCAATGCCGAACTCTCCACCGGCAGGCCCGCCTCGATCGCGACCTTGCGCGACAGGAACAGGCCGTCGTGGTCGACCGGCGCGGTGTTGCCGAACACCAGGTGGTCGACGCGCGACGCGTCGAGCCCGGCGCGCGCGAGGCACGCGTGCACGACGTGCACGCCGAGGCGCGAGATCGGGACGTCGCGCAGCGACTTGCCGAAGTCGCCGAACGGGGTGCGCACGCCCGAGGAGAGAACGATGTCGTGGGTGCTCATGGCGGTTGCGGCGCCGGCGGGCGCCGTCCGTGTCCGTGGGGAGATCCGCACTCTAGCAAGATCCGCTTCTCGGCAAACGCCCGTTTGCTAAACTCCGGACACGGTCAGCGCCCCGGCGCGCGGCCGCACCACGGGATCGCCAGCGGGGAGGCCGATGGACCGACGCATGGAGACGCTGCACGACGCGTTCGCCGCAGCCCGCGCGAGCGCGCCGCAGGCGGCGTTCCTGGCCGAATCGGCGCTGTCCGGCGGCCGCGAGTGGACGTTCGAGGAGGCCGGCCGCGAGGTCGACCGGCTGGCGGCGCTGTACGGCCGGGCCGGCTGGGGCGCGGGCCACCGCATCGCGCTCGGCGTGGGCAACCATCCGCGCCACTTCTTCCACCTCCTCGCGCTGAACCGGCTCGGCGCGTCGATCGTGCCGCTGAACCCCGACCACCGTGGCGCGGAGATCCGCTATGCACTCGGTCACTCCGGCGCGCGGCTCGCGGTCTGCGTCGGCCCGCGGCGCGACGCGGTGCGCGACGCGATCGCGTCCGACCCCGCGCTCGCCGCGCTGCCGGTCGTCGACGTCGACGCGATCGAGCGCGAGCTGCCGGCCGCCCCGACGCCCGCGGCTGCGCCCGCCGCGGAGGGCGACGCCGAGCTCGCGATCCTGTACACCTCGGGCACGACCGGCCAGCCCAAGGGCTGCGTGCTGACGAATGCGTACGCACTGGGCGCGGGCGCCTGGTACCGCGACCTCGGCGGCCGGTTCGACTGGCGCCACGGGCAGGACCGGCTGCTGAACCCGCTGCCGGTCTTCCACATGAACTGCGGGATCGTGTCGCTCGCAACCGCGATCCTGACCCGCAACGGCCTCGTCGTGCCCGACCGGTTCCACGCGGCGACCTGGTGGGAGGACTGCGTGCGCTCGCGCGCGACCGCGATCCACTACCTGGGCATCATGCCGCCGTCGCTGTTCAAGCAGCCGCCGTCCGACTGGGAGCGGCGGCACACGATCCGCTTCGCGCTCGGCGCCGGCTGCGACCCGACGCTGCACGCGGCGTTCGAGGCGCGCTTCGGCTTCCCGCTCGTCGAGGTCTGGGGCATGACCGAGACCGGGCGGTTCCTGGCGGACCACGTCGAGCCGCGGCGGGTGCACACGCGCGCGTTCGGCCGGCCGTTCCCGCCGCTGGAGGCGCGGGTCGTCGACGACGCGGACCGCGACGTGCCCGACGACGCGCCCGGCGAGCTCGTCTTGCGCTGCGCCGGACCGGACCCGCGGCGCGGCTTCTTCCGCGAGTACCTCGACGACCCCGAGGCGACCGCGACCGCGTGGCGCGGCGGCTGGTTCCACACCGGCGACGTCGTCACCCGCGACGCCACCGGGATGCTGCACTTCGTCGACCGTCGCAAGGACATGGTCCGCCGGTCGGGCGAGAACATCTCGGCGAGCGAGGTCGAGGCGGTGCTCGCGGTGCACCCGTCGGTGATGCGGGTCGCGGTGATGCCGGTGCCCGACGACATGCGCGACGAGGAGGTGATGGCGGTGGTCGTGCCCGCCGAAGGCGCCGCGCCCGACGCGGCGACCGCGCAGGCGCTGGTGCGGCACTGCCTGGCCGAGCTCGCGTACTACAAGGCGCCGGGCTGGGTCGCGTTCCGCGCGTCGGTGCCGGTCACGCCGACCAACAAGATCCAGAAGAACCGGATCTTCGCCGAGGGCGAGGACCCGCGCGCGGCGGCGATCGACTGCCGCGCGATGAAGAAGCGCGACGCCCGGTGACCGCCGCGACCACCGCCACCCCGCGCGCCCGCATCGTCCACGCGGACAGCCGTGCACCGCAGGTGCTCGACGCGGCTGCGCGCCTCTTCTGCCGGCAGGGCTACGCGGGCACGACGATGCGCGAGATCGCGGCCGAGGTCGGCATGCTGCCCGGCTCGCTCTACTGCCACTTCGCGACCAAGGACGAGCTGCTCGCCGCCGTCTACGCGCGCGGCGTCGAGCGCATCTGCGACGCGGTCGAGGTGGCGCTCGGCCGCCACGAGGACCCGTGGCGCCGCATCGAGGCCGCCTGCGTCGCGCACCTGGAGGCGATCCTGCGCGACGACGACGATGCGCGCGTGGTCGTGCGCGTGCGGCCGGGCGACGTGCCGGCGGTCGAGCGCGCGCTGGTCGCGCAGCGCGACCGGTACGAGTCGCTCTGGACCGCGCTGGTCGACGCGCTGCCGCTGCCGCCGCGCACCGACCGGCGCGCGCTGCGGCTGATGCTGCTCGGCGCGCTCAACTGGTCGCAGACCTGGTACCGGCCCGGGGGCGCGGCGTCGCCGCGGCAGCTCGCCCGGCGCTTCGTCGCGCTGCTCGGGCGCGGGCTGCACGAGGCGCCGCAGGCGGCAGGGCGATGAGCCTCGCCACGACGCCGCCGATCGACTGGCGCCCGGAGGATCCGGCGGTCCGGGCCGATCCGTTCCCGACCTTCGCGCGGCTGCGCGACGAGGATCCGTGCCACTGGCACCCGCGGCTGCGCAGCTGGGTGCTCACCCGCTACGACGACGTGAAGGCGGTGTGCCTGGACCGCGAACGCGTGTCCTCCGACCGGCTGCGGCCGTTCTTCCGCGCGATGCCCGGGCCCGAGGCCGAGCGCATCGCCGACATCGTCCGCTACCTGTCGCTGTGGATGGTCTTCAAGGACCCGCCCGAGCACACGCGGCTGCGCCGGCTCGCGAGCAGGGTCTTCACCGTGAAGTCGATGCAGGGGATGCGCGGGAAGGCCGCCGAGCTGTCGCAGTGGCTGCTCGATCGCGTCGACGGCCGCGACGAGATCGACCTGATCGCCGACTTCGCCGGCCCCCTGCCGTGTCTCGTGATCATGGAGATGCTCGGCGTGCCGCGCGAGCACCTCGCGCACGTGAAGCGGCTGTCCGACGAGATCGCGCAGTTCATCGGCTCGGCGCGCATGCAGGCGGAGAAGTACGACACGGCGCAGGCGGCGACGCGCGAGATGGCGGCGTTCTTCCGCGCGATGATCGCCGAGCGCCGCCGCGCGCCGCGCGACGACGCGATCACCGGGCTGATCGAGGTGCGCGACGTGGACGACGGCGACGGCTTCGACGACGACGAGCTGATCGCCACCTGCATCCTGATGCTGTTCGCCGGCCACGAGACCACGACCAACCACATCGCCAACGGGATGCTCGCGCTGATGCGCTTCCCCGGCGAGATGGCACGGCTGCGGGCGGACCCGTCGCTCGCGCCGCGCGCGGTCGAGGAGCTGCTGCGCTACGACGGCCCGAACGGCGCGCAGGTGCGCATCGTCGTCGAGCCGCACGCGCTGCACGGCCGCACGCTCGAGCCGGGCCAGCGGGTGTTCCTGATGCTGAACGCCGCCAACCGCGACCCGCGCGCCTACCCGGATCCGGACCGCGTCGACCTGACCCGCGAGGGCCCGCCCCACCTCGCGTTCGGTTTCGGGATGCACATCTGCCTGGGCTTCCCGCTCGCGCGCACCGAGGGCGAGGTCGCGCTGCCGGCGCTCCTCGCGCGCTACCGCTCGATCGAGCCGACGACCGACGGGCACGAGTGGCTCGACTCGCTGGTCTTCCGCGGGGTGACGTCGCTGCCGGTGCGGGTCGCGCGCGGCTAGGCGTCAGCGACCCGCCGGCGCCACCAGCCTGACCGTCGGGAAGTACGTCGCATACCGCCGCGCGTCGCGCGTCAGCAGCGGCATCCCGCTCACGGCTGCGTGAGCGCCGATCATGAAGTCCGGCAGCACGGTCGTGCGCGCGCCGCCGGCCGCGCGGTAGCGCGCGAAGGCCTTGCCGGCCAGGAACAGCGCGGGCCGCGGGATCTCCTCGAGCTCGAGCTCGAGCTGGCCGACGGCGGCGTCCAGCTCCTCCCAGCGCTCGAACGCGAGCGACAGCTCGGCGTAGACGACCGGGTTGATCGCCAGCGCGTGCAGCTGCGACTGGGCGCGAAGCTGCGCGACCGACCAGTCGGCCCACTGCGGGTCGTCCTCGAGGACGTCGATCAGGACGTTCGTGTCGACGAGGATCATCCGTCGTCGCGCAGCAGGCGCATCAGTGCGTCCGTGCGCCACGCGACCGTGGCCTTGCCCCGGGCGGCCTCGAAGCGGTCGGGCGTGCGCCGGCGGCGCGGGCCGCGGGCCGGCCTGATCACGACGCGCCCCTGCTCGTCGAGTTCGAAGTCGACGGCACTGCCCGGTCCGAGGCCGAGGGCGTCGCGGATGTGCTTGGGGATCGTCACCTGGCCCTTCGACGTCAGGGTGGTCGACATGGCAAGACCTCGCCGGTATTACCGATCTCGACATGGTAACACCCGGGAACGCAGCCCGGCATCCGCCCGATGGCCGACACCGACGGCCGAGGTCGCCCCGCCGGCTTTCACATCAGCTGCCGCGCCACCGTCTGCAGCCTCGGCCCGATCCGTTCGACCAGCCATCGCCGGTCGAGCGCCCTGCCCTGGAACGAGCAGTTCAGCGCCGCCGGCTCCCCGCGGTCGATCCGCCCGAGCGGCACCGCCACCGCCTGCACGTCCGGATACAGCTCGCCCACCGACACGCAGCAGCCGTGCCGCGCATACCCCTCGACGTTGCGCTCCAGCTCGGCACCGTGCCGCGTCCACTCGTCCGGCGCCTTGAGCCGCAGCTGGTTCAGCAGCGCCTCGCGCTCGGTCGGCGGCGAGGCCATCAGCAGCGCGCGGCCGATCGCGGTGCCCGCGAGCGACTGGGTGGTGCCGACGTCGAGCGGATAGACGCGCCGCGGATCGGAGCGGATCACCTCGATGTAGACGACGCTGAACCGGTCGCGGATGCCGATCGACACCGAGCCGCCGGTGGCGCGCGACAGCTCGAGCATCAGCGGGCGCGCGCGGCGGCGCACGTCGAACAGCTCGAGCAGCGGGTAGCCGAGCGACAGCACGGCGGAGCCGAGGCGGTACTTGCCGTGGGGCGCGTCCTGCGCGAGGTAGCCCATGCCGGCCAGGGTGTAGGTCAGGCGCGAGACGGTGGCGGGCGGCAGGCCGAGGCGGCGCGACAGCTCGCGGTTGCCGAGCACCGGGTCGGCGGGCGTGAAGCAGCGCAGCAGCACGAGCCCGCGCGCGAGCGTGGTCGCGAACTGGCGGTCGCCGGCGTGCTCGTCGAGGCCGGCGGGGACGCGGCTGGGCGTCGCGGGCGCCCGGCGGCGCGGCGGTGTGGACGGGCTCATCGTCGCCGTTCCTCCCGATGACATATCGAAACGAGTACCAATATATCGAAATTGATCGCCCGTCAGCAGGGCGCCGCCCGCACCATGCGTCCGACACGCGCCGCGCCCCGCGACGGGCGCACGAGGAGACGACGCGATGAAGCCCGACGACCTGCCGGTGCACGAGATCCCCGCGCTGGACGGCAACAACGCCCCGGTCCACGACGAGGGCGTGTTCGAGGACCTGGAGGTGATCGGCGAGGTGCCGAAGGACCTCAACGGCCTCTACGTGCGCAACGGCCCGAACGCCTACTACCCGCCCGACTGGCGCTATCACGCGTACGACGGCGACGGGATGCTGCACGCGGTGCGCTTCCGCGCGGGCCGGGTCGCCTACCGGAACCGCTGGATCCGCACCGGCGGGCTCCAGGAGGAGCAGGCGGCGGGGCACGCGCTCTGGAAGGGCCTGAAGGAGTCCTGGCGCACCGACCGTCCCGACCAGCCGCTGAAGAACACCT
>JADCHE010000171.1 GCA_020248665.1 Burkholderiales bacterium | reverse complement strand
CGCGTCCGGGCGCGTCGGGGCCGGGTCGCGGCGCGTGGGCCGGCCTCGGCGCGCGGCGGCGGCCCGCGGCGCGGCAGGACGCGTCGTCACCGCCTTCACGCGCGCTCGTCCTCGACGACGTTGCGCAGCGTGCCGATACCCGGCACCTCGACCTCGACGACGTCGCCCGGCACGAGCCACTTCGGCGGCTCGAAGCGCGCGCCCGCGCCGGTCGGCGTGCCGGTCGAGATCACGTCGCCGGGCTCGAGCCGCATGAAGGTGCTGACGTACTCGACGAGGTACTCGAACGGGAACATCAGCCGCTCGGTGGTGTCGTCCTGCCGGACCTCGCCGTTGACGCGCGTGGTCACCCGCAGCCGCCCGAAGCCCTCGAAGCCGTCGGTCGTCGCGATCCACGGGCCGATCGCGCCGCTCGCCTCGAAGTTCTTGCCCTGGGTGACGTTGAACTTGCCGTGCCGCAGCCAGTCGCGCAGCGTGCCCTCGTTGATGCAGGTGAGGCCGGCGACGTGCGCCGCGGCCCGGGCACGCGGGATCCGCCGGCCCGCGCGGCCGATCACGATCGCGATCTCGCCCTCGTAGTCGAGCTGCACCGACTCGGGCGGGCGCAGGATCGGCTCGCCGTGCGCGACCAGCGAGCCGGGCGTGCGCATGAAGAGGCTGGGCCACTTCGGGCGCTCGGAGCCGTCCTTGTACTCCTCGTTGCGCTCGGCGTAGTTGACGCCGACGCAGACCACCTTGCCGGGTCGCGCGAGCGGCTTTCGCAGGCGCACCTCGGCGAGCGCGAGGTCGGGGGGCGTCCGCGCGGCGAGCCCGCGCGCCGCGTCGAGCGCGCCGGCGGCGAGCAGCGCGTCGACCGAGTCGACGCCCGGCATCCGCGCGCCGAGGTCGACGAGCGCGTCGTCGGCACCGACCACCGCGCCCCAGGCCTCGCGGCCGTCGTGCGTCCAGCTCGCCAGCTTCATCGTCGCCCCCTCGTCGTCGGCGCCGATCAAGTTAGCATGTCAATCAATTCCGCGGCAAGGCCGGCGCGCTTGACGTCCGGGATGTTGTCATGTGAACTATCCGGACGCAGCCGGAGGAGCCCGCGGATGCCCCACGTCGTCGTCGAGTTCTCGGCCAACCTGCGCGGCCGCGCCGACATGCCCCGGCTGCTGCGAGCGCTTCACGCGGCCGCGCTCGCCACCGGCGTGTTCCCGCGCGGCGGCACGCGCACCCGGGCCGAGGAGCGCACCGAGTACGTGATCGCCGACGGCCACCCGGACAACGCCTTCGTCCACGTCACGCTGCGGATCGGCCACGGCCGGGACCCGCAGACGCGGCGCCTGGCCGGGCAGGCGGTGTTCGACGCGCTGGTCGCCGAACTCGCGCCGGCCTTCGCGTCCACGCCGCTCGCGATCTCGTTCGAGGTCCAGGAGATCGACCCCGATCTTTCGTGGAAGCACAACAACGTCCATCGATACGTCGAGGCCCGCGACGCGGGCAGGGAGGCACCATGAGCGCCGCACGATCGCATCGGAGAAGCTCGCACTCCCTCGGGGGGGTCGGCTGCAGGCCGTCGGGGGCACGATGAGCGCGGCGCTCGACGCGAACCTGAGGAAGGCCGAGGCCGCGCTCGTGCGCTTCGCCTCCGAGCCGCTCGGCCACTGGATCGGCGGCCGTGCGGTCGCCGGCGCCGGCGAGGCCTTCGACAACCGCTCGCCGGTCGACGGCCGCTCGCTCGGCCGCGTCCTCGACGCGACCGCCGCCGAGGTCGCCGCCGCCTGCGAGGCCGCGCGCGACGCGTTCCCCGCGTGGCGGGCGACGCCCGGCACCGAGCGGCGCCGCATCCTGCATGCCGTCGCCGATGCGATCGAGGCTCGCGCCGAGGAGATCGCGCTGGTCGAGTGCATGGACACCGGCCAGGCCTGGCGATTCATGAGCAAGGCCGCGCTGCGCGGCGCGGAGAACTTCCGGTTCTTCGCCGACCGCGCGCCCGGCGCGGCCGACGGCCTGTCGCTGCCCACCGACACGCACCTGAACTACACGATGCGCCAGCCGATCGGCCCGGTCGCGGTGATCACGCCGTGGAACACGCCGTTCATGCTGTCGACCTGGAAGATCGCGCCGGCGCTCGCCGCCGGCTGCACGGTCGTCCACAAACCGGCGGAGTGGAGCCCGCTCAGCGCGCGGCTGCTGGTCGAGATCATGGCCGAGGCCGGGCTGCCCGCGGGCGTGGCCAACGCGGTCAACGGCTTCGGCGAGACGACCGGCCGCACGCTGACCGGGCATCCGGACGTCCGCGCCACCGCGTTCATCGGCGAGTCGCGCACCGGCAGCCTGATCATGTCGCAGGGCGCGCCGACGCTGAAGCGCGTGCACCTCGAGCTCGGCGGCAAGAACCCTGTGATCGTGTTCGACGACGCCGACCTCGAGCGCGCGCTCGACGCGGTGGTCTTCATGATCTACAGCCTGAACGGCGAGCGCTGCACCTCGTCGTCGCGGCTTCTGGTCCAGCGTGGGATCCACGACGCGTTCGTCGAGCGGCTCGCCGAACGCGTGCGCCTCCTGAAGGTCGGCCACCCGCTCGATCCCGCGACGGAGGTCGGCCCGCTGGTGCACGAGCGCCACCTGGAGAAGGTGCTGTCGTACGCGGCGATCGCGGTTCAGGACGGCGCGTCGATCGCGGTCGGCGGCGGCCGCGCGCAGGGCGCCTCGCTGCCCGCGGCCGGCCACTTCGTGCAGCCGACGCTCTATGTCGGCGCGACGCCGTCGATGCGGATCGCGCAGGAGGAGATCTTCGGCCCGGTGCTGACGGTGATCCCGTTCGACGACGAGGCCGACGCGCTGCGCATCGCCAACGGCGTGCGCTATGGCCTGGCCGGCTACCTGTGGACCGGCGACGTCGGTCGCGCGAACCGCGTCGCGCAGGCGCTCGACGTCGGCATGGTCTGGGTCAACAGCGAGAACGTGCGGCACCTGCCCACGCCGTTCGGGGGCATGAAGTCGAGCGGCATCGGCCGCGACGGCGGCGACTACTCGTTCGACTTCTACATGGAGACGAAGAACGTCGCGCTCGCGCTGGGCACCCACGCGGTGCCGCGGATGGGGATCTGAGATGGGCACCGTCGCGCTCGCCGCCAAGATCACCCACGTGCCGTCGATGTACCTGTCGGAGCTGCCCGGACCACGGCAGGGCACGCGCCAGGACGCGATCGACGGGCATGTCGAGATCGGCCGGCGCTGCCGCGCGCTCGGCGTCGACACGCTGGTGGTGTTCGACACGCACTGGCTGGTCAACGCGAGCTACCACGTCAACTGCGCGCCGCACTTCCAGGGCGTCTACACCAGCAACGAGCTGCCGCACTTCATCTCGAACATGGCGTACGAGGCGCCGGGCAACACGGCGCTCGGCCGCGTGCTCGCCGAGGCCTGCCGCGAGGCGGGCGTCGAGACGCTCGCGCACGACGCGACCACGCTCGCCCCCGAGTACGGGACGCTGGTGCCGCTCCGGTACATGAACCCCGACCGGCACTTCAGGGTGATCTCGGTGTCGGCGCTGTGCATGGCGCATTACCTCGACGACAGCGCGCGCCTCGGCTGGGCGATGCGCCGCGCGGTGGAGGAGCGCTACGACGGCACCGTCGCGTTCCTCGCGAGCGGCTCGCTCAGCCATCGCTTCGCCCAGAACGGGCTCGCGCCGGAGTACGCGTTCCGCGTCTGGAGCCCGTTCCTCGAGCAGCTGGACGCGACCGTCGTGCGGATGTGGCGCGAGGCGCGCTGGGCCGAGTTCTGCGCGATGCTTCCGGAGTACGCCTCGAAGGGCCACGGCGAGGGCTTCATGCACGACACCGCGATGCTGCTCGGCGCGCTCGGCTGGTCGGCGTACGATGCACCGGCCGAGGTGGTGACGCCGTACTTCGGCGCCTCGGGCACCGGGCAGATCAACGCGGTCTTCCCGGTCACGCCGCAGGACGGCTCGGCCGTGCCCGCCGCGGTGGCGAGCGCGGCGCGCGACCATTCTCCGGTGTCGCGGCGACTCTGAAGGACGCACGGATGGACAAGGTCTGCATCGTCGGGTTGGGATCGATCGGCGGCTTCGTCGCCCACCGGCTGGTCGAGGGCGGCCGGCCGGTCAGCGCGCTCGCGCGCGGCGCGACGCTCGCCGCGGTGCGCCGCCACGGGCTGGTGCTGCGCGACGAGAAGGACCCGGAGCGCGGTCGTGCCGTGTCGATCGCGGCGAGCGACTCGGCGAAGGAGCTCGGCCCGCAGGACATGGTGATCCTGTCGGTCAAGACGACCGCGCTGCCGGAGATCCCCGAGTCGATCGCGCCGCTGCTCGGTCCGCACACCGTCGTGCTGTCGGCGATGAACGGGGTGCCGTGGTGGTTCTTCCACGGGCTCGGCGAGCGCTGGCGCGGCACGCGGCTCGAGGCCACCGATCCCACCGGTGCGCTCGCGCACACGATCCCGCCCGAGCGCGTCGTCGGCTGCGTGGTGCACATGTCGGCCTCGTCGCCGGAGCCCGGCGTCGTGCTGCACGCGGCCGGCGACCGGTTCATCGTCGGCGAGCCCGGCGGCGCCGCGACGCCTCGCCTCGACGCGATCGCGGGGCTGCTGCGCGCGGGCGGCCTCACCGTCGAGACCTCGTCGCGCATCGAGCTCGACGTCTGGCTCAAGCTCTGGGGCAACGCGACGATGAACCCGGTCTCGGCGATCACCGGCGCGACGATGGACCGCATCCTCGACGACCCGCTGGTGCGCCGCTTCGTCTCCGACGCGATGGCCGAGGCCTCGGCCATCGGCGCGGCGATCGGACTGCCGATCGAGATGTCGCCCGAGGAGCGCCACGTGATCACCCGCAAGCTCGGCGCGGTGCGCACCTCGATGCTCCAGGACGTCGACGCGGGTCGGCCGATCGAGCTCGACGCGCTCGCCGGCGCGGTCTGCGAGATGGGGCGCCTCGTCGGTCTCGACACGCCGAACTTCGACGCCCTGCTCGGGCTGACGCGGCTGTTCGGGCAGGTCAGGGGGCTGGTGCCGCCGGCGTGACGACCGGGCCGCCGCGCGCCTGCTGGACCCTGACGATCGCCGAGGCCCGGGAGTGCACTCCCGCCCGCGCCGCCGGATGGTACCCTTCGGCCATGGTCCGCTTCCAGCCTCGACGAAGCACCGTCTGGATCGTCCTGTGGACGATCCTGCTGTCGACGCTCGCGCCGGCCATCGCGGCGTGGTCGAGTGCCGGCGTGCGGGACGGCGGCTTCCACGTCGAGCTGTGCACCCAGGCGGGCATGGTGCGTGTCGTGGTCGGCGATGTCGACGCGGCAGGCCTCGGGGAGGATTCGACGAAGTCGGCGGGCATGCTCGGGCACTGCCCGCTGTGCGCTACGTACGCCTGCGTACTGCCGACCTCGATCGGACGTGCCGTCCCTCCGAGACAGGACGCTCCCGGGCTCGCCCGACCCGGCGACGGGCCAGAGAGCGGCGTCGATCGTCTCGCCTGGAGACCCGCCCATCCGAGAGCGCCACCTCCCGCTGCCTGAGTTTCCCTGAGCGATCTCCGTCGGGCCGTGATGGTCCGGCGTCGTCCGTTCTTCCAGGCAGCCCCGAGTGCATCCGGTTCTCCTTCGGGCCGGGCAGCGCGACCACACGTCGCAGCTGCCGGTCGTGCTCTGCGTCGTCGTCGCGCACGCGTCCCTGATCGCGGGGATGCCTGCGCTCGGCACGCGCACCGCTGCGTCGTCCGAGCCGATCGCCGTGCGGTTCGTCCAACCCGAGCCGCTGCCGGCGGTGCCGGTCGAGCCGGACCGGCCTGCCGTCCCGCTGCCGGCCGCCGCGGGCGCGTCGCCGCGGGCCATGTCGCGCCCTCCCCGGCGCGCCGAGACTCGCGCCGAGACGCCGTTCACGCCGCGGCCTGCGCTCGAGCGCGGGTCGGAGCCGACCCCCGAACCGCTGGATGCGTCGACCGCGGCGGCGGCGGCCGAACCGTCGGCCGAAGTCGTGCCGGCCGCCCGGCACGCAGGACCGGCACCCGCCGTCGACGGCGCCGGACCCGTGTCCATGGCGCAGCAGCGTGGGCAGGCCGCACCGGTACCCGGTCGTGCGACGGGTGAGGCTTCGGCCGCGCTCGTCCCGGCCCGACACGACGCCGACTACCTCCGCAACCCGGCGCCCGCGTACCCGGCGATGTCGCGACGGTTGCGCGAGACCGGCGAGGTGCTGCTGCGCGTGGACGTCACCGCGGACGGTGAGGCCCGCACGGTCGAGATCGAGCGCGGCACCGGCCACGCCCGCCTCGACGAGGCGGCGCGGCGCGAGGTCGCCGTCTGGCGGTTCGTCCCGGCACGCCGCGGCGAGGCCGCGGTCGCGTCGCGCGTGCTGGTGCCGATCGTGTTCCGTCTCGACGACTGAGATCGCCGCATCCGCGCATCCCATATCCCCATTCAGAGACATACCGAACCATGAACCGAACGCTTCGACCCCCGTTCCGCCGCCCGCCGCTGGTCGCGGCCCTCGCGCTGTCCGTCACCGGCCCGGCATTCGCGCAGACCGCGCCCGCAGGCACGACCCAGACCTTGCCGCCGGTCGTCGTGCGCGATGCCGGCGCCCCCGGCCAGCTCCGCATCGACGAGCCCTCGGGCACCGGCTCGCGCCTCGGCCTGACCCCTCGCGAGACGCCCGCCTCCGTCACCATCGTCGACCGCGACACGATCGAGCAGCGCGGCGCGCTGACGACGCAGGACATCCTGCAGAGCGTGCCCGGGATGATCGCGGCCGCGCCGCCCGGCTTCGCCGGCTACGTCGCGTACCGGGGCTTCTCCGGCTCGCAGATCACCCAGCTCTTCAACGGGATCAGCGTCCAGTACGACGCGATCGCGGGACGCCCGGTCGACAGCTGGATCTACGACCGGGTCGAAGTGATCGGCGGGCCGTCGACGTTCCTCTTCGGGGCCGGAGCGGTCGGCGGCTCGATCAACTACGTGACCAAGCTGGCGACGCGCGACGCGGACTTCGTCGAGGGACGCGTTCGCTACGGCTCCTACGACACCTACGAGCTCAGCGTGGGACTGAACCGTCGTCTGGGTCAGCCGTCCGGCGACACGGGCAACACCCT
>JADCHE010000170.1 GCA_020248665.1 Burkholderiales bacterium | reverse complement strand
GACGCGGCCGCGCAGCTGGTGCAGCTGCGCGAGGCCGAAGCGCTCGGCGTGCTCGATGACCATCAGCGACGCGTTCGGCACGTCCACGCCGACCTCGATCACCGTCGTCGACACCAGCAGGTCGATCTCGCCGCGCGTGAAGCCGTCCATCGTCGCGGCCTTCTCGGCGGCCGCCTGCCGTCCATGGACGAGGCCGACGCGCAGCCCGTCGAGTTCGGCCGACAGCGCCGCGTGCGTGTCGAGCGCGGTCTGCAGGTCGAGCGCCTCGGACTCCTCGATCAGCGGGCAGACCCAGTAGGCCTGCCGACCCTGAGCGACCGCTGCGCGCACGCGCGCGACCACCTCGACGCGCCGCGCTTCGGAGACGAGCTTCGTGACCACAGGCGTGCGGCCCGGCGGCAGCTCGTCGATCACCGACACGTCGAGGTCGGCGTAGTAGGTCATCGCAAGCGTGCGCGGGATCGGCGTCGCGCTCATCATCAGCTGGTGCGGCAGCGCCTCGCCGCGACCGGCCCGCAGCGCGAGCCGCTGCGCGACGCCGAAGCGGTGCTGCTCGTCGACGATCGCGAGGCCGAGCGCCGGCAGCTCGACCGACTCCTCGACCAGCGCGTGCGTGCCGACCAGCAGGTCGACCTCGCCGGCGGCCGCGGCCGCGCGCACCTTGCGCTTCTGCGAGGGCGTGAGCGAGCCCGCGAGCCACGCGACGCGCACGCCGAGCGGCTCGAGCCACGGCACGAGCTTGCGGTGGTGCTGCTCGGCGAGGATCTCGGTCGGCGCCATCAGCGCGGCCTGCCGGCCGTTGCAGATCGCCTGCATCGCCGCGAGCGCGGCGACCACGGTCTTGCCGCTGCCGACGTCGCCCTGCAGCAGCCGGTTCATCGGCTCGCTGCCGCCGAGATCGCGCGAGACCTCGGCCCACGCGCGGCGCTGCGCGCCGGTCAGCCTGAACGGCAGCGCGGCGAGCAGGCGCGCGGGACCGTCGGCATCGGGCAGCGGCACCGCACGCTGGCGGGCGCGGGCGGCACGCGCACGCTTGAGCGACAGCTGCTGCGCGAGCAGCTCCTCGAACACCAGCCGCCGGCATGCCGGGTGGCTGCGCTCCTCGATCGCCGACATCGGCACGTCGGGCGACGGCTGGTGCAGCAGCCGCAGCGCGTCCATCAGCGGCGGCAGGCCGAGCCGCTCGGCGACGCCGGGCCGCAGCGTGTCGGGCCAGTCGGCCTCGGCGAGCGCCTCGAGGATCGTGCGCCTGAGCTCGGCCTGGCCGATGCCGTGGACCGTCGGATAGACCGGCGTCAGGCGCTGCGGCAGCCGCTCCGCCGGCCCGGTCATCCGGTAGCGCGGATGGACCATCTCGAGGCCGAAGAGGCCGCCGCGCACGTCGCCGTGCGCGCGCACGCGCCTGCCCGCGGCGAGCTGGCCGACCTGCGACGCATAGAAGTGCAGGAAGCGCAGCGCGATCCGGCCCGTGCCGTCGTCGAGCTCGACCTGCAGCATGCGACGGGGCCGCGCGACGATCTCGGCGTGCACCACCTCGCCGGCGACCTGGCAGGTCTCGCCGGCGCGGACCTCGGCGATCGGGACGATCCGGGTCTCGTCCTCGTAGCGCAGCGGCAGGTGCAGCAGCAGGTCGGCGTCGGTGCGGATGCCGAGCTTCGCGAAGCGCCCGAGGTCGGTCACCGCACGCCGAGGATCAGGACAGCACCATGGTCGCCTCGACCTCGAACTGCGCGCCGCGGGGCAGGCTCGCGACGCCGACGGTCGAGCGGGCGGGGTACGGCTGCGCGAAGTGCTGCTGCATGATCTCGTTGACCTTCGGGAAGTGCGACAGGTCGGTGAGGAACAGGGTCAGCTTCACGACGTCGGACAGGGATCCGCCGGCGGCCTCGGCGACGGCCCTCAGGTTGCGGAACGCGCGGTCGACCTGGTGCTCGAAGCCGTCGACGAGTTGCCCGTTCTCCGGGTCGAGCGCGATCTGGCCGGACAGGTAGACGACGTTGCCGACGCGCACGGCCTGCGAATACGGGCCGATCGCGGCGGGCGCGCCGGCGGTCGAGACGATGGTCTTGCTCATGGCAGGCTCCTGGCGACGGTCTGCAGGGATGGTAGCCGATGCTGCGTGTCGGGCCGCCGGGGCCGGCGCGCTTGCCTCGGTTCGACGGTGGGCACGAGGCACTCGGCCTCCCCTCCTCATCCCGCCCCGATCGGTCGGTCCTCGCGTGCACCCCCACGCTTCCCGGCGCCGCGCGCCAAGCGACGAGCGGAAAGACCCCCGACTGACCACTCACCGCTTCATCCGCCTCGAGCCGTCGTAGAACGTGACCGGCCGCCTCGCCACCCACCTCGTGAACGCCCCGATCTCCGGCACCGCCCGCAACGCCGCCCAGTCGTCGCCGAACGCAGCGAGCTCCCGCTCGGTGAAGCTCGCGTGCAGCTTGCGGTGACAGATCCGGTGCATCGGCACCGTGGCCGTGCCGCCGAGCGAGCGCGGCATCGGATGGTGGAGATCGACCGTCGGCCCGTCGGGCAGCGGCCGGTCGCAGAGCGGGCAGCGGCGCTCGACCAGCGGCGCGGGTGCGGGCGCGTCCGCCGAGACCCGCAGCGATCTTCGGGCAACCATGTTCGGTGGGGCTTTTCCCGTACCATACCTTCGCTCCCGCCCGCCCCACCGGAATTCCCCCCTCGATGTCCGACCCCGCCGACGTCCGCGCCGCGGACCGCCCGCCGATCCGCATTCGCGGCGCGCGCCAGAACAACCTGCGCAACCTCGACCTCGACATCCCCACCGGCGAGCTGGTCGTGGTCACCGGCGTGTCCGGCTCGGGCAAGTCCTCGCTGGTGTTCGACACGCTGTACGCGGAAGGCCAGCGCCGCTACGTCGAGACCTTCTCGGCCTACGCGCGGCAGTTCCTCGACCGGATGGACAAGCCGCAGGTCGACCGGATCGAGGGCGTGCCGCCAGCGATCGCGATCGACCAGACCAACCCGGTCCGGACCTCGCGCTCGACGGTCGGCACGATGACCGAGCTCAACGACCACCTGAAGCTGCTGTTCGCCCGCGCGGCACGGCTTCACTGCCGGCGCTGCAGCCGGCCGGTCGCGCGCGACACGGCCGCGACGATCCGCGCCGAGCTCGCGCGGCGTGCGGCCGAGGCCGGCGACCCGAGGCTGGTGGTCGGCTTCCCGGTGCAGGTGCCGGCCAATTTCACCGAGGCGGAGATCGAGAAGCACCTGCTCGCCCAGGGCTACACCCGCGTGCACGCTCGGCTGCCCGGCAGCGCCACCGTCGGGCCGACGCTGGTCGTCGTGCAGGACCGCTTCCGGTTCGGCGGCGCGGACGACGCGCGCGTCGGCGAGGCGATCGAGGCGGCGCTGCACCGCGGCGCGGGCCGGCTGCAGGTCCACGCGCTCGCGGAGGACGGCAGCGACGCCGCGGTCTGGCGCTGGTCGAGCGCGCTCGCCTGCGCCGACTGCGGCATCGCCTATTCGGACCCGAGCCCGAGCCTGTTCTCGTTCAACTCGCCGATCGGCGCCTGCGAGACCTGCCGCGGCTTCGGCCGCGTGATCGGCATCGACCTCGGCCTGGTGATCCCCGACGGCTCGAAGACGCTCGGCGGCGGCGCGGTCAAGCCCTGGCAGACCGAGAGCTTCAAGGAGTGCCAGAAGGACCTGGTGCGGCAGGCGAAGGAGGCTGGCGTCGCGCTCGACGTCGCCTGGAAGGACCTGCCGCCCGAACACCGCGACTGGGTGATCGAGGGGGGCGACGACTGGAAGGGCGACTGGAACCGGCAGTGGTACGGCATCCGCCGCTTCTTCGACTGGCTCGAGTCGAAGGCGTACAAGATGCACATCCGCGTGCTGCTGTCGCGCTACCGCGCTTACACGCCGTGCACCGCCTGCGGCGGCGCGCGGCTGCGGCCCGACGCCCTGCTGTGGCGGATCGGCTCGCGCGAGGACGCCGACGCGGCGTTCGACGGCGGGCACGGCCGCTACCGTCGCTTCATGCCGGCCGGCACCGGGTGGACCGACGCGCAGCTCGGCGCGCTGCCCGGGCTGTGCGTGCACGACGTGATGCTGCTGCCGATCGAGCGGGTCGCGCGGCTGTTCGGCACGCTCGCGCTGCCGGGCCTGCTCGATGAGGCGACCTCGCTGCTGCTGACCGAGATCCGCGCGCGGCTGCGCTACCTGATGGACGTCGGCCTCGCCTACCTGACGCTCGACCGCCAGTCACGCACGCTGTCCGGCGGCGAGGTGCAGCGGATCAACCTGACCACCGCGCTCGGCACCTCGCTGGTCAACACGCTGTTCGTGCTCGACGAGCCCTCGATCGGCCTGCACCCGCGCGACATGAACCGCGTGATCGGCGTGATGAAGCGTCTGCGCGACGCGGGCAACTCGCTGGTGGTCGTCGAGCACGACCCGCAGGTGATGTTCGCCGCCGACCGGATGCTCGACATCGGCCCGGGCCCGGGCGAGCGCGGCGGGCAGATCGTCTACTGGGGCGAGCCCGAGGGGCTGCGCCGCGCGCACACGCTGACCGGCGACTACCTCGCCGGCCGCAAGTCGATCCCGGCGACGCAGCTCGCACCGGTGACGCCCTCGACGCCGAAGCTCGTCCTCGAGGGCGCGCGCGAGCACAACCTGAAGGACGTGTCGGTCGAGATCCCGCTCGGGCGCCTGGTGTGCCTCACCGGCGTGTCCGGCAGCGGCAAGTCGACCCTGATGCAGGACGTGCTGCTGCCGGCGCTGCTCAAGGCCAAGGGCAAGCCGAGCGAGGCGCCCGGTGTGTTCTCGCGGCTGCTCGGCGACGACTGGCTGGAGGACGTGGTGTTCGTCGACCAGTCGCCGATCGGCAAGACGACGCGCTCGAACCCGGTCAGCTACGTCGGCGCGTTCGATGCGATCCGCAAGCGCTTTGCCGCCGCAGACGCGTCGAAGGAACGCGGCTACACCGCCGGCACCTTCAGCTTCAACTCGGGCGACGGGCGCTGCCCGACCTGCGGCGGCAACGGCTTCGAGCACGTCGAGATGCAGTTCCTGTCCGATGTCTACCTGCGCTGCCCCGACTGCGACGGCCGTCGCTACCGGCCGGACATCCTGGAGGTGATGATCCGTGGTCGTGGCGCCGAGCGCTCGGTCGCCGACGTGCTCGGGATGACGGTCCAGGAAGCACTCGCGTTCTTCGGCGACGACTGGGAGATCTCGACGCGGCTGCAGCCGCTCGAGGACGTCGGACTCGACTACCTGCGGCTCGGCCAGCCGGTGCCGACCCTGTCCGGCGGCGAGGCGCAGCGCCTGAAGCTCGCCGGCTTCCTCGCCGAGGCGGCGAGCAAGGGGCTCGACAAGGCGCGCGGCCGGCGCGGCACGCTGTTCCTGTTCGACGAGCCGACCACCGGCCTGCATTTCGACGACGTCGCGCGGTTGCTGCGCGCACTGCGCAAGCTGCTCGCGGCCGGGCACTCGCTGCTGGTCATCGAGCACAACCTCGACGTGATCCGCGCCTCCGACTGGATCCTCGACCTCGGGCCCGACGGCGGCGACGCCGGCGGCGAGGTGGTCGCGGTCGGCCCCCCCGACGCGATCGCCGTGCACCCGACGAGCGTCACCGGACGGTCGCTGCGCGAGTACGCGGTCCAGCTCGCCGAGTCGGCGGCGCTCGCGGCCAAGCCGCCGCCGCCGCTCGCGCTGGTCGCCTCCGACCGGGCCGCCGAACCGGCCGACGACGATCCCGGCGCGCCGCTGCAGACCATGCTGCGCCGGCGCGCGCGGGACGCGATCTTCGTGCACAACGCGCGCGAGCACAATCTGAAGGACGTCGACGTCGAGGTGCCGCGCAACCGGATGACGGTGATCACCGGCGTGTCGGGCAGCGGCAAGTCGACGCTCGCGTTCGACGTGATCTTCGGTGAAGGCCAGCGCCGCTACCTGGAGTCGCTGAACGCCTACGCGCGCCAGTTCGTGCAGCCCGCGTCCAGGCCGGACGTCGACGGCGTGTACGGCATTCCGCCGACGGTCGCGATCGAGCAGCGCACCTCGCGCGGCGGGCGCAAGTCGACGGTCGCGACGCTGACCGAGATCTACCACTTCCTGCGGCTGCTCTACGTCAAGCTCGGCACGCAGCACTGCCCGAAGGACGACACCCGCATCGAGCCGCAGTCGTTCGACGCGATCGTCGCGCGGATCCTGCGCGAGCACCGCGGCGCGCGGATCGGCGTGCTCGCGCCGCTGGTCGTCGGCCGCAAGGGGGTCTACACCGACCTCGCGAAGTGGGCGGCGGCGCGCGGGCACACGCACCTGCGGGTCGACAAGCGCTTTCTCCCGACGGGAAGGTGGCCCCGGATCGACCGCTATGTCGAGCATGACATCGAGCTGCCGGTCGCCGATCTCGTCGTGTCCCCTCACCGCGAGCCGGAGCTGCGCGACGCGCTGCGCGAGGCGCTGCACCACGGCAAGGGCGTGGTGATGATCGCGGCCGGCCTGGACGCGCTGGAGCAGGCGATCGCGGGCGGGGATGCGGAAGGCGCCACCTCGCCACTCGCGACGACGATCCACTCGACCAGACGCGCCTGCGGCACCTGCGGCACCAGCTACCCCGAGCTCGACCCGCGCCTCTTCTCGTTCAACTCCAAGCACGGCTGGTGCGCGGCCTGCCTCGGCGCCGGCCTCGAGACGATCGGGCGGATCAAGGAGGACGAGCTGACTCCGGGCATGGAGGGCGCGACCGACGCCGGCGTCGAGTACGGCGATGCGCCCTGCCCCGCCTGCGGCGGCGAGCGACTGAACCCGGTCGCGCTCGCGGTGCGGCTGCGAGGGCTGTCGATCGCGACGCTGACCGCGATGCCGGTCGAGGCGACGCGCGCTTGGGTGGACGGGCTCGGCTTCGAGGGCCGCGAGGCCGAGATCGCGCGCGACGTGCTCGCCGAGATCGGTTCGCGGCTGCGCTTCCTGTCCGACGTCGGCCTGGGCTACCTGTCGCTCGCGCGCGCGGCACCGACGCTGTCGGGCGGCGAGGCGCAGCGCATCCGCCTCGCCGCGCAGCTGGGTTCCAACCTGCAGGGCGTCTGCTACGTGCTCGACGAGCCGACGATCGGGCTGCACCCGCGCGACAACCGCGTCCTGCTCGACACGCTGGCCGCGCTGCGCGACAAGGGCAACACGCTGCTGGTGGTCGAGCACGACGAGGACACGATCCGCCGTGCGGACAACGTGATCGACATCGGTCCGGGCGCGGGCCGCCTGGGCGGGCGGATCGTCGCGCAGGGCCACCACGAGGCGCTCGCGACCCAGCCCGACAGCCTCACCGGCCGTTTCCTCCAGCATCCGCTGCAGCACCCGCTGCACCCGCCGCGCGCGGTCTCGGCCGACGGCCCGGCGATCGTGGTGCGCGACGCGACGCTTCACAACCTGAAGGGTCTCGATGCCCGTGTGCCGCTCGGTCGGCTCACCGTCGTCACCGGCGTGTCGGGCTCGGGCAAGTCGACCTTCGCGCGCGACGTGCTGCTCGCGAACCTGCAGGCGATCGTCGGCGCGCGCAACTCGGGCCGCGCCGGCGCCGAGAAGGCCGAGGCGCTCGTCGCCGCGCCCGCCGGCTGCCGCGCGATCGAGGGCACCGAGCCGATCGGCCGCGTGCTCGAGGTCGACCAGACGCCGATCGGCAAGACGCCGCGCTCCTGCCCCGCGACCTACGTCGGCTTCTGGGACGCGATCCGCCGGCTCTTCGCCGACACCACCGAGGCGCGCGTGCGCGGCTACGACGCGGCGCGCTTCTCGTTCAACACCGGCGCCGGCCGCTGCCCCGCCTGCGAGGGCCAGGGCGTGCAGACGATCGAGATGAGCTTCCTGCCCGACGTCAAGGTGCTGTGCGACGTCTGCGGCGGGCAGCGCTTCAACCGCGAGACGCTGCAGGTGACGCTGCGCGGCAGGTCGGTCGGCGAGGTGCTCGCGATGAGCGTCGACGAGGCGCTGCCGTTCTTCGACGCCCACCCGTCGATCGCGCATCCGCTGCGGCTGCTGCAGGACGTGGGCCTCGGCTACCTGACGCTCGGCCAGCCGAGCCCGACGCTGTCGGGCGGCGAGGCGCAGCGGATCAAGCTGGTGACCGAGCTGGCGAAGGTCCGCGACCTCGGCGCGTCGCCGTCGTCGCGCTACCAGCCGGTACACACCTTCTACGTGCTCGACGAGCCGACCGTGGGTCTTCACATGGCCGACGTCGACCGGCTCATCCGCGTGCTGCACCGGCTGGTGGACGCCGGCAACACGCTGGTGGTCATCGAGCACGACATCGACCTGTGGGCCGAGGCCGACTGGATCATCGACCTCGGGCCGGAGGGCGGGGACGGCGGCGGTCGCATCGTCGACGCGGCGCCGCCGGTCGAGCTCGCGCGGCGCGGGGTCGGGCACACCGGGCGGGTGCTGAGGGAATTCTACGTGTCGCGGGAGGCGCGGCGGGCGGCGTGAGGCGCCCGACGATCGAGCAGCCCGGTCGCGAGCGCGGTGCCGAGCAGGATCACCGCGCCGGCGCCGAGCATCGCGAACGTCGGCAGCTCGCCGAGGAAGGCTCCACCCCAGACGATCGCGAAGACCGGCACGAGGCAGGTGACGGTCATCGCTCGCGCCGGGCCGACGCGCGCGATCAGCCGGAACTACAGGGTGTACGCGAGCCCGGTGCAGGCGACGCCGAGGGCGATCGCCGCGCTCCACGCACCTGCGGCGGGCACATCCTCGGGCCACGTCAGCGCGGCGGGCAGCGCGAGCGCGAGCGTCGCTCCGAGCTGCGAGCCGGTCGCGTTCACCAGCGGTGGCACGTCGGACAGCCGGCGCCGCGTGCAGCTCGCGGCGATGCCGTAGGACAGCGTCGCGACCAGCGACGCGAGCACCGCGGGCCCGTCGCCGCCGGCGGTGAGCGAGATTCGGTCGTGTACGGGCAGCAGCAGGTCCGCGACGTCGCGGCCCTTCACGCGCGCGGCTCGAAGGACAGCGGCGCCTGCGCGCCGTCGGACGTTCGGCGCCGCACGCGGCCGTCGACGCCGAGTGCCCCCTCCAGCCGCAGCAGGTACGTCTTTCGAGGCAGCCCGCCCGCGTAGCCGGTCAGCGCGCCGTCGCTGCCGACGACGCGGTGACAGGGCACGAAGATCGACACCGGGTTGCGACCGACCGCGGCGCCGACCGCGCGGACTGCGGCCGGCGTGCCGACGTGGCGGGCGAGCTCCGCGTATGCGATCGTCTCGCCACGCGGGATCGCGCGCAGCGCCTCCCACACCGCGACCTGGAACGGCGTGCCGCGCAGCCGGATCGGAAGGTCGAAGGGCTCTTCGACGCCGTCGAAGTAGCGCGCGACGCGCGCGGCCGCATCGACGCCGACCGGATGCGCTCCGTCGCGGACCCAACCCTCGCCGACCGTCGGCTCGTCCTTCTGGCCACGGAACCACAGCCCGAGCAGCGCCGCGTCGTCGAAGCCCAGCAGCACCTCGCCGAGCGGGCTCGGTGTCGTCGTGTACCTCATCGGGGCGCCTCCTCGGCGACACCGGGCGCGAGCGAGCGCCACAGGTGGATCACCGCGTAGCCGCGGAACGGGCGGAATGCCTCGGCGGCCTCGGCGGCGGCGCGCGGCGTCGCGACGCCGAGCGCGCGCATCACGCCGACGTCGGCCGCGGGGAACGCGTCGCCATGGCGCAGCGCGCGCATCGCGAGGTACTGCGCGGTCCAGTCGCCGATGCCCGGGATCGCCTTCAGGCGCTCGACCGTCACGGCCGGATCTGCGCTGGGCGACAGGTCGATCGCGCCCGACGCGATCGCCTCGGCGAACGCGACCAGCGTGCGCGAGCGCTGCCGCGTGACGCCGAGCGCGCCGATCTCGACGGGGTCGCGCGCCGCCATCGACGCAGCGCTCGGAAAGGCGTGCGTCAACGCCGGCCACGGCGTCGCGACCGGCTCGCCGAAGGCCGCGACGAAGCGCCCCGCGAGCACGCGCGCGAAGCGCACGGTGATCTGCTGGCCGAGGATCGCGCGCACGCCGATCTCGTGGGCGTCGAAGGCGCCGGGCAGGCGCAGGCCTTCCTCGCCCGCCGCCAGCTGGCCGAGCGCCGCGGCGACCGCGTCGGGGCGGCAGCGCAGGTCCAGGGCATGGCGCACGCGGGGCAGCAGCGCCGGCAGCGCGTCGGCGATCGCGGGGTCGACCCTCAGCACGAGTGCGGGACGGGACGTGGCGGAACGGGGCGCGGCGGGCCGCTGCGCCGCGGACCCGTCCATCGCGGCGCGCTGCACGGCAGGGCCCGGCCCGGCCAGGCCCGCGAGGGCGATGTGCGCTCCCGGCGACGATGCGCGCCCCGCCCGAACGACCTCGATCCAACCCGCCCGCTCCGGGCCGCCACGAGGGCCCGCCACGCGGACCACGCGCCGGTAGGCGGGCGCGCCGTCGCCGGTGTCCGACTCGTCCCTGTCGCCGGTCGTCTCGCCGACCGCGCACGCATCGACCCACTCGACCCCCGCGATCGCCCGCTGCCCGAGGAAACCGAGCATCGACCTCCAGTCGAGCGGTGGCCGGTACGCGACGCGGCGCACCGGCGGTTCGGCAGCGTCGACCGCCGGCTCGGGGCAGGCGGACGTGCCGGGGCTTCGTGGCACCATCGGGGACATCGACCGCATTATGCGCGGCGCCCTCCACCCGACGCCCGCCGTTTCCGGACATGACGACCGCCCCGCCCACCCCGATCGTGGCCGCACTCGACGCGCATGCCCGCAGACTCGCGTCCGTCCACCTGCGCAACCTGCTGTGCGATGCGGCGCGGCCCGGCCGCCTCGCGCTCGAAGCCGGCCCGCTGCACGCGGACTTCTCGCGCCAGCGGCTCGACGAGGCGGTGCTCGCCGACCTCGCCGCCTGGGCGAGCGACTGCGGCTTCGAGCGCCGGCGCGAGGACCTGTTCGCCGGGCGCGTCGTCAATCCGACCGAGGGTCGCCCCGCCCTGCACACCGCGTTGCGTGGCGTCGGCGGCGACCCCGCGGTCGCGTCGGCGGTCGCCGCGCAACTGCACCGGATGGACGCGCTCGCGACGCGGCTGCGCGACGGCGGACTGCCCGGCTTCCGCGGCACGCCGGTCCGCGCGCTGGTCTGCATCGGCATCGGCGGCTCGGACCTCGGCCCGCGGCTCGTGCACGACGCGCTGCGCGAGCCCGGCGGCTTCGACGTGCGCTTCGTCGCCAACGTCGACCCCGACGACCTCGCACGCGAGCTGGTCGGCCTCGATGCGGCGACCACCGCGTTCGCGATCGTCTCGAAGACCTTCACCACCCGCGAGACGCTCGCCAACGGGCTCGCCGCGCGCGGCTGGCTCGCGGCCGGCGGCTGTCCGCCGGAGGCCACATCGGGCCAGCTGATCGGTGTCACCGCGGCGCCCGAGGCGGCGCGCAGCTGGGGCATCCGCCCCGGGCTGCTGCTCGAGTTCTGGGACTGGGTCGGCGGGCGCTACTCGCTGTGGTCGACGGTCGGCCTCGGCATCGCGGTCGGCTGCGGACCCGCGGCCTTCGCCGCGCTGCGCGGCGGCGCGGCCACCGTCGATCGGCACTTCCGCGACGCGCCGCTCGCCTCGAACCTGCCGGCCCGCGTCGGACTGGTGTCGGTCTGGAACCGCGCGTTCCTCGGCCTGCCCTCGCAGGCGCTGATCCCCTACTCGGAGCGGCTGCGCCTGCTGCCTGCGTGGGCGCAGCAGCTGGTGATGGAGAGCAACGGCAAGTCGGCGACGCTCTCGGGCGGGCGCATCGAGCGGCCGACCTCGCCGGTCGTCTGGGGCGCCTCGGGCACCAACGCCCAGCACTCGTTCTTCCAGCAGCTGCACCAGGGGCCGGACGTGGTGCCGGTCGACTTCGTCGTCGCGCGCGCGAGCCACACGCCGTCCGCCTACGACGGCGACGACCGCCACCGGATCCTGGTCGCCAACTGCGTCGCGCAGGCGGCGGCGCTCGCGCTCGGCCGCGAGCCCACCGACGGCGACGGGCACCGCGCGTTCCCCGGCAACCGCCCGAGCACGCTGTTCACGCTCCCCCGGATCGACGCGGGCTCGCTCGGCGCGCTGCTCGCCTGCTGGGAGCACGCGACGTTCACTGCGGCGACCGTGCTCGGCATCAACCCGTTCGACCAGTTCGGGGTCGAGTACGGCAAGGTGATGGCGACTTCGGTCGAGTCGCTGCTCGCCGGCAGCGACATCGACGGCATCGACCCGGCGACGCGCGCGTCGGTCGCGCGCCTGCGCTGAGGCGCAGCGGTCAGCCGGCGACCGGGTAGCCCTCGTCGCGGATCGCCGTGGCGACGCGCTCGCGCGGCGCGGTCGTGTCGACCTCGACCCGCCCGCTGCGGAGGTCGACCTCGACCTTCGCGGCCGGATCCAGGCGCATCACCGCCTCGGTCACCGCCCGCACGCAGTGGGCGCAGGTCATGCCCTGCACGTCGAACCGCTGCTCCATCGCCGCCTCGCTCCCGGGGTTGATCCAGGTCGAAGTTAGCACCGCCGCCCGGGGCTACACTTGACCTTCCCATCAGGGTAAGGCCGAACCTTCCGGCATGGACACCGCCCCCACCCTGTCCGCCCTCGCGGTCCCCGTCGAGGGCATGACCTGCGCTTCGTGCGTCGGCCGCGTCGAGCGCGCGCTGAAGAGGGCGCCCGGCGTCGTCGAGGCGACCGTCAACCTCGCGACCGAGACCGCGACGGTCCGCGGCACCGCGGGCGCGGTCGCGGTCCGCGACGCGATCGTCGCGGCCGGCTACGCGGTCCCGGCGACGGTCGTCGACCTGTCGATCGGCGGCATGACCTGCGCGAGCTGCGTCGGCCGCGTCGAGCGCGCGCTCGCGCGGCTGCCGTTCGTGCTCTCCGCCTCGGTCAACCTCGCCGGCGAGACCGCGCGCGTCGAGGTGATCGGTGCGGGGCACGAGCACGCGCTGCTCGCCGCAGTCGAGGCCGCCGGCTACGCGGCCGGGCTGCGCGGCGACGCGGCCGCCGCGGCCGGGGGCGACGCCCCTGCGGTCGACCCGGCCGAAGCACGACTCGCCGCCGAGCGTCGACGCGTCCTCGTCGCCGTCGCGCTGTCGGCCCCACTGATTCTGCCGATGCTTGCGATCGCCGCCGGACGGCACGACGCCATGCTGCCGGCCTGGCTGCAGTTCGTGCTCGCGACGCCGGTGCAGTTCTGGCTCGGCGCCCGCTTCTACCGGGCAGGCTGGGCCGCGCTGAAGGCCGGCACCGGCAACATGGACCTGCTGGTCGCGATCGGCACGACCGCCGGCTGGGGGCTGTCCACCTGGCTGTGGCTGACCGCGCGCCCGGGCCACGCGCCGCACCTGTACTACGAGGGCTCGGCCGTCGTCATCGCGCTGGTGCTGCTCGGCAAGTACCTCGAGACGCGGGCGAAGCGCCGGACCACCGAGGCGATCCGCGCGCTGCAGGCGCTGCGCCCCGACACCGCGCGCCGGCTGGTGAGCGGCGCCGAGGAGACGGTGCCGCTCGGGCGCGTCGCGGTCGGCGACCGGCTGGTGGTCCGTCCGGGCGAGCGGATCCCGGTCGACGGCACGGTGTGCGACGGCGACACCCACGTCGACGAGTCGATGCTGACCGGCGAGCCGCTGCCGGTCGCGCGGCATGCGGGCGAGCGCGTCGTCGGTGGCTCGATCAACGGATCGGGGCGGATCGTGCTCGAGGTCGGTGCGGTAGGCACCGAGACGGTGCTCGCCCGGATCGTCCGGATGGTCGAGGACGCACAGGCCGCGAAGGCGCCGATCCAGCGGATCGTCGACCGCGTGTCGGCGGTCTTCGTGCCGGCTGTGCTCGCGATCGCCGCGACCACGCTGGCCGGCTGGCTGCTCGCCGGCCAGGGCGTCGAGGCCGCGATCGTCGCCGCCACGGCCGTGCTGGTGATCGCCTGCCCCTGCGCGCTCGGCCTCGCGACGCCGGCGGCGATCATGGCCGGCACGGGCGTGGCCGCGCGCCACGGGGTGCTGATCAAGGACGCGCAGGCGCTCGAACTCGCTCATCGCGTGAAGGTCGTCGCGTTCGACAAGACCGGTACGCTGACCGTCGGGCGCCCGGTGCTGGTCGACGCGGTCCCCGCGGACGGCGTCGGCGTCGACGCACTGCTCGCCGACGCCGCCGCGCTGCAGGCGGGCAGCGAGCATCCGCTCGCGCGCGCGGTACTCGATGCGGCCGCGCAGCGCGGCACCGCGCCGACGCCCGCCGACGCCGTGCAGGCGCACGCCGGGCGCGGCGTCGAGGGCCGCGTCGACGGCCGCCTGCTGCGGCTGGGCAGCGCCCGCTGGATGGCCGAGCTCGGCGTCGAGCCGTCCGCTCCGCTCGCGGCCCGGGCGGCCGCGCTGCAGGCCGAGGGACGCACCGTGTCGTGGCTGCTCGGCCAGCGCGGCGGCGCGCCGGCGGCGCTCGGCGTGCTCGCGTTCGGCGACCGGGCCAAGCCCGGCGCGCGCGAGGCGATCGCACGGCTCGCGGCGATGGGCGTGACCAGCGTCATGATCTCCGGCGACAACCGCGGCGCGGCCGAGGCCGTCGGTCGCGAGCTCGGCATCGCACGCGTGATCGCCGAGGTGCTGCCCGGCGACAAGGCCGAGCGCGTCGCCGAGCTGCGCCGCGAGGCCGGCGGCGGCGCGGTCGCGATGGTCGGCGACGGCATCAACGATGCGCCCGCGCTCGCCGCGGCCGACGTCGGCATCGCGATGGCCACCGGTACCGACATCGCGATGCACACCGCGGGCATCACGCTGATGCGCGGCGATCCGCTGCTGGTGCCGGCCGCGATCGAGATCTCCGCGCGCACCGTCGCGAAGATCCGCCAGAACCTGTTCTGGGCCTTCGCCTACAACGTCGTCGGCATCCCGCTCGCCGCCGCCGGCCTCCTGTCGCCGGTGATCGCCGGCGCCGCGATGGCGATGAGCTCGGTCAGCGTGATGACCAACGCGCTGCTGCTGTCGCGATGGTCTCCACGGCACGGGCCGCGCGACGCGTACACGAGACCCGATGCGGCGGCTGAGCGCCCGGCGATCGCATCGTGAACGAGGAGCCCCGCACCATGAACGCTGCCCGTGCGCCCGCGCACGCCGCCTTCCCCGCCGTCCTGCACGGTTCCCCCGCGCGCGGCACCGCGTCGGTGAACATCGGCGAGGCAGCCGCGGCGACCGGCCTGTCGGCGAAGATGATCCGGCACTACGAGTCGATCGGGCTGCTGCGTCCCGCGGCCCGCAGCGACGCGGGCTACCGGCGCTACGGCGAGGAGGACCTGCGCACGCTGCGCTTCGTGCAGCACGCGCGCGAGCTCGGGTTCGGGCTCGAGCGCATCGGCGAGCTGGTATCGCTGTGGCGCGACCCGGGCCGAGCGAGCGCCGACGTCAAGCGCATCGCTCTCGAGCACGTCGCCGAGCTCGATCGGCAGATCGGGCTGCTGCAACGGATGCGCGACGCACTCGCGGACACCGCGCGCCATTGCCACGGCGACGGCCGCCCCGGCTGCCCGATCCTGGAAGATCTCGCGCGCGACTGACCCCCGGACACGCGGCGCGATCGGAATCCACGACGATACGCCGATCGGCGCGCCCCCATCGGAAATCCGAGTAGTGCGCATGCCACGACGCTGTTCGTGCGATCGCGGGCGCAGACTGGGTACGGATCTTGCGAGACACGGCGCGGCGGCCGGGTGCCAGCGCAACAGCCGTTACCGCCCATCGGCGTCATCGCGACGCACGTCGCAGCCGTTGTCGAAGGGGGGGTCGCAGGATCAAGATGAACCCACCGCTCGCGTGCTTGGAGGTCAGTGCATGGAAGCCGGTCTGAAACAGGTCCTCTCCGCCTTCGACGAAGGCACCGCCCGACTGGCTGCACGCAGCGTCGCGCTCCCGCAGCAGACCGCCGGACCGGGCGGTCTCCTCGGCCGCTACAAGGCGCGGTACGAGGCGCGGCTCGAGGAGGAGTACTCGCTGCAGGAGTACCTCGAGCTCTGCAAGCGCGATCGAAGCGCCTACGCATCCGCCGCAGAGCGGATGCTGATGGCGATCGGCGAGCCCGCGCTGCTCGACACGCGCTCGGACCCGAGGCTCTCGCGGATCTTCTCGAACAAGATGATCCGGGTGTACCCCGCGTTCAAGGACTTCTACGGCATGGAGGAGACGATCGAGCAGATCGTCTCGTTCTTCAAGCACTCCGCGCAGGCCCTGGAGGAGCGCAAGCAGATCCTGTATCTGCTCGGCCCGCCCGGCGGCGGCAAGTCCTCGCTCGCCGAGAAGCTCAAGCAGCTGATGGAACTGATGCCCTTCTACGCGCTGAAGGGCTCGCCGGTGAACGAGTCGCCGCTCGGGCTGTTCAATCCGCTCGAGGACGGTGCCGCGATCGAGGCCGAGTATGGCATCCCGCGCCGCTACCTCAATCCCATCATGTCGCCGTGGGCGGTCAAGCGCCTCGCCGAGTACGGCGGCGACATCACGAAGTTCCGCGTCGTGAAGCTGCGCCCGTCGATCCTGCAGCAGGTCGCGATCGCGAAAACCGAGCCCGGCGACGAGAACAACCAGGACATCTCCTCGCTGGTCGGCAAGCTCGACATCCGCCAGCTCGAGCGCTTCTCGCAGGACGACCCCGACGCCTACAGCTACTCGGGCGGCCTGTGCCTCGCCAACCAGGGCCTGCTCGAGTTCGTCGAGATGTTCAAGGCTCCGATCAAGGTGCTGCACCCGCTGCTCACCGCGACGCAGGAAGGCAACTACAAGGGCACCGAGGGCTTCGGCGCGATCCCGTTCGACGGCGTGATCCTCGCGCACTCGAACGAGAGCGAGTGGCAGGCCTTCCGGAACAACAAGAACAACGAGGCTTTCCTCGACCGGATCTACATCGTCAAGGTGCCGTACTGCCTGCGGGTCACCGAGGAGGTGAAGATCTACGACAAGCTGCTCGAGTCGAGCTCGCTGTCGCAGGCGCCGTGCGCCCCGGGCACGCTCAAGATGATGGCGCAGTTCGCGATCCTCACCCGGCTGAAGGAGCCCGAGAACTCGAGCCTGTTCTCGAAGATGCGGATCTACGACGGCGAGAACCTCAAGGACGTCGACCCGAAGGCCAAGTCGCTGCAGGAGTACCGCGACTTCGCCGGCGTCGACGAAGGCATGAGCGGCCTGTCCACGCGCTTCGCCTACAAGGTGCTGTCGAAGGTCTTCAACTTCGACCACGGCGAGGTGGCCGCGAACCCGGTTCACCTGCTCTACGTCCTCGAGCAGCAGATCGAGCGCGAGCAGTTCGCGCCCGACGTCGAGAAGAGGTACCTGGCGTTCATCAAGGAGCACCTCGCCCATCCGTACGCGGAGTTCATCGG
The DNA here is from genome assembly GCA_020248665.1 of Burkholderiales bacterium. Taxonomy (GTDB): domain Bacteria; phylum Pseudomonadota; class Gammaproteobacteria; order Burkholderiales; family Burkholderiaceae_E; genus UBA4615. Next base: position 1,251 of record JADCHE010000170.1, on the reverse strand, counting down.
CAAGGAGATCCAGACCGCCTACCTCGAGTCGTACAGCGAGTACGGCCAGAACATCTTCGACCGCTACGTGACCTTCGCCGACTTCTGGATCCAGGACCAGGAGTTCCGCGACCCGAACACGGGCGAGATGCTCGACCGCAACCAGCTGAACGACGAGCTCGAGAAGATCGAGAAGCCGGCCGGCATCGCGAACCCGAAGGACTTCCGGCACGAGATCGTCAACTTCGTGCTGCGGGCGCGCGCGAACAACAGCGGCAAGAACCCGCCATGGACCTCGTACGAGAAGCTGCGCGGCGTGATCGAGAAGAAGATGTTCTCGACGACCGAGGACCTGCTGCCGGTAATCTCGTTCAATGCGAAGGCCTCGGCAGACGAGCAGCGCAAGCACCAGAACTTCATCGACCGGATGGTCGAGAAGGGCTACACGCCCAAGCAGGTCCGCCTGCTGGTCGAGTGGTACCTGCGCGTGCGCAAGTCGTCTTGATCGCAGCGGCTGCGAAGGGAGGCGCCGGATGTCCGAGATCATCGATCGCAGGGCGAACGGCCGGAGGAAGAGCGCCGGCAACCAGCAGCGCTTCCTGAAGCGCTACAAGGCGCAGATCCGCGAGGCGGTCGCGCGCGCGGTCGCCCAGCGCAAGATCGCCGACACGGACAAGGGCGGCAACGTCACGATCCCGTCTCGCGACCTGAAGGAGCCGAGCTTCTCGACCGGCCCGGGCGGCCGCCGCGAACGGGTGCTGCCGGGCAACAAGGAGTTCGTCACCGGCGACCGCATCCCGCGCCCGCAGGGCGGCGGCGGAGGCGGCGGCTCCGGCAAGGCGAGCGACTCCGGCGAGAGCGAGGACGCGTTCACCTTCGGGCTGACCCGCGAGGAGTTCCTCGAGTTCTTCTTCGAGGACATGGAGTTGCCCGACCTGGTGAAGACCCAGCTCGCGCAGATCCCGCAGACCAAGCTCAGGCGCGGCGGCTACCGCAGCGACGGCACGCCGTCGAACCTGTCGATCGTGCGGACGATGCGCGAGTCGCTCGCGCGGCGCATCGCGCTCGCCGCGCCATACCGCCAGCAGCTGCGCGAGTGCGACGAGGCGATCGCCGCGGAGCGGCGGCGGCTCGCCGCGACCACTCCGGTCGCGCCGCCGGTTCAGGATGCGACGCACGAGGCCCCCGAGGCCGACGATGCGCGGCTGCAGGCGCTGCTCGCCGAGCGCGACCGGCTGCTCGGCCGGATCGCACGCGTGCCGTTCATCGACG
>JADCHE010000017.1 GCA_020248665.1 Burkholderiales bacterium | reverse complement strand
GGGGGCGGGGGCGGGGGCGGGCAACGCGGCGAGGCCTGGAGCGGCGCCGGCGTCGGGCCGGCGCGCATGGCGCGTTCCGGACGCTGCGCGGACCACCGCGCGGCGAGATGGCATTCTACCGGCGCCTCTCGCGCGCGCGAACCCCCGCCGGGCCCTGCCGGGAATTACGGTACCCTTCGGCAAGGCCCGCCTCGACGGGCCCGGATGGGAGACATGTTCGACCGACACTTCCGGCACTGGCCGCCCGGCATCCCCCGCACGCTGACGATCCCCTCAACCACGCTGTCGTTCAACCTCGAGACCAGCGCCGCCCGCTATCCCGACAAGGCGGCGCTGTTCTACTACGGCCGATCGATCCCGTACGCCGAGGTGCTGCGCGAGGTCGAGGCGCTCGCCGGCTGGCTGCGCGGCGTGGCCGGCGTGCGGCGCGGCGACCGGGTCGTGCTCGACCTGCAGAACAGCCCGCAGTTCGTGATCGGCTACTACGCGATCCTTCGCGCAGGCGCGGCGGTGGTGCCGGTCAACCCGATGCTGCGCACCGAGGAGCTGCGCTACCTGTGCGAGGACAGCGGCGCACGCGTCGCGGTCTTCGGCCAGGAGCTTCTCGAGGCGTGGCGTCCGCTGCTCGGCACCGTCGTGGGGCACGGCGTCGTCGCCGCCTACGGCAGCTACCTGCCGCCGACGCCCGATCCGGCGATGGCCGACATCGCCGTGCCCGACGCGGTCGCGGCCGCGCCGGCGCCGGTGCCGCCCGACGCGGCTGCCGCGGGCGCGGTCGCGTGGACCGACGCCATCGCCGCTGGCCTCGCGCCCGGGCCCTCCGAGGTCGGGCCCGACGACCTCGCGGTGCTGCCGTACACCTCGGGCACGACCGGCCACCCGAAGGGCTGCATCCACACGCACCGCACCGTGATGAGCACCACGGTCGTCGGTCCGGTCTGGGGCGGCGGCTCGCCCGACGCGGTGCAGCTGTCGGCGCTGCCGATGTTCCATGTGACCGGCATGCAGGGCGGCATGAACGCGCCGATCTTCTCGGGCGCGACGATCGTGCCGATGACCCGCTGGGACCGCGAGGCCTGCGTTCGGCTGATCGAGCGCTGCCGGATCACGCACGTCGCCGGCATCACCGCGATGATCGTCGACCTGCTGAACACGCCGGGCCTGGAGCGGCGCGACCTGTCGTCGCTGCTGCGCGTCGGTGGCGGCGGCGCCGCGATGCCGGACGCGGTCGCGCAGCGGCTCGAGTCGCTGGTCGGCCTGCCGTTCCTCGAGGGGTACGGCCTGACCGAGACGATCGCGCCGACCCACATCAACCCGTCGCACCGGCCCAAGCGCCAGTGCGCCGGCATCCCGGTCTTCAACACCGATGCGCGCGTGCTCGACGTCGAGACCGGCGCCGAGCGCGGTCCCGGCGAGACCGGTGAGATCGTGGTGAGCGGTCCGCAGGTCTTCGAGGGCTACTGGAACAATCCGGACGCCGACGCGTCGGTCTTCCTGGAGCTCGACGGCAGGCGCTTCTTCCGCACCGGCGACCTCGGTCACTACGACGAGGACGGCTACTTCTTCATCACCGACCGCCTGAAGCGGATGATCAACGCGGCCGGCTTCAAGGTGTGGCCGGCCGAGGTCGAGGCGATGCTGTTCGCGCACCCGGACGTGTCGGAGGCCTGCGTGATCGCGAGCCGCGACGACAAGCGCGGCGAGACGGTCAAGGCGGTCGTCGTGCCGCGGCCGCACGCGCGCGAGCGGGTCGCGACCGAGGCGGGCGCCGCCGCGCTCGCCGACGGGATCGTCGAGTGGGCGCGCGGCAGGATGGCCGCCTACAAGGTGCCGCGACGGATCGAGTTCGTGGAGGCCCTGCCGAAGACCGGCACGGGCAAGGTATTCTGGAGAGCGCTGCAGGAGGCAGAGGACAAGAAATGGACCTGAACTATTCGACCGAGGAGCTCGCCTTCCGCGACGAGGTGCGCGGATGGCTGAAGGCCAACCTTCCCGACGACCTGCGCGCCAAGACGGCCGCGGGCGACCACCTGAACAAGGAGGACCTGCTGCGTTGGCACAGGATCCTCGCGAAGAAGGGCTGGGTCGCGCCCGCCTGGCCCGAGGAGTGGGGCGGCCCCGGCTGGAGCGTCACGCAGCGCTACATCTTCGAGGAGGAGTGCGGCCTCGCCGGCACGCCGCCGATCGTCGCCTTCGGCGTCACGATGTGCGCGCAGGTGCTGCTGAAGTTCGGCTCGCCCGAGCAGAAGAAGCGCCACCTGCCCGGCATCTACGACGGCGACGTGTTCTGGGTGCAGGGCTATTCCGAGCCGGGCTCGGGCTCCGATCTCGCGTCGCTGAAGACCCGCGCAGAGCGGCGCGGCGACAAGTACGTCGTCAACGGTCAGAAGATCTGGACCACGCTCGGCCAGTACGGCGACTGGATCTTCTGCCTCGTCCGCACCGACTTCGAGACCAAGATCCGCCAGGAGGGCATCAGCTTCCTGCTGATCGACATGAAGACGCCGGGCATCACCGTGCGCCCGCTGATCCTGATGGACGGCGGCCACGAGGTGAACGAGGTGTTCTTCGACAACGTCGAGGTGCCCGTCGAGAACCTCGTGCACGAGGAGAACAAGGGCTGGACGGTCGCCAAGTACCTGCTCGGCCACGAGCGGCTCAACACCGGCCGCATCGGCGGCTCCAAGCGCGAGCTCGCGCGGCTCAAGCAGTTCGCCGCCGAGCAGACCGACGGGCAGGGCCGCCGCCTGATCGACGACCCGCGCTTCCGCGACAAGCTCACGCGCGTCGAGGTCGAGCTGATGGCGCTCGAGATCACCAACCTGCGCTTCCTCGACGCGATGCGCGGCGGCCGTCCGCCGGGCGCGGAGGTGTCGATGCTCAAGATCCGGGGCACCGAGATCCAGCAGATGCTCACCGAGCTGATGATGCAGGCCGCGGGGCCGATGGCGGCGCCGTTCAAGGCGACCGGGCCGCAGGCGGCGGCGGAGTTCGACGAGGCGATCGCGCACCTCGCGCCGCGCTACGCGAACTACCGCAAGACCAGCATCTACGCAGGATCCAACGAGATCCAGCGCAACATCATCGCCAAGGCGACCCTGGGGCTCTGAGACCATGGACTTCGAACTCAGCGAAGAGCAGCGACAGCTCGCCGACTCCGTCGGCCGCTACCTCAACGACCAGTACGACTTCGAGCGCCGCAAGAAGATCGTGCACTCCGACACCGGCTCGAGCGACGCCGTGTGGAAGCAGCTCGCCGAGCTCGGCGTGCTGTCGATCCCGTTCTCCGAGCAGGCCGGCGGCTTCGGCGGCGGCGCGGTCGACATGATGAGCGCGATGCAGGCGATCGGCGCGGCGCTGGTCGTCGAGCCGGTGCTCGCGACGGTGCTCGCCGGCCGTCTCGTCGATCGCGCGGGCAGCGCGGCGCAGCGCGCCGAGCTTCTGCCGCCGGTGGTCGAGGGCGCGCGCAAGCTCGCGTTCGCCCACGGCGAGGACGGCGCGCGCTACCGGCTCGCCCGGGTGTCGGCCACCGCGAGCAAGGCCGGCGACGGCTGGGTGCTGAACGGCCTGAAGCGCGTCGTCGTCGGCGCGCCGCTCGCCGACCTGCTGGTCGTCTCGGCGCGCACCTCGGGCTCGCCCGGCGAGGCGCACGGCATTTCGCTGTTCGTCGTCGCGGCGAACGCGAAGGGCGTGTCGACCACCCCGTACCGCAACATCGACAACCAGCGCGCGGCCGACGTGAAGCTCGACGGCGTGCAGGTGCGCGCCGACGCGCTGCTCGGCGCCGAGGGCCAGGGGCTCGCCGCGATCGAGGAGGTGATGGACTTCGCGACCGCGCTGCAGTGCGCCGAAGCGGTGGGTGCGATGCAATACGCGAACGACACCACGCTCGAGTACCTGAAGACGCGCAAGCAGTTCGGCCAGCCGATCGGCGCGTTCCAGGCGCTCCAGCACCGGATGGTCGAGATGTTCGTGACAACGGAGCAGGCGCGCTCGATGAGCTACCTGGTCTGCTCGAAGGTCGACACCTCCGCCGACCCGGTCGAGCGCGGCCGGATCGCGTCGGCGGCGAAGATCAAGATCGCCGACGCATGCCGGCAGATCTCGCAGGAGTCGATCCAGCTGCACGGCGGCATGGGCATGACCGAGGAGATGAAGGTGTCGCACACCTTCCGTCGCCTCACCATGATCGCGCAGCAGTTCGGCGACGCCGACCACCACCTGGAGCGGTTCGCGGCGCTCGACCGCTGAACGGGCGTCCCGCGCGCATCGCGCCGCGCGCGGGACGCGCCGTCCGACCGACGTACGCGCCGACATCGATGCACGACGAACGACTGCTCGTGGACGCCGCCTGGCTGCGCGCCCGGCTCGACGCGCCGGCGCTGCGGGTCATCGACTGCACGATCCTGATGACCCCCCGTCCGGTGGGGCCCTCGAGGATCGAGAGCGGGCGGCCGCGCTACGACGCGGCGCACATCCCCGGCGCGGTGTACCTCGACCCGGTCGAGATGCTCGCCGCGAAGGACGGCCCCACGCCGTACTCGCTCGGTGACCCCGAGCGGGTCGGAGCGGCGCTGCGCGCGGCGGGCGTGGATGACGAGACCACGATCGTGCTGTACACCACGGCACATCCGATGGTGGCCACGCGCACCTGGTGGATGCTGCGCGCCTCGGGCGCCCGGGACGTGCGGGTGCTCGACGGCGGCCTCGCCGGCTGGCTGGCGGCCGGCGGCCCGGTGACCGACCGCCCGCCGGAGTTCGCGCGCGGGCGGTTCGGCGCGGCCCGCGTGCCGGCGCTGCGCGCGACTCGGGACGACGTCCTGGCGGCGATCGGCGATGCGTCGACGCGGCTCGTCAACGCGCTGTCGGCCGAGCAGTTCGCGGGCACGGGCGGCGCGCACTACGGTCGTCCGGGCCGGATACCGGGCAGCGTCGGACTGCCGTTCTCGTCGCTGCTCGACGCGGCGAGCGGTCGCTTCCTCGACGTGGCGGCGCTTCGGCGGGCGTTCGCGGAGGCCGGCGTCTCACCGGCGACACCGGCGATCCACTACTGCGGCGGCGGCGTGGCGGCGAGCGGAACGCTGTTCGCCGCCGCCCTGGTCGGGCGACGGGACGACCGGCTGTACGACCACTCGCTGCTCGAGTGGTCGGCCGATCCCGCGCTGCCGATGGTCACCGGCGCCTGAGCGATGCCTCGGGAGATCAGAAGCGCAGCGTCAGCGCGACGCCGCCGACGTGGATCTTCGAGCCGGTCAGCCGCAGGTCGTCCTGGCGGGCGACGAACATGTCGATCGTCCGGTCCCTGGCCAGCTCGAACTCGACGCCGAGCTGCGCGTAGCGCCGCGACCAGGCAGCGTCGCGGCTGTCCCAGAAGAACTCGATCATCCCGTACGGCGTGGCGGCCGCGAGCATGCCCGCCGGCAGGTACGACAGCAGCGCGTCCGTGCGCGCGTCCGCACCGCGCAGCGTCCAGGTCCGCTCGATCCGGGACCGGTTGCGGTAGCGCCACGAGGTCTCGCCGCCGCTCGCTCGCAGGTCGAGGCGGGAGCGGTTCGCGATCCTGATCGCCCGCCACAGCGGTTCGCTGCGCAGGGTCGCCTCGAGCACCGCCCGGTCTTCGGAGGGGGTCGTGCTGTTCCAGGTGTTGATGTGCTGGTAGCCGATCCGGGTCCACAGGGACCACCGGCCCTCCATCCCGGGGGCGATCTCGAGCAGCCGGGAGGGCAGCCCGGCCGGGAACCAGTCGAGGTGCGCGCCGAGCGTGCCCTCGGTCGAGGTCCCGGTCTCGGCGGCCCTCGTGACGGTGCCGAGCAGGAAGAGGCGCGTCTGCTCTCCGAGCTTCACGAACACGTCGAGCTCCGGCCAGAACTCGCTCAGCGTGCGCTCGCCGGCGCGCGAGGGTGCGACGCCCAGGAGCAGGGCGAGGGCGAGCACCCCCCGCGCGGCCAGCGCCGTCGCTCGAGCGGGCGAGGACCCGTGCGGCCGGGCGGACCGGTGCGGCGTGGACGACCGGCGCACGGCCAAGGTGGAGGGCGGATGCGATCGGGGCATCGTCTCGACACTATGCGCGAACAGCGACCGTTGCGCGACCGTTGCGGGCGTGCCGCGCATCGCGAACGGCGCTCGGCCGCGGCGTCGTGCCGGGACTCCGGCGCGGTCACCCGCACGATCGCGCGGGCGCACGCCCGTCAGAGGTCGATCCGGTCGATCGCCCAGCCGATGCCCTCGATCGGCGGCATCTCGCGGCCGTCGTCCTTGCCGAACTCGCGGGCGATCGCCGCCTCGAGCTTCGCGTTCATCGTTCGCAGCAGCGGCTCGTGCGCGGCGCGGTCGGCGGCGAGATTGACGAGCTCGCGCGGTTCGGTCTTCAGGTCGAAGAGCTCGACGTCGTTCCACCGGTACAACTCGTCGAGGTCGCGCGGGCTGTTGCGCTCGATCGGCGAGAAGTAGCGGGTGAACTTGTGGCGGCCATCGTAGACCGTCCGCAGGCTGCCGCGCTTCTTCAGGTCGGGCCGGTAGCCCGCCTCCTGCATCGCGTCCTTCGGCTTGCGCCCGGACGCCTTCGCCTCCGAGATGATCCGCATGACCTCGCTGTCGTTGGTCGCGAGGCCGCTGTAGGTGAACAGCACCGAGTCGCGGACCGCATGCACGCCGGCACGGGACGGCGCCGAAAGCGCGCTGGAGAAGTCGCGGCCCGGCAGCTCGCGACCGGCGAGCTCGCCCGACACGCCGGCGGGGACGCCGGCCATCGACAGCAGCGAAGGCACGAGGTCGATGTGGCCGGTCAGCGCCGCGCACGACTGCCCGCCGCGGACGTCGGGGTGCACGACCTGCATCGGCAGGTGGATCGCCTCCTCGTATGCGAACGGGCCCTTGCCGCGCAGCCCGTGCGCGCCGCCCATCTCGCCGTGGTCGGAGGTGAACACGACGATCGTGTTGCGCGACAGGCCGAGCCGCTCGAGCTCGACCTGCAGCGCCTCGAGCTGCCGGTCCACCCCGCGCATGCAGTTCAGGTAGTAGTCGGTGAAGCGGTTCCAGCGCTCCCGCTCGCTCGGCACGCGGCCGAGCGTGTAGCCCCACGCGCGGTCGAACTCGAGGTGCGCGCGCGGGCGCCCCGGCGCATCGATCGGCTCGCGCCAGGTGGCCGGCAGCGGCGCGTTCCAGCGGGCGCGATACGCCTCGTGCTCCGGCGCGCGCGCGGCGCGCATCATCAGCCGCCCGGTGTCCTGCACCTGCTCGCCGGGCGCGTCGGTGTTGAAGTACATGATGTCGTGAGGGTTCACGAAGCTGACGAACAGCGCCCAGGGCCTGCGCTCGTCGGCCATCGGACGGCCCTTGTCCCGCAGCCACGAGACCGCGGCGCCGGCGGTCATGTGGTCGTAGGTGTAGCCGCCGTGCGCGTGCGCGAGCGCGTCGATCGGGACGCCGAAGTCGGAGAAGCCGTAGGCGTCCATCTCCTTCGTGAAGAGGCGCTCGGGCACGAGGTGTCCGTCGAACGCCGCGTCGAGGTGCCACTTGCCCTTGTACGCGGTGTAGTAGCCCGCCTTGCGCAGCATGTGCCCGATCGTCGGCAGCGCCGTCGACATCGCCTTCACGTAGGGCATGTCGGCGTTCTCGAACATCCGGTTGTCGGGGGTCTGCAGCCCCGTGAGGATCACCGCCCGCGAACTCGTGCACATCACCGCCGGGCAGTAGTGGTTGCGGAACGTCGTGCCCTCGCGCGCGAGGCGCTCCTGCCCGGGCAGCCGGAACCCGGCGGGCAGCCGGTCGAACCAACGCTGCTGGTCGGCGAACACGAACAGGATGTTGGGCCGTTCGGCGGCCGGGCCGCGGGGGCGCGGCCGATCCTGCGCGGCGGCGATCGGCGCGGCGGCGGCGACGCCGGTCGCGACGAGCATCCGGCGGCGCGACGGGTCGGCGGCGGGGGGGTGGGATCCGGTGTCCATCGGCGAGTTCCTCGTTGGGGCGCGACGCGTCGCGCTTCAGGGGTGGGGTTCGGACGGGCCCAGGCGTCGTGCGCGCGCCTCGGTGCGGACGATGAGCGAGGTCTCGGGCAGCTGCAGCGGCGGCAGCGGGCGCGTCGCGAGCCGGGTCGCGGTCGCGCCCGGCACGCCGAGCGCACGGAGCACGGCGCCGGCCAACGCGTCGACGTAGGCCCGGCCGAGCGGGCGGTGCTGCAGCGTGTCGAACGCGGCCAGCACCGGTCCGACGACCAGGTCGAACGCGAGCGTCGGGTCGTCGATGCGGAAGCGTCCGGCCGCGACGCCCTCGGCCAGGTCGAACGGCACGATCTCCGCGGCGAGGCTGCCCGCGCCGAGCGCGGCCGGACCGACGCGCGCGACGAAGCGGGCGAATTCCGGGTGCGCGCCCGCGACCGTCAGCACGAGCCGCACGCCGAGCGCGACGCGGGCCGCAGGGTCCGCGACCTCGCGCGTGACCGGGTGGACCGAGCGCATCAGCGCGTTGCCGGCCTCCTCGGCCACCGCCGCGAGCAGCTCGTCGTTGGTGCGGAAGTAGTTGTAGAAGGTGCCGCGCGAGACGCCGGCGAGCGCGGTCAGCTCGTCGATGATGCTGGCGTCCGCGCTGCGCCGGCCGAGCACCAGCAGCGCGCTCTCGACGAGGCGGTCGCGCGTGCGGCGGCGACGCGCGTCGGACGCGGCGGGCTCGGGGGAGTGGGACGGGGTGGCCATGCGGGCGGAGATAGTTTCTGACATTTTCGTCAGAATGACGAAAATGTCAATCATCCGATGGGACGGGTGCCGTTCCGTCCGGGACGCGGCCGCCGATGGGACGGCCTCAGCCGGCGCGCAGCGCCGACAGCACCAGCGCGACGCCCGCGATCCCGATTACCACCAGCACGACCTGCCGGAAGCGTGCCGCGTCGAGCCCGAGATAGATGCGCGAGCCGATCCAGGAAGGCAGCAGCAGCGCGGGCACGACCACCGCGAGTCCGGCGAGCATGTCGGTGCGGACCGTGCCCGAGACGATCATCGCGGCGAGCGTCGCGGCGAGCGTGACCAGGTTGAAGTTCTGGACGATCGCGCGCTGCGCGTCGCGCTCCAGGCCGCGCAGCGTGCACCACAGTGCCGGCACCGCGCCGCTGATGCCGCCGAGGCCGCCCATCGCGCCGCCGACGGCGCCCGCGACCAGGTCGCCGGCGCGCCCGAAGCGTGCGACCGACGGCAGATGCCGGCCGAGCAGCATGCCGACGCTGCACGCGGCGAGGAGCACGCCCAGCACGAACCGGAAGCGCGCCGGATCGAGGTGCGGCAGCGCGTGCACGCCGAGCGGGATGCCGAGCACCGCGCCCGCGAGGAACGGCCACAGTGCGTCGAGGTGCAGGCCGCGCCGCACCGTTGCGGCCGAGAAGAGCTGCCCCGCGAGGCCGCCGCAGACCGCCATCGCCGCGGCGAGCCGCGGCTCGAGCGTCCAGGCCCAGATCGACAGCGCGACCATGCTGAAGGCGAAGCCCGAGATGCCCTGCACGAAGCCTGCGACGGCTGCGCCCAGGGCGAGGACGAGGAGATCGGGCATCGACGAGGCGGGCAGGGCGTGCGGCGCGGGCCGCCCAGCATACGCCCGTCGCGTCGGGTCACCGCGGACGACGCAGTTCGAAGCGGCATGCGGGTGCGCCGCACGCGCAGCAGGCGGCCTCGACGACCCACGCTCGGGGGGACAGCAGCGCGCGCCACAGCCGCTCGAAGGCCGCCGCGTGGTCGTCGCAGGCGGGCGACGCGGCGGCGGCGCCGCGGGCAGGCGCCCGAGCGAGGCCTGCGCGGGGCCCGGGATGCGTTGCGCGAGCAGTCAGTCGCCGGTCAGGCGGCCGGCCTCGCGGGCGTCGCCCGCGTCGGTCGGTGCGAAGCGCACGGCCTCACCCCGCCGCGCGGGGGCCGTCCTCGGCGAGCTGCTCCCTGCCGCCGCCGCAGGCCATCGCGGTCGCGGACTCGGCGGCGCGCGCCTCGAGCCTCGCCTTGTGCTCGATCTTGCCCCGGTGCATCGTGACCCAGCCGTCGTCATCGGCCGAAGCGGCCTCGGCGGCCCGAGGCGCGGTGCGTGCGGCGTCGAAGTGGAAGTCGGCCTTCCTCTTCGATTGAGGACCCCAGTAGCCGACGCGCCCGAGCGCGCAGAAGGTTCGCTGGACGCCGCTCTTCGCGAAGGCCTGCAGGCAGCCGACCATGCAGCGGCGCTTGACCTTGTGGCGGATCCGCGGGTACTCCGGCAGCGCCGTCCTCGGGTGGACGATCCAGGGCGCGTCGGTGAGCAGCTGCGGGCACATGAAGGTGCCGTGGATGCCGCGCAGACCGGTGACGGTCGCCGGATCGACCTCCTTGGCGATCTGCAGCAGCCGCTCGGCCTCGTAGATCGCTGGCGTGATCGCGGTGCAGCCGACGACGTCGGGGCGGATCTCGGCGATCCGGGCGCGGACCTGCTCGTCGTCGAGGTGATGCGTCATCGCCTCGACGAAGGTCACGTCGGTGAAGCCGCCCGCCTTCAGGCAGCCCGCGAGGTGGGCGACCCATGCAGGCGGCCAGTTGCCCGCGATCTCGGCGCCGCCCGAGTGGTGGTTGGGGTGCATCAGCAGGATGCGCACGAGGCTCTCCGTCGGAACGTCGGCCGCTGCGGCCGGATGCCCCGAACCTGCCCCCGGTGCCGGCACGGCTCGTCGACGTGAATCGATCCAGCGTGGCTGCTTGAGGTGTCGCGATGCGACGCGAGGGTGCGTCGCGGGTAGACGCAAGCAGCGGGTCGGCCGCAGCTTCGCGCCGCGCGCCGATCCCCGTCGCGGCATCGGCCGCGCGTGTCGCCGCCTCAGGCGACCTTCGGGAGCACCCGGGTGCGGTACGCGTGGCCGATCGTCCGGCCGGTGGCCGGATCGCCGAGTGCCATCCGGAACGCGGTCGACGGTCGCACGCCGCCGATCGCGCCGAGCGTCCCGCACGACATCACCAGCCCGTCGGGCGCGGCGCGCCCGGCGAGATAGCGCGAGAGCAGCTCGGTCGCCGGCAGCAGCGCGGCGAGGGTACCGTCCTGGTAGGCGATCTCGCGCCCGTCCTCCTCGATCCACGAGCGCAGCGTCAGCGTGTCGAGCCGCGGGGCGAGTTCGTCGAGCGCCCACGCCTCGCGCGCGACCGGCTTCGCGCACATCTGCTTGGACAGCGCGACCGAGTACGTCTCGGCCTCGCGGTCGGTGTGGTCGGAGCCGACCGTCAGCCACGGCCGGCCCGCGTGGATGAACAGCACCGGCTCGACCTCGCCCGAGCTGCCGGCGCCGACGCACTCGATCGTGTCGGACTGGGTCAGCGTCGAGGCGGCCACGCGGTAGAACAGCGGCACGGTCGAGGGGCGCGGCACGCCGATCGCGGCGAGCTCCTCGATGTGGTGGTCGATCGCGGCGCGATCGCGCGCGGCCCAGCCTGCGATGACCATCTCGGCGGGTCCGAAGGCGGCCTCTCGCGAGCCGGCGGCGTCGTGGAGCGTGAATCGGAGCATCGGGTGGGATCGGGTTCGCGTTCGGGGTCGGGTTCGGGTCGGATCCGGTCGGGGGCGGGTGATCGGACGGCGTGCTCAGAGCGCCGCGAGCTCGGTGTTCATGCGGTCGGTCACCAGCATGCAGCCGGGCGCGTGCGTCGCGCACAGTTCGGGTCGCGCCGCGAGCAGCGCAGCCTGCGGCGTGACGCCGCAGGCCCAGAACACCGGGACCTCGCCGTGCAGCACGTCGACCGCATCGCCGTAGTCCGGCCGCGAGAGGTCGGCGATGCCGATCGCCGCCGGATCGCCGAAGTGCACCGGCGCGCCGTGCACCGACGGGAACCGCGAGGTGACCTGGATCGCACGGATCGCGTGGGCCGGCGTCATCGGCCGCATCGACACCACCAGCGGACCGGCGAAGGGCCCGGCCGGCACGGTCGGGATCGAGGTGCGGTACATCGCGACGTTGCGCCCCTGTGCGACGTGACGCAACGGGATGCCGTCGTCGAGCAGCGCCTGCTCGAACGAGAACGAGCAGCCGAGCACGAACCCGACCGAGTCGTCGCGCCAGACATCGTTCAGATCGTCGACCTCGGCCGCGAGCGCGCCGTTGCGCCAGATCCGGTAGCGCGGCACGTCGGTGCGCACGTCGACGTCCTCGCCGAGCTCGCGGGCGATCGGGTCCCCGGCCTCGGTGACCGCGAGCAGCGGGCACGGCCGCGGGTTGCGCTGGCAGAAGCGCAGGAAGTCCTCGGCGAGCGAGCGCGGCAGCACGACGAGGTTGCCCTGCACGCGGCCCGGCGCGAGGCCCACGGTGTGGCCGCGGTGACGGCCGGCCCGGATCGCGAGACGCAGCGCACGGGGGTCGGCGCGTTCGGTCGGGTCGAGGCTGGCGGCGGGGGCCGCGAGGGACGGTGCGTTCATCGGTTGTCGACAGTTTCGGCTCGGATCGTTGACGGATTCCGGACGTGGCACGACCATTGCGAGGGTTCGTCCGGGCTCGGAGCACGCGCCGAGGCGCACCATGCCGGGCATTCACGCACACTCAAGGAGCACCGACACATGATCCGGATCGAACGGAAGGCCGCGGGTTGGGCGATGGCCGCGGCGATCGCCGCAGCGTCATTCTGCGCCCCCGCGCACGCTCAGGACAAGACGAAGCTGCGCGTGATGGGCATGCCGCTCGCCACCGGCAAGATCCAGAAGGACAAGGAGCAGCCGTTCTTCGAGAACTTCGCGAAGGAGACCGGCCTGCCGATCGAGATGGACTACAAGCCGCTCGACTCCACCGGCGTCAAGGAGTTCGAGCAGCTGCGCGTGCTGAAGTCCGGCCTGTTCGACATCGTCGGGCTGCGGCTCGGCCAGGTCTCGCGCGACGAGCCGACGATCCTGGGCCTCGACCTGGTCGGCCTGAACACCGACTACAAGGTCGCCCGCAAGGTCGTCGATGCCTACAAGGATGCGGTCGACCTGCGGCTGCAGCAGCAGTTCAACACCAAGCTGCTCGGCGTGTGGCCGTTCGGTCCGCAGATCATCTTCTGCAAGCCGGCGATCGCGTCGCTCGACGACCTGAAGGGCAAGAAGGTCAGGATCCTCGACGGCGTGATGGCGAAGTTCATGGAGAAGATCGGCGCGACGCCGGTCACGATGGCCTTCGGCGAGGTGTCGCAGGGCCTGAAGCTCGGCACGATCGACTGCGCGGTCACCGGCCCGAGCTCCGCCAACTCCGCCGGCTGGCCCGAGAGCGCGACCCACATGTACCCGCTCGGCCTGCAGGTCGCGGTACAGGGCTACGGGATCAACATGAACGCCTGGAAGAAGCTGCCGCAGGAGCAGCAGGGCCGGCTGCGCGTCGCGATCGAGAAGCTCACCGACGACATCTGGAAGTACTCGGAGGAGCTGTGGTCGGACGGCCTGCGCTGCAACGCCGGCCAGGATCCGTGCACGACCGGCAAGAAGTACTCGATGAAGATCGTCAAGCCGTCGGCCAAGGACCTCGAGCTGATGAAGTCGGCGCTCAAGGACATCGCGCTGCCCGCGTGGAGCGAGCTGTGCGAGAAGAGCAACCCGGGCTGTACCGAGACCTGGAAGCGCGCCGTGGGGCCGGTGATCGGGCTGAAGTGATCCGATGAAGCGTCTCGAGACCGCGGGCGCCTGGCTGTTCGGCCTGGTGTTCTGCGTGCTCTCGTTCGCGGTCGCGACCGAGGTCACGCTTCGCAAGGTCCTGAACGTGTCGCTGCAGGGCGTCGACGAGCTCGGTGGCTACGCGCTCGCGGTCGGCTCGGCGCTGGCGTTCTCGCTGGCACTGGTCGCCCGCGCGCACATCCGCATCGACCTCGTCCACGAGCGGCTGCCGCGGGCGCTGCGCATCGCGATGAACCTCGTCGCGGTGCTCGCGCTCGCGGCGACCGCGGCGGCGCTGCCGGTGCTCGCGTGGTTCGCGCTGTCCGACTCCGTCTCGATGAACAGCACCGCGCAGACGCCGTGGGCCACGCCGCTTCGCTGGCCGCAGTCGGTGTGGTTCGCCGTGCTCGCGGTGTTCGCGCTCGTCGCGATCGGCTCGGTGGTACGCGCGGTCGGCCTCGCGCTCGGCGGGCGTGCCGACGCGCTCGACCGCGAGTACGGGCCCCGAGGCACCAAGGAGGAACTGCAGGACGAGCTCGCCGACATCGAGGCGCGCGGCGCGGCCGCCGCGGCGGGCGCCGCCGTCGCAGGGAAGACCCCTTGAGCGCGGCCGCCGCCGGCATCGTCGGCTTCCTGGTGATGGTCCTGCTGATGCTGGTCGGCCTGCCGATCGCCGCGGTGATGATGGGCGTCGGCCTGCTCGGCGGCATGATCGCGTTCGGCGACGCGTTCTTCGTGTCGACCGCGTCGATCGCCTGGGGCACGCTGTCGGAGAACGGACTGACCGCGATCCCGCTGTTCGTGCTGCTCGGCGAGCTGCTGCTGAGGAGCGGCATGGCCGACGGGATGTACCGCGCATTCGCCGCGTGGTTCGGCCGCCTGCCCGGCGGACTGCTGCATACCAACATCGGCTGCTGCGCCCTGTTCGCGGCGACCTCGGGCTCGTCGGTCGCAACCGCGGCGACGATCGGCACGGTCGCGCTGCCGTCGCTGAGGCGCAACGGCTACCCGATGCCCGACGCGCTCGGCTCGCTCGCGGCCGGCGGCACGCTCGGCATCCTGATCCCGCCGTCGGTGAACATGATCATCTACGGCTCGATGACCAACACCTCGGTCGGCAAGCTCTTCATCGCGGGGATCATCCCGGGCCTGCTGCTGTCGGCCTCGTTCATGCTCTACATCTGGATCAAGGCGACGGTACGTCGCGACCCGATCCGGCACGGCGTCGTGCCGCTCGCCGAGAAGATCGCCGCACTTCGCGAGGTGGCGCTTCCCCTCGTGATCTTCGGCATGGTGATGGGCACGCTGTACCTCGGCATCGCGACCGCCACCGAGTCGGCGGCGATCGGCGTGGTGGCGGCGCTGGTGCTGATCGCGGGCTCGCGCAAGCTGTCGCCCGAGTTGCTGACCAACTGCTTCCTGTCGAGCGCGCGCACGACCGGCATGATCCTGCTGATCGTGCTCGCCGCGTTCGTGCTCAACCTCGCGCTGTCGCTCACCGGCGTGGGCGAGGCGCTGACGCAGTGGGTGACCGGCTTCGGCCTGTCGCAGTGGCAGATGCTCGTCGCGCTGATCGGCTTCTACCTCGTGCTCGGCATGTTCATGGACACGCTGTCGATGATGGTCGCGACGATCCCGCTGTCGTTCCCGGTCGCGACCTCGCTCGGCGTCGACCCGATCTGGTTCGGGATCTTCATCGTCATCATGTGCGAGCTCGGCCTGATCACGCCGCCGGTCGGCATGAACCTGTTCGTCGTGCAGGGCATCCGCCCCGACCGCGGCGGCCTCGAGGACGTGATCCGCGGCGCGCTGCCGTACGCGGTCATCATGATCGTCTTCACGCTCCTGCTGATCGCGTTCCCGCAGATCGTCCTCTGGCTGCCCGAGAAGATGTGACGCCCGCGGTGCCGGCCGGCCCGTCGTGCGCACCGCACCGCCCCGCCGCGACCGGCGACGCCGTGCCGCCACCGGTAGCACCCGCATCGGCCGTCCGTCGCCGCCGCTGTGGATCGGCCGTCGACCCCGAAATCCGACCCATCGAGGCCGTCCGAGCGACCCATGACGGTCGCGACGGGTACGCCATCCACCCCCGGTGGAGCGGCGTGGCGGACCCACGGGATCCCTCGAGATGGCACGACTCTCCCTGAATCCGATGAGGCCGGACATGCTGCTGATGCGTCGGCTGAGGATGCCGCTGAAGCTCGGCGCGCGCGCCGTGCCGGCGCGACGCCGCCGCAGGGTCCCGACGCGATCGCATCGGCCGCGCACCTACGCGAAGCGAGTGGCCACGGTGTTCACCTCCGACGCGATCTCGGGCGATGCGAAGGTCTTCTTCGACGAGGGCACGGCCGTGATCGCCGCGGCCGGCACGCTGAACCGCGCGGTGCTCGACCCGCTGGTGACCGAGCTCGGCGCGCGCGCCGCCGCCGCGTGGCGATCGCTGCCCGTTCAGATGACGCTCGCCACGGTCGGCGGTCGGGCGTCGCGTGGCTCGGCTGGGCGTTCCGGTCGAGCTTCGCCGGCTCGCTGCAGCGGCTGCACCGCGGCGTCGACGCGGTCGCCGGCGACGACCTCGCGCACACGATCGAGATCGACGGGTGCGACGAGGTGGCCGAGATCGGCCGCTTCGTCGACCGGATGAGCGACCGTCCGTCGTCGATGGTCGCCGAGATCCGCAGCAGCGCGATGCAAGTCGGCATGGCGGGACATGCGTTGTCCGAGGACAGCGCGGCGCTGTCGCAGCGCTCGTAGGCGGCGCGCGAGACCAGGGACCTGATCGGCCAGTCCACGCAGCAGCTCGAGGGCTCGGTCACGCGGATCCACCATGTCGGCGACGTGCACGACTCGCTGGCGGGCGGCGTGCGGACCGCCTCCGAGCACCCGCGGGAGCTGGCTGCGGCGAGCGCGCGCCAGATCGAGGGTCTGGAGCAGGTCGCGCGCAGTGCCGGCGACCTCGACGCGGTGACCCGCGACAACGCGGCGACGGCGCTGCTCGGCCGCGCGCTCGAGCTGGTCCGTGCGCAGGGGGTGTCCGGCGCGTCGGAGACGCTGCACCCGGCCCAGACGGGCTTCGTCGACCGGGACCTGGACGTGTTCGTGATCGACCGCGGGGGGCGCGACCGGATCCACGGCGCGAAGGCCGAGATGCAGGGCCGTCGCGTGCACGAGCAGCCGGGCATCCACGGCGAACGGTTCCTGCGCGATGCGTGGGCCGCCACCGAGGCGGGCAGCGGCTGGATCGACTACGAGATCGTCAACCCGGAGACCGGCGCGGTGCAGCCGAAGACCTCGTACATCGTCGGGCTCGATGCGTCGCTGCCGATGGGCTGCGGCGTGTACCGGCGCGCCGACGCGCTGGCCCAAGACCGACGCGCCCGCAGGCTCAGCCGCCCGCGCGCTTCACGCGCCAGCCGTCGCGCTCCAGCCGCGCGATCACTGCGTCCCGGTGGTCGCCCTGCAGCTCGATCGCGCCGTCTTTCGCGGTGCCGCCGGTGCCGCACGCCGCCTTCAGCGACTTGGCCAGTGCGGCGAGCGCGTCGGCGGCGAGCGGCACGCCGCGCACCACCGTCACCGTCTTGCCGCCACGTCCGCCGGTCTCGCGCGAGACGCGGACGAGGCCGTCGGAGGAGGCTGGCATCGACGCGGCCGCGCCGCGGCACGTGCACGCCGCGACCGGCCGGCGGCAGGTCGGGCAGATCCGGCCGTGCTCGGTGCTGTAGACCAGCCCGCCGCGCCCGCCCTTCACCGCGCGCGACTCACTTCTTCTCCATCAGCCGCACGCCGCCCGCGGCGAGCTGGCGGCCGGCATCGACCAGCACGTGCTGGCCGGTCATCTTCGGCTGCCCGAGCATCCAGACGATCGACTCGGCGACGTCGTCGGCCGACAGCGTCGACTGCAGCGCGGTGACCTGCGCGACCGTCTTGCGGACCGCGTCGAAGCGCTCGGCGCCGAGCCCGCGCACGTGCCAGTCGGTCTCGACGAAGCCCGGGCGCACCGCGTTGACCCGGACCTCGGGTGCGAGCGCGCGCGCGAGATTCAACGTCAGGTTGTCGAGCGCCGCCTTGCTCGCCGAGTAGGCTGGCGACGAGCCGGTGCCGTCGAGCGCCGATGACGAGGACACGTTGACGACCGCGCCGTGCCCGGCGCGCAGCAGCGCGGCGCACGCGCGCGTCATCTGCCAGGTGCCGACGACGTTGACCGCGTAGATCGCGTGGAAGTCGTCGGCGCTGACCGCGTCGAGGTCGCCAGCGGGCGCGAAGCGTGTCGTGCCGGCGTTGTTGACGAGGCCGTCGAGCCGATCGCCGAATGTGGCGCTGACCGCGGCGGCCGCCGCGCGGCACTCGTCGTCCTTCGAGACGTCGGCCGCGACCGCGATGGCGCGCGCGCCGCGCCGCTCGCACTGCGCGACGGTCTCGCGGGCGGCGTCGGCGCTGCGCGAATAGACGACCGCGATCGCGGTGTCGGGTGCGGCGAGCCGCAGCGCGGTCGCTCGGCCGATGCCGGTGGCGCCGCCGGTGACGACGAAGGCCTTCATGCGGGAGTCTCCTCGGTGACGGGTCGGCGGACGAACATCAGGTCCCACACGCCGTGCCCGAGCCGCAGGCCGCGCCGCTCGAACTTGGTGAGCGGGCGCCAGTCAGGGCGCGGCGCATAGCCATCGGCGGTGTTGGCGAGCCGAGGCTCGGCAGACAGGACCTCGAGCATCTGCTCGGCGTACGGCGCCCAGTCGGTCGCGCAGTGCAGGTAGCCGCCGGACGCGAGGCGCGCGGCGAGCTCGGCGACGAAGGGCGGCTGGACCAGCCGGCGCTTGTGGTGGCGCGCCTTCGGCCAGGGATCGGGGAAGTAGACGTGCACGCCGGCGAGCGAGCCCGGCGCGATGCGCTCGCGCAGCACCTCGACCGCGTCGCGCTGGATCACGCGGACGTTGGCGAGTCCGCGCGCCTCGAGCGCGCGCACCAGGCTGCCGACGCCGGGCGTGTAGACCTCGATGCCGAGGAAGTCGGTGTCGGGCCGCGCGGCGGCGATCTCGGCGGTGGTGTGGCCCATGCCGAAGCCGATCTCGAGCACCACCGGCGCGCGCCGGCCGAACAGCGCCGCGAAGTCGATCGGGCCGTCACCGTCGGGCACCGCGTAGCGCGGCAAGAGCGACGCGTGCGCGTCGCGCTGCGCATCGGACAGGTGCCCGCGCCGCATCACGAAGCTGCGGATGTGGCGCGGGTGCGCGGCGGCGGCCGGGCCGCGGGGGTCGTCGCTCGCGGGGGAGGCGTCGGGGGCGGACGCGTCGTCCGGCGCCGGACCCGCGCCCGCGTTCACATGCTCGGGCGACGCGGAGGGCATCGCGGCGGCGCGCGGCTCAGCCGGCCTTCGACGGGGCGATCATCCCGCCCGTCGGCGACGACGGGCTCGCCCCGTACAGCTTGCGCGGCATCCGGCCCGCGAGGAACGCGTCGCGCCCGGCCTCGACCGCGAGCCGCATCGCGCGCGCCATGCGCACCGGGTCGCGCGCGGCGGCGACCGCGGTGTTCATCAGCACGCCCGCGCAGCCGAGCTCCATCGCGATCGCGGCGTCGGACGCGGTGCCCACGCCCGCGTCGACGATGACCGGCACCGTCGCCTTCTCGAGGATCAGCTGCAGGTTCCACGGGTTCAGGATGCCCATGCCGGAGCCGATCAGCGACGCGAGTGGCATCACCGCGACGCAGCCGACCGACTCCAGCACGCGCGCCTGGATCGGGTCGTCGCTGCAGTAGACCATCACCTCGAACCCGTCCTTCACCAGCACCTCGGCGGCCTTCACCGTCTCGGGCATGTTGGGGTAGAGGTTCTGCGGGTCGCCGAGCACCTCGAGCTTCACGAGCGTGTGCCCGTCGAGCAGCTCGCGCGCGAGGCGCAGCGTTCGGACCGCGTCGTCGGCGCTGTAGCAGCCGGCGGTGTTCGGCAGGTAGGTGTAGCGCGACGGCGGCAGCGCGTCGAGCAGGTTCGGTGCGTTCGCGTCCTGGCCGATGTTCGTGCGGCGGATCGCGACGGTGACGATCTGTGCGCCGCTCTCGTCGACCGCGCGGCGGGTCTCGTCGAAGTCCCTGTACTTCCCGGTGCCGATCAGCAGGCGCGACGAGAAGGCCCGCGTGCCGATCCGAAGCGGGTCGGCGGGGGCGGGCGCGGAGGTCGGGGCGGTCGCGGACGGGGCGGGCGCGGGCACTGCGTTCATCGCGCCATTCTAGCGCCGGGGGCGGCGTGGCCGCGCGGCGCCGCCCCGCGCGTCAGGGCGTGCCGCCGAGCCCCGGCGGCAGCGTCAGCTCGCCGGTCGAGCTGAACGACACGCCGCCGAAGCCGGACGACGCGAGCCGCCCGCGCAGCCGGTAGTCGGAGCGGGTGCGGTCGCCGGTCGCGAAGCCGAGCGCCTGGCGCACCAGCGCGCTCACCGGCACCGACACCGGCACCTGGACGATCGACTCGCCGAAGCGCGGCACCGTGCCGCGCTCGTCGGACACGCCGGTCGCGAGGCGGTTGCCGCGCAGGTCGAGCTCGATCGACACGCCGTCGTACTCGATCGGGCGGTCGTTCGGGTTCTGCACACGAAGCTTCACCAGGAACCGGCCCTCCATGCCCTGGCCTGGCAGCGGCTCCATGCCGACCACCGACACGTTGACCGGCTCGCCGAAGCCGAGTCCGGCGCAGCCGGCGAGCAGGCCGAGGCCGGCGAGGAGCGCAGTCCGTCTCGGGATCGGGGCCATGTCCGTCCTCCGTCTCGGGTCAGCCGCCGCCGACCGCGACCACGATCTCGAGCCGGTCGCCGTCGGCGAGCGGGACCTGCGGGTGCTGCGACTTCGGCACGATCTCGCCGTTGCGCTCCACCGCGACGCGCTTGCCGGCCAGGGCCATCCGCTCGAGGAGCTGCGCGACGGTGGCACCGTCGGGAAGGGGCTGCGGCGTGCCGTTGACGATCACCTGCATCGGGCGATTCTAACCGTCCCGGTGGGCCGCCATGCGAAGATGCGCGTGGGTCGGGGCGGCCACGGAGGGCGCGGTGGGTCGAGCTGCGGATTCGGGGCGGAGCGTGTTGCGAGGGGCGGACGTGCGACCCGCGCCGCGCCGCGCGCGGGGCGTGCTCGCGACCCTCCTCGCAACCCTGTTCGCGGCTGTGTTCGCCGCCGGCTGCGGCAACGACTCGGTGACGCTGTTCGGCTCGGCCTCCGACGCGCCCGAGACGATCGTGCTGACCGCGACCGCCGACGGCGCGACGCGCGCGCTGCTGTCGTGGGCCGGCCCGTCGGGCGACTTCGCGTTCCGCGTCGAGCGCAACGCCACCGCGGTCGGTGACACCGAGTCGATGACGTTCGTCGACACCAGGCTCGCGGCGGGGCAGCGCTACTGCTGGCGGGTGTATGCCCGGAACGGGTTCGGCTGGCAGGCGAAGAGCAACGAGGCGTGCCTGGGTACCGCGCCCACGACGCAGGGCTGGCGCGTGGAGCGCCTCGCGGCCGGCCGATGGCCCGCGCTCGCGATCGACGCGCGGGGCGAGCTGCACGCATGCTTCGCGGGCGCCGGCGGGCTCGGCATCGCGTACCTGCGCGTCGCGCCCGGCCGCACGCCCGAGACGGTCGACGCCGACGGCCAGGCGCAATGCGCGCTCGCGGTCGGCGCCGACGGCGTGGTGCACGTCGCGTACCTGAGCCGCTTCGGGCTGCGCTACGCGAACCGCTCGGCGAGCGGCTGGGCCACGTCGACCGTCGACGCGCAGGCGCTCGTCGGCATCCGCCGCTTCGACGGCCCTGCGATCGCGCTCGCGGCCGATGGCACGCCGCGCATCGCGTACCGGCGCCCGACCTCGGGCGGCCCGGTCGCGCTGACCGTCGCGCTGCGCGAGCGCAGCGGCTGGACCTTCGATCCGACCACGATCGCAGGCCTCGTCGGACCGCGCTCGCTCGCGGTGGACGCCTCCGGCGTGCTGCGTCTCGCGACCACCGACGACCTCGGCCAGTCGGTCGTCGCCTGGGTCCGGCAGCCGCGCGGCTGGGTGTCCGAGCACTCGGAGTCGCTCGCGCCGAATGCCGGCGACGGGCCGCCGATCGCGCTCGACGCCGGCGCGCGCGCGCGCTTTGCCTGGTGGTGGCGCGCGGCGCCCACGACCGCCACCGAAGTGACGCTGCGCTGGTCCGAGGCGACCGCGTCCGTATGGCGGACCGAGTCGATCGCGACGCTGCCCCTGCTCGGCACCCGCGTCGCGATCGGTGCGGCGGGCGCCACGCCGCGCGTGGCCGCGGTCGACGGCGCCGGCGTGGTCCGCGTCTGGACGCGCGGCGCCGGCGCCTGGGACGGCGAGACCGTGACCGGGCAGGGCGGTGCAGCCGCGTCGGTCGACTTCGCCGTCGGGCCCGACGGCCAGCTGCGCGTGCTGTACGACCGCGTGAACGAGGGCGACGTGGCGCTCGCGAGCCGGGTGCCCTGACCGGACGCGTCAGCGGCGCCAGACGTGCGCCTCGCCGATGGCCGCCGTGCCCGGGACCTGCACGCAGCGCAGCAGCTCGGTCGCGAACCGGTGGGTGCGCCCGCCGCGCCATTCGCCCGAGAACGCGGTGCGGTCGAGCAGCTCGGTCAGGTCAGTCCGATGCCGGCGTATGCCGTGCGGGCGCGATCGTCGGACGCTTCGAGCGAGGACTCGCCGCTGAACCCGACCGCGCCGAAGCCCGCGGGGATCTCGACGCAGCGCAGCGAATTCCAGGCCGCGAGCCCCGACCAGCCGGACAGGCGCAGCACCGTGTGGCACTGGTGGTGGTCGTGGCGTCGCTGCGGGTCGCCCGCGGACGAGTGCAATGAGCGGAACGCGAACCAGCGGCCGAACCCGGGCCGCATCTCGACGAGCCAGCCGAGCGCGAGCGCGAGCGCGTCGGGCGTCTCGATGCCCAGGCCGAACGAGAAGGCGTGACCGAGCGTGTCGATGCCGCCCGCGTAGGTGTCCGCCCCGAAGCAGCCTTCGTGCGCGACGTCGAACTGCGTGTCGAGGCCGCGTTGCCACCACGCGGCGAGGTCGGCGAGCACGTCGCGCGGATGCGGTACCGGACGTTCTCCCCGTGACGTGCACGCGTGGGTATCCGACACCACGCTTGCGCGACCGGGTCGTGCGGGATCGCCCGATGTTCCACGTCACGGACCGGCCGCGCCGCCGGGGGCGCGCGGAGCGGCCCGGCGGGCCGGGATAGAATCGTTCGGGCGGGTGCCGTGCGCGGTGCCGGCGTGCCGTGCCGGCCCCCGCCGGCGGCCCCCAGGAGTGACGAAGCATGGACGAGACCCCGAACACGGGCGCCGCCGCACCGAGCCCGACCGCGGTCTCGGACCGCATCCGCGAGCGCGTGCGCCGCGCCGGCCGGCGCTTTCACGCGAACGACAACATCGCCGAGTTCATCGACGGCGCCGAGGAGCTCTCGGCGCTCGAGGACGAGGTCGCGGGGCGGATCGAGGAGGTGCTGAAGAGCCTCGTCATCGACGTCGAGAGCGACCACAACAGTCAGGGGACCGCGCGCCGTGTCGCGCGGATGTACCTCGACGAGGTCTTCAAGGGCCGCTACAGCCCGATGCCGCGCGTCACCGAGTTCCCGAACGCCGAGCGGCTGAACGAACTGATGATCATCGGGCCGATGACCGTGCGCAGCGCGTGCTCGCACCATCTCGTGCCGATCCTCGGCAAGCTGTGGATCGGGGTGCTGCCCAGCAAGGGCTCGCGGCTGATCGGCCTGTCGAAGTACGCGCGGATCGCCGACTGGCTGATGAGCCGCCCGCAGATCCAGGAGGAGGCGGTGATGCAGCTCGCCGACCTGCTCGAGGCGCGCCTGAAGCCCGCGGGCCTCGCGATCGTGCTCGAGGCCGACCATTTCTGCATGCAGTGGCGCGGTGTCAAGGATGCCGAGCCGCACATGACCAACAGCATCATGCGCGGCGCGTTCCTCGAGAACGCCGACCTGCGCCGGGAGTTCCTGCACCTGATGCGCGGCTGAGTGCCCGCAGCCGCCGCGAACCCGCGCTTCATGACGCAAAGCGGTCGCGAACCCGACCGTTCATCTGACGTTCGAGTGCAGCCATGCCTGCCGAGGTTGTCGGCGTATGCGTGGCCTCATTATCCTCTGGCGTCGCTCACACAACGTCCCGGGCTCCATGGGGCCCGACGCATGACATGGAACTGCCCCGGGGTTGTGGCATGCCGAGCCAATCCGCTGGCGGACCGAGCCCCTTCTGAAGGGTCGGTCGCCTGGACGATGCGGCGCTGGACACAACCTCAACCCTGGGGGCTCGAAATGCGTCGAGAACACTTCCGGATCGCGACGTGGCTCGTGGCCATCCTCGGCTCGATGGCGCTCGCATCGTGCAGCGGGAGCGGTAGCAGCAGCGCCCCGGGTTCGGCCGCTCCGACGCCGACCGGTACGCTAGCGGAAGCGGCGGGCGATCCGATCGCGAACCCCGCGACCCTGACGCCGTTCGCGGTCGGCACGATCCCGAATCCCATCCTGTTCGTGACGCAGGTCCCGGTGCAGACCGACTTCGCGTCGAGGGCATCCACCTTCGCGAACCACCTCGCCGATCCCGAAAGCGTCCCTCGAGGCGGCGACCTGATGATCCGCTACCCCGACGGAACGATCCGCAACCTCACGAAGGAGGCGGGCTTCGGCACGGACGGGCAGCAGGGCGCGGGCGCGATCGCGGTCCGCGAGCCTTCGGTGCACTGGAGCGGCGCCAAGGCGGTGTTCAGCATGGTGGTGGGCGCGCCCGCACGGCAGTTCGAGGTCGGCACGTACCGCTGGCAGATCTACGAGGTAACCGGGCTCGAGAAGGGCGAGACCGCGCGCGTCCGTGCGATCCCGGGCCAGCCGGCGGGCTACAACAACGTGTCCCCGTTCTACGGGACCGACGAGCGGATCCTGTTCACCTCGGACCGACCGCGCAACGGTGCGGCGCACCTGTATCCGCAACTCGACGAGTACGAGAGCACGCCGACGGTCACCGGGATCTGGAGCCTCGATCCCGTGTCCGCCGACCTCAGGCTGCTGAACCATACGCCCAGCGGCGTGTTCTCGCCGTCGATCGACACGTACGGCCGCGTCGTGTTCGTGCGTTGGGACCACCTTCAGCGCGACCAGCAGGCCGACGCCGATCGGGTCGGCGGATCGTCCGGTTCGTTCAACGTGTCCGACGAGTCCGCCGGCGCAACGCGGCTCGGCCTGCTCGACGAGGTATTCCCGGAGTCGCGGACCGGGCAGACGTCGGCGTACGGACCGGTGGTCGGTTGGCGGAACAACGTCTTCATGCCGTGGCAGATCAACGAGGACGGCAGCGGCGAGGAGACGCTGAACCACGTCGGGCAGCAGGAATTCGGGTTCGGATTCATCGGCAAGTCGTTCGTCAACGACCCCGCGCTGTCGGACTATCCGCTGGGTCCGTTCCGCGCGAACACGAAGTTCATCCGGAGCGACGGCGGGTTGTTCCACCTGCGGGAGGACCTGGCGCGCCCCGGCAGCTACGTCGCGATCTATGCGCGCGAGTTCGGCTCGCTGTCCTCCAACCAGATCGTGCGGTTCAACGGCGGACTCGGTACGAATCCCGAATCGATGGCGATCGTCGACGTCACGGCGACGGCGGCGTCGGACGGCTCGGTCCCGGGCGGGCGCTACAGGAATCCGCTGCCGCTCGCGAGCGGGACCCTAGTGGCTACCCACACGCCGACGACCGCGGCCTCGCCCGCGGACATCCGGCAGTTCCGTCTGAGGGTCGTCGACGTGCCGGCCACCGGCCCTGCGACGGCCGGCATGCTGCTGACGCCGGGCATCCAGAAATCGGTCACATGGTGGTCGCCCGACGCGGCGCGCTCGTTCAGCGGCACGCTGTGGGAACTCGAAGCCGTGGAGGTCGTCGCGCGTCGCAAGCCGGCCGCGCGCCGGATGCCCTCGCTCGAGTCGCCCGAGAGCGCCGTGTTCGCCGAGGTGGGCGTGGACGAGCGGGCGTTCCGCGACTGGCTCGCCAGCCGCGACCTGGCGCTGATCGTGACCCGCAACCAGACGAGCCGCGACCGAGCCGATGCCCAGCAGCCGATCAACTTGCGCGTCGCAGGCGGGACCGAGACGCTGTCCGGCCGGACCGGCCCCGTCTACTCGATCGCTCACTACCAGATCTTCCAGGCGAACCAGGTCCGCGGGTACGACGCGAAGCCCGGTCGCCGCGTGCTCGCCATGCCCACCGATGCGGTTGCGGCCGGCAACCCGGCGAACGCGGGCGGCCCGGCGGGCAGCGTCCGGATCGCTGCGGACGGATCGACGGCCGCGATCGTCCCCGCGCGGCGCGCGCTCACCTGGCAGTCGACCGACGCCTCTGGCGAGGCCGTCGTCCGCGAGCGCATCTGGGCGACTTTCCAGCCCGGCGAGGTACGCGTTTGCGCGTCGTGCCACGGCGTCAACACAGCCGACCAGGCCGGGCGGCCCGAACCGACGCACAAGCCCGAAGCGCTGCGCGCGCTCCTGAATCACTGGAAGACGCTACCGCGCTGAGTCGGCAGGGCCCGCGGCGCCCGGACGCGTTGCGCTACAATCTGCATCCTCCGCGGGTGTAGTTCAATGGTAGAACGGCGGCTTCCCAAGCCTCAGACACGGGTTCGATTCCCGTCACCCGCTCCAAGTGGTCGATGACCGACTGATTCACTTGGACGCCAGCCCTTGCGCTGGTCCCCCGCTCCGGCCCCGTACTCCACGATCGGGGTCCACATGGGCGTCGGCTATCTGCATCGCCGCGGCGGCGGCATCTATGTCGTACGCGTCGTCGTGCCGGTTCGACATCGAGTCGCGATCGGGCGAACTGAGATCCACGCTTCGAGCGGGCATCGAACGATTCAAGCGGCTACGCTTGCGGGCCTCGACGTTGTCTTGACATGGACTGATCTTCGATGTCGAGTGGTACAGAACCGGGGAGCGTCGCTGCAAACGCGCAGGGACGAATCCATCAGTACAGACCGCATCAACGCGGCGTTATGCAGCGAGCTCGAGGTCTGGTTGGTGGGGTTGGAGGGCGAGGGGCTTCAGGCTGAAACGCACTCGAAGGCTTCCCGAAACGCTGGGACTTGAGGGGGACGCCTGCGAGCTTGGCCAACTAGTTGTCCAAGTGCTCGGCCAAGTATTGCTGTGTGGCGAAAGGAGCGCATCGACCCCTGCACCCTCCCGGCCCCGACGCGGCCGCCAGCCGCCCCCTCGGGGTACGATGCGTCGGGCCGTATCGAGGAGCCCCGCGTGATTCGCCCCTGGATGATGCCGCTCGCGATGTCGAGCGTGACCGTGATCGGCCTGCGCACCTGGCTGTTGTGGCCGATCGACGGGCGCCCCACCGACTGGCAGCGGCGCGAAGCCGCGCGCATGGTCGGCGAGAAGGTCGAGGCTGTCCGCGAGGTGCAGGCCGAGGCGCTCTCGTTCGCGTGGCGGCTGTGGTTCGCGCCGTGGACGGTGTGGGGCCCGCTGTCCAGGCGCAGCCTGCCGGCGTCGGTGCACGCCGCGACCGATGCGATGGTGAAGCCGTTCAGCCGTCGCGCCTCGGGCAACGTGGCCCGCCTGCAGGCACATGCGATGCGCACCGCCGCGCAGGCCATCCCGACGATGGCCGCGCTGCCGGCGCTCTCGGCGCCGGCGAAGTGCCGCACGACGCCGCGCGGCGTCGCCCGCGCTCACTGCAGGTCGATGAGCGTGCGCACGTGCAGCTCGACGCTCCTCGCGAGCGCGGGCAGGCAGTAGCCGCCCTCGAGCACCGACACGATGCGGCCCCCGCAGCACTCGTCCGCGACCTCGACCAGCCGCTTCGTGATCCAGCCGTAGTCGGCGTCGGTCCAGCCGAGGTGGCTCATGTCGTCCTCGCGGTGCGCATCGAAGCCCGCCGAGACGAACAGCATCTGCGGCCGGAACGCGCGCAGCGCGGGCAGCCAGCGCGACTCGACCGCGTCGCGCAGCGCCTGGCCGTCGGAGTAGGGCGCGAGCGGCACGTTGCACATGTTGGAGCCGCGTGCCTGCTCGCCGTTGAACGGATAGAGCCGCGACTGGAAGGTCGACACCATCAGCACGCGCTCGTCGCCGGCGAAGATGTCCTCGCTGCCGTTGCCGTGGTGGACATCGAAGTCGATCAGCGCGACGCGCTCGAGGCCGAGCACGTCGAGCGCATGCCGGATGCCGACCGCGACGTTGTTGAAGAAGCAGAAGCCCATCGCCGCGCCGCGCTCGGCGTGGTGGCCGGGAGGGCGCACGTTGCAGAACGCGCGCGCGAAGCCCTTCGTCGCGACCAGCTCGGTCGCGAGCACCGCGGCGCCGGCCGCGTGCAGCGCCGCGGTCGCGGTGTGCGGATTCATCGAGGTGTCGGGGTCGACGTGGACGTGGCCCTCGGTCGGAGCCTTCGCGAGGAGCTCGGCGACGTACAGCGCGTCGTGCGCGCGGGCGAGTTGCTCGGACGTCGCGGCCGGCGCCTCGAAGCTCTCCATGAAGTCGAGCACGCCCCGGATCAGGAGCCGGTCGGCGATCACCGACACGCGGTCCGGGCATTCCGGATGACCTTCGCCCATGTCGTGTCGGGTCGAGCTCGGATGCGAGATGTAGGCGGCTTTCATCGTCGTCGGCGCGAGGTCGCGAAGCGGCGGCCCCCTGTCTCCTCGCTCGATTCTAGCCCCGCGAGTCGCGGGCGCGGCCTCGCCGGGGGCACCCGCCTTGACCGTGGTCAAGCGCAGGGGGCGCGCCGCCCGTACACTGCGCCGATGCCCGACCCCGCACCGACCGTGCTTCGCGCGCGCACCTTCGAGCAGCTGAACCCCGGCGATTCGGCGACGCTGGTCCGCCCGCTGGGCCGCGTCGAGCTGAAGACCTTCGCGCGGGTCTCCGGCGACCTGAACCCGACCCACGTCGACGCCGACTGGGCCCGCCGCCACGGCGACGGGCGCCTGGTCGCGCACGCGATGTGGGTGGGCGCGCTGTTTTCCAGCGTACTCGGCAACGAACTGCCCGGTCCGGGCACGACGCACGTGTCGCAGCGGCTGCGCTTCGAGCGGCCGGTCCGGGAGGACGACACGCTGACCGTCGTGGTGACGGTGCGCGAGAAGCGGGCCGACGGCCGCACCGTCGTGCTCGACTGCCGCTGCACGAACCAGCACGGCGAGGCGGTGGCCGCCGGCGTGGCCGAGGTGCTCGCGCCGACCGAGGCGCTCGAGCTGCCTCGCGCGGACGTCGGCGAGCGCGTGCTGCGGTCGCGCGACAAGTTCGCGCCGCTGCTCGCCGCGGCCGAGGCGCTCGAGCCGATGCCCGCGGCGGTCGTGCACCCTTGCAGTGAAGCCGCGCTGTGCGCGGCGGTCGAGGCGGCCGAACGAGGGCTGATCCGGCCGATCCTGGTCGGTCCCGCCACGAAGCTGCACGCGCTCGCCGCCTCGATCGGCCTGGACCTCGCGCCGTTCCGGATCGTCGACGTGCCGCACAGTCACGCGGCAGCCGAGGCGGCGGTCGCGCTGGTGCGCGCCGGCGAGGCCGAACTGCTGGTGAAGGGCAGCCTGCACACCGACGAGCTGCTCGGCGCGGTGGTCGAGCGCGACCGCGGCCTGCGTACCGAGCGGCGCCTGTCGCACGTCTTCCTGATGGACGTGCCGACCTACCCGAAGCTGCTGCTGATCACCGACGCGGCGATCAACATCGTGCCGACGCTCGACGAGAAGCGCGATATCTGCCAGAACGCGATCGACCTCGCGCGCGCGCTCGGCATCGCGCGCCCGAAGGTCGCGATCCTGTCGGCGGTCGAGACGGTCAACTCGAAGATGCCGTCGACGATGGAGGCGGCGTCGCTGTGCAAGATGGCCGACCGCGGCCAGATCACCGGCGGCGTGATCGACGGGCCGCTCGCGATGGACAACGCGATCAGCGCCGAGGCCGCCGCGGTCAAGGGC
>JADCHE010000169.1 GCA_020248665.1 Burkholderiales bacterium | reverse complement strand
TGGGGCAGCTCGTCGAGCGAGGTGCGGCGCAGGAAGCGGCCGAGCGGGGTGACGCGGTCGTCGTCCTTGGTGGCCTGGCGCACCTGCGCGCCGTCCTCCTGGACCTTCATCGTGCGGAACTTCCAGACGATGATCTCCTGGCCGTCGAGCCCGTAGCGGCGCTGGCGGAACAGGATCGGGCCCGGGCTGCTCGCCCGCACCGCGATCGCGGTCGCGAGCATCACCGGGCCGGCGACCACGATCGCCGCGCTCGCGATCAGCATGTCCGACAGGCGCTTGATGACGCCGGTGGTGCCGTGGAAAGGGGTCTCGCAGACGGCCACGACCGGCAGGCCGCCGACGGTGTCGACGCGGGCCTGGATGAGGTCGTAGAGGAAGATGTCGGGCAGGAAGAAGATCGAGGCGGTGGTGTCGCGCAACTGGTCGAGCAGCTTCAGGATGCGGGGCTGCGAGGCCATCGGCAGCGCGATGTAGATCTGGTCGACGCGGTTGGCGCGCACGAAGTCGGCGACGGCGTCGATGCGGCCCGACAGCGGCGCCTCGAGCCCCTCGCCGAGGCGATCGGCGTCGCGGTCGTCGAAGAACGCGGTCACGCGGGCCTGCGCGATCGGATCGGTGCCGAGCTGGCGCGCGAGCGCGCGGCCCATGCCGTTGGCCCCGATGACGATCGCGACCTGCTCGCGGCGCAACGCGACGATCCGGGGGAGCACCCGGGGGAACAGCAGGTGCACCGCGGTCTGCAGCAGCGGCGTGGCGATGACCCATGCGGCGAGCAGGTTCGGCTCGAACGCGCCCAGCATGTCGGTGACGAGCCCCAGCGCGAGCAGCAGCGCCACGACCAACGACCAGGCGGCCGTGATCCGACGGACGACGCCGCGCGGCTGCTTCAGGAACGGCAGGTCGCCGGGATAGGACAACGAGAAGGCGAGGGCGCCCAGCAGGACGACCGGCGTCGACACGTCGTGACCCCAGAGCGCATGGACCGCCAGCAGGCAGCCGAGCGCGATGCCCGGGTCGGCGAGGCGGCCGATCGTCCCGAGCAGGCTGCGGCTGCCGGTGCGCACCTGAGCGGTCGGCAACGGGAGACTACGGGGCAGGTGTGCAGCCATCGGCGATTGCAATTCGATTCGGGAAGCTGGTAGGTTTCGGGCAGCCGAAACGGGGCCAGCCGATAGTCCGGCAGGCTGCCGCGATCGCCTGTGCGTTTGTTCTCAACCGCTCCCAGGATCACGATGCCCACATCACACTTCCTGCGTCGGTGCGCCGCCGGCGCGCTCGCCGCGGCGCCGCTGCTGGCCGTCGCGCAACCGGTCTCGATGCCGACCCAGGTCAGCGACGTGCTGAGCTTCGAGGCGTCCGGTGCGATCGAGAACCACAGCAACATCCTGCGCACGCCGGCCGGCCAGAGCGACACCGTGATCCGCGGCCTGCTTGGCGCGCGCTTCGAGCGCGAGTTCAGCCTCCAGCGGGTCACGCTGTACGGCAACATCCAGCCGGTCAAGTACCTCGACCTCTCGCGCTTCGACTACATCGGCTACAACCTCGGCGGCCAGTGGGACTGGGAGATCGGTCGCCCGGTGTTCGGCACCTTCGCCGCGAGTTACCTGCGCGATCAGTCGGCGTTCGACGTGTTCGGCCCGATCAAGAACCTGCGGGACCTGTTCACCGTCCGGGCGCTCGCAGGCTTCCGGCTGTCGCAGCGCTGGGCGCTGATCGGCGCGGCCGACTACTTCAGCCTCGATAACTCCTCCCCGCTCGTGCAGGCCTCGAACTTCGACGCGACCGGCGTCGAGGGCGGGTTCCGCTACTACCCGGGCACCGCGCTCGACATGGACTTCGTCTACCGGCGCGAGAGCGGCAGTTTCCCCAACCGGCAGATCTTCGACGCGAACGGCAACCTGCTGCCGGCGGCGGTCGACAACGCGTACGGGCAGGACGCGCTGCTCTGGCGCCTGAACTACCGGCCGAACGAAGAGACCCGCTACGGCGGCACGGTCGGCTACACCCGCCGCAGCTACGACACGCTCTCCCAGCGCGACTTCTCGGGGATCACCGGCAGCCTCGAGGCCGAAGTGCCGATATCGGGCGCGACGCTGTTCCGCGGTGCCGTCTTCAACAGCATCAGCACCGCCGAGTTGCTCAACGCGAACTTCATCCGCGACACCGGCGTGCGCCTCACCCCGACCTGGCGCGCGACGAGCCGGTTCTCGGTCGACGGCCTGCTCCTCTACACGATCCGCCGCTACGAGGGCGACCCGGGCTTCGTGTTCTCGGGTGCCCCGGTGCGGCGCGACAAGGTCCTGGACTTCGGAGTCCGGGTCAACTACGAGTTCGCCCGCCGTGTGTTCCTGTTCGGAGACCTGCGCCGCCTCGAGCGGACCTCGAACTACGCCGGCTTCGACTTCACCGACAACTGGTTCGGTCTCGGAGTGCGCGCCGCGTTCTGACCGGAGGCGGCCGTTCCCGGCCGACCCGTCACGTTTCGTTGCGGATTCGGTCACGCGGGCCCCGGGCGCGCGCGATTACGATAGGGGTTCCCCGTCGGTGCGCGGCTTCGCGTGCCCCTGCGGTCCGCATTCCCGACAAGGTGTCGCACGCATGACTACTTCGTTCGCTCCCCGATTCCCGTGGGTGCTGGCCGTCCTTGCGACGGGTATCGCGCTGCTCGCCGGGCTCGCCGGGCTCGCCTCGGCGCCCGCGCACGCGCAGCAGCCGGCCTCGGCCGAAGCCGCCCGCGACGACTACCTTCTCGGCCCCGGCGACGCGATCCGGATCCAGGTCTTCCAGAACCCGGACCTGACGGTCGAGGCCCGCGTATCCGAGGCCGGCGTGATCTCCTTCCCGCTGCTCGGTGCGCTGCGCATCGGCGGGCTGTCGCCGACCAACGTCGAGAAGCTGATCGCACAGCGGCTGCGCGACGGCAAGTACCTGCAGAATCCGCAGGTGACGGTCAACGTGACGACCTTCCGCAGCCAGCAGGTGTCGGTGCTCGGCAACGTCACCCGGCCCGGCCGCTACCCGCTCGAGACCACCGGCATGCGCCTGTCGGAGGTGCTCTCGCTGGCAGGCGGCGTCGCGGCCACCGGCGCCGACGACGTGGTCCTCGTCACCACGCGCAACGGCAAGCCGCTGCGCCTGGAGATCGACCTGGTCGACATGTTCGCCTCGGGCGACCTCACCAAGGATCCGCAGATGCAGGCGGGCGACGTGGTCTACGTGAACCGCGCGCCGCAGTACTACATCTACGGGCAGGTGACCCGTCCCGGAATGTACGGCGTCGACCGAGGCCTGACCCTCGCGCAGGCGATCGCCAAGGGCGGCGGGCTCACCCTGCGCGGCACCGACCGCGGCGTGCGCGTGCACCGTCGCTACGGCAACAAGCAGATCCAGATCCTCGAGCCGAAGCTCGACGACCCGATCCGTCCGGACGACCTGATCTTCGTGCGCGAGAGCGTGTTCTGACCGGTCGCGCCGCGAGGCGCGGATCCGGGCCCTCCCGCGACGGGCGCCCCAGGGCGCCCGTCCGTGGCGCCGACGCCGCATCCGCGGCCCGTCGCGTGCCGATCGCGCAGCCCCGTCGCCCGCCCGGCGGGCATCGCCGTCCACTTGTCCGACACGGCGATTTCCGACTGGGCCTCGCGGACCCGCAGCCGATAATTCCGTCATCGACAACCAGAAGAACGCCGATGACGGGTCAATCGCACGCCTTCCTGGGACGCCAGCCGATCGTGGATCGGCATGGCGAGCTGGTGGGCTATGAACTGCTGTACCGCGCGCGCGGCACCGACGATCGCGCGTGCTTCGATGACGAGGACAGCGCGTCGCTGCACGTGCTCTCGACGCTGCTGCACGGCCTCGGCGCACCGCAGGTGCTCGCTGGGCGCCAGGCCTTCGTCAACGTCGGTCCGGGCTCGCTGCGGGACGCCGGGGCGCTGGTGCTGCTGAACCCGCGTCGCACGGTGCTCGAGCTGTCGCAGGCGATCGAACCGGACACCGAGACGATCGGCCGGATCCGGATGCTGCGCGAGATGGGCTTCGGCATCGCGGTGTCGGCCGCGCCGCCGATGGAGTCGCTCGCGTCGTGGCTGCCGGTGGCAAGCCACCTGAAGATCGACATGAGGCGCGTGCACGACGGGCAGCTCGACGTGTTCGTGCCGGCGCTGCGCTACGGCGACCACGTGCTGATCGCCGAGAAGGTCGAGTGCGAGGCGCAGATGCGCCGCTGCCGCGAGCTCGGCTTCCACGCGATGCAGGGCTGGCACGTCGGCCGGCCCGAGGTCATGGGCAGCGTGAAGCTGGGCGTCAGCCACGCGGTGCTGCGCCGCGCGCTCGAGCAGCTCGGCACGGGCGCCTCGACGGCCGAGATCGAGCGGACGTTGCGGCTCGACGCGGCGCTGTCCTGGCGGCTGATGCGCTACACCGCGGCCTCGAACTTCGGGATGCTGATCCCGGTCGAGTCGCTCGCGCACGCGATCGAGCTGACCGGGCCCCGCCGCCTCGGCCGCTGGCTGCAGCTGCTGCTGAACACCGTCGAGGAGCCGTCGCCGGCGGCCGCGACGCTGATCCGCGCGGCGGTGTTCCGCGGACGGATGCTCGAGATGGTGGGCGCCGAGTACTTCTCGGGCGTCGACTGCGACAACCTCTTCCTCGTCGGCGCGTTCTCGCTGCTGCCCGCGATGCTGATGCAGCCGATGGCCGACGCGATCTCGTCGCTCGCACTGCCCGAGGCCGTGGCCGACGCGCTGACGATGCGCCAGGGTCGCTTCGGTCCGCTGCTCGACCTGGCCGAGGCGCTGGAGCAGGGCAGCCCCGAGCGCATCGAGGCGCTGTGCGTGAACCTGACGATCTCGAGTCGCGCGCTGGTGCGCGCGCGGCGCTCCGCCCAGGCCGCGGTGCAGGAGGCCGCGCTCGCATGACCCAGTCCACGATGCCCGAGCAAGCCGCCGCCGGCTTGCCCGCGACCGAGCCGACGGCGTTCCTCGGACGCCAGCCGATCCTCGACCGCAACCAGCAGCTGATCGGCTACGAACTGCTCTATCGTGCCGACGCGGTCGCCACCTCGGCGCTGGTCACCGACGACGACTATGCGAGCCTCGTCGTGGTCGCCTCGCTGCTGCAGGACCTCGGCGCCGAGCAGGTGCTCGGCGGCAAGCTCGGCTTCATCAACGTCGGGCCCGACACCCTCGGGGCCGACTCGCCGATCGCGCTGCTCGATCCCAAGCGGACCGTGCTCGAGTTCACCGGCCGCGAATCGGCGAGCGCCGAGACGCTCGCCCGGCTCGGCGAGCTGCGCAAGTCCGGCTACGGCGTCGCGGTGACGATCGACTCGCCGGCGGTCGTGCGCCAGCCGATCTTCGCGCTCGCGACCCACGCCAAGGTCGACCTGCTGCGCGTGCCGATGGAGCAGCTGCCGCTGGTGGTCAAGCTGCTGCGGGCCGCGGGCGGGCGACGGATGCTGGTCGCCGAGAAGGTCGAGACCCGCGAGCAGGCGGCGGCGTGCCTCGAGCACGGCTTCGACTGCCTGCAGGGCTTCTACTTCGCCCGTCCCGAGACGCTCTCGGCGCGCAAGCTCGAGCCGGCGCGCGCGGCGGTGATGCAGGCGATCAAGCTGCTGCTGCGCAACGCCGACGTCATCGAGGTCGACAACGCGCTCAAGCGCGACGTCGCGCTGTCCGTCAAGCTGCTGCGCTACATGAACTCGGCCGGCATGGGGCTGTCCACGAAGATCGACTCGCTCAAGCACGCGATCTCGCTGCTCGGCTACCAGAAGCTCGCCCGCTGGCTGACCCTGCTGCTCGCGACCACCGACAGCAGGGACCCGACCGCGCCGCTGCTCGCGCGCACCGCCATCACCCGCGGCCGCCTGATGGAGCTCCTCGGCGAGGGCCGCTTCGACATCGGCCAGCGCGACAACCTGTTCATCGCCGGCACGTTCTCGCTGCTGCCGGCGATGCTGATGGTGCCGATGTCGGCGGCGCTCGCGGAGCTGGAGCTGCCCCAGCAGGTCGCCGACGGGCTGCTGAACCGCACCGGCGACTTCGCGCCCTACCTGAAGCTCGCCGAGGCCGTCGAGGACCCGTCGCTCGCCGGGGTCGCGCAGCTCTGCAAGGAGCTGGAGATCTCGCCGAAGGCGCTGAACCTCGCGCAGATGCAGGCGACCGACTGGGTGAACCAGCTCGGGATCTGAGGCGGGGCGGTCCGGGGGGGTCGGCGGGCACCGCTCGCCGCCCGGACCGCTCGGACCGGCCTGCCCGCCGGCCCGAGCCCGGGGCACCCGGCGTGTCGTCAGGCGCACGCAGCGCGCCCGCGGGCTTATGATCCCGCGATGGCCGCGCCCGCCCACGTCCCCCTCGTCGTCGCCACCCGCGGCGACGCGGTCGAGAACGTCCACTACGGCTCGATCGCCATCGTCGACCGGACCGGACGCCTGCTGCATTCGGCCGGCGACCCGCACGCGCTGACCTTCACCCGCTCGACGCTGAAGGCGTTCCAGGCGCTGCCCTTCGTCCGGGAGGACGGCCCGAAGGCCTTCGGGTTCGACGAGCGCGAACTCGCGCTCATGACCGCGAGCCACTCCGGCGAGCCGTTCCACATCGCCGCCGTCGACGGCCTGCTCGGCAAGGCCCGCAACCATTGGCGGCGCATGAAGTGCGGCTGCCACGTCCCGTACATGTACGAGACGCTCGGCCGCACGCCGCCGCCGCACCAGAGCTTCGACCCGAGGTACCACAACTGCTCGGGCAAGCACGCGGGCTTCCTCGCCTGGTGCCGGCTGAACAACGCGCCGATCGACACCTACGTCGAGCCCGACCACCCGCTGCAGCGGCGCATCCGCGAGGAGGTCGCCGGCCTGCTCGGCGCCGATCCGGACGCGCTCGTCGTCGGCATCGACGGCTGCAGCGCCCCGAACCTGGCGCTCCCGCTCGACGGGCTGGCGCGCCTGTGGGCGCTGCTCGCCGGCGGCGGCGCGGGCGACGCGACGGACGCGCTGCTCGACCGCCTGTTCGCCGCGATGACCGCCCACCCGGAGTACGTGTCGGGTACCGGCCGCAGCGACCTGCACTTCATGAAGGCCGGGGCCGGCGACTGGGTCGCGAAGGTCGGCGCCGCCGGCGTGCAGGTGCTCGGCATCCGCTCGCGCGGGCTCGGGATCGCGATCAAGATCGCCGACGGCCATCCCGATGCGCGCTTCGTCGCCGCGTTCGCGACGCTGCGCGCGCTCGGGCTGGTGGAACCGGACGATGCCGAGCTCGCCCGGTATGCGAAGATCCCCATCGTGAACGCCGCCGGCCTCGAGACCGGCGCGCTGCGGCCGGTCCTCGAGCTGGCTGCGCACTGACCCGGCCGACCGGCCGGACGTCGAACCGAGACGTCGGAGGGCGGTCCACCGCCCCCGGGAGCAGACTTCGCATGGCCCGGATCCGCATCCGCGCGCTCGGCGCGCTCGCCACGCTCGGCGCCGCCGCGACGCTCGGTGCGACCGCCGGGCCGCGTGCCGCGCCCGCCCCGGCTGACCGCGTCCGACGTGCGCGAGCGCATCGCGACGCAGGGCTTCGATGTCGTCGCCGGCGCGCCCGAGCAGTTCGCCGCGTTCCAGCGCGGAGAGATCGCGCGCCGGACGAAGCTGGTCAAGCAGAAGGGCGTCACGCCCGGCTGAGGCCCGCTTCGGCCGATCCCCTCCCACCGTCCCGGACCCCGATGCCCACCGTCCTCGTCACCGAATCCATCCATTCAGACGGCCTCGCGATGCTGCGCGCGCGCCCCGGCCTCGAGGTCGTCGAGGGCGCGGGCCTCGCGCCCGACGCGCTGCGCGCCGCCGAGGCGCGTGCCGACGCGCTGCTGGTGCGCTTCCACCGCTGCAACCCTGCGTTC
Source organism: Burkholderiales bacterium (assembly GCA_020248665.1). Taxonomy (GTDB): domain Bacteria; phylum Pseudomonadota; class Gammaproteobacteria; order Burkholderiales; family Burkholderiaceae_E; genus UBA4615. The sequence goes on along the minus strand of JADCHE010000169.1, from coordinate 6,663 downwards.
TTCGAGCGCGCGCCGAAGGTGCGCCTCATCGCGCGCTACGGCGTTGGCGTGGACCTGATCGACCTGAACGCCGCGCGCGACCGCGGCGTCACCGTCGCGATCACCGCCGACGCGAACACGCAGTCCGTGGTCGAGCACACCACCTGGATGCTGCTGTCGCTCGCCAAGCCCTTCGACCGCTGGCGGCACGGCATGGCCGGGCTGACCGCGCTGTCGCGCGAGCAGTGGTCGACGCTGACGCCGTCGCGCTACGCGTCGCGCGACGAGGGGCTCGGCGGCGAGCTCGGGGCGAAGACGCTGCTGGTGGTCGGCCTCGGGCGGATCGGGCGGCGCGTCGCGCAGGTCGCCTCGGCGATCGGGATGAAGGTCCTGGTCGTCGACCCGTACATCGACCGCGCGCCGGGCGAGGCGCTCGGCTACCGCTTCGCGTCGTCGCTGCGCGAGGCGCTGCCGAAAGCCGACTACCTCACGGTTCACTGCCCGCGCAACGCCGAGACCCTCGGGATGATCGGCGCGGCCGAGCTCGCGCTGCTGCCGAAGGGCGCGGCGGTGGTCAACTGCGCGCGCGGCAACATCGTCGACGAGGCCGCGCTGGCGGCGGCGCTCGCGAGCGGGCATCTCGCGGGCGCCGGCATCGACGTGTTCGACGCCGAGCCGCCGCCGCCCGACCACCCGCTGCTCGCGCTGCCCAACGTGTTCCTGACCCCGCACTCCGCGGCCGCGACGCGCGAGGCCGCGTGGCGGATGTCCACGCACGCCGCGCGCAACATCCTCGACTTCCTCGACGGCCGGCTCGATCCGGCGATGGTCTTCCCGGTGCCGCCGTGCGCCTGAACCCGGATCCACGATGAGCACTGTCCGACTCGATGCGCGGGCCGCCGCACGGCTGGCCGAGCGCATGTTCGTCTTCCGCGGCATGACGCCGGCCGAGGGCCGCGAGGTCGCGGATCACCTGGTGGGCGCGAACCTCGCCGGCCACGACAGCCACGGCTACGTGCGCGTGATCCGCTACTGGTATGCGGTCGAGGACGGCGGCATCGTGCCGCGCACCGACGGCGCGGCGCTCCTCGACACCGGCCCGCTGCTGCTCGTCGACGCGCAGCAGGGGCCCGGCCAGTGGGTCACCGCGCGCTGGACCGAGCGTGCGATCGGGCGCGCGAAGGCGCACGGCCTGGCGCTGCTCGCGCTGCGCCGCTCGGCGCACCTCGGGCGCGTCGGCCACTACGCCGAGATGGCCGCCGACGCGGGGCTCGTCTCGATGCACTGGGTCAACGTCGCCGGCAGCACGCTGGTCGCGCCGTTCGGCGGCACCGAGCGGATGCTGTCGACCGCGCCGGTGTCGGTCGGCGTGCCGCGCGCGCGGCCGGGCGCGACCGGCGACGACCGCTTCGCCGGCGGCGAGCACGTGATCCTCGACTTCGCGACCGCGCTGGTCGCCGAGGGCAAGCTGCTCGTCGCCGCGAAGAAGCGCGCGACGATGCCGTTCGACGCGCTGATCGCGCCCGACGGCACGACCTCCGGCGACCCCGCCGTGCTCTACGGCGCGACGGTGCACGACGAGGCGCCCGACAACACCGTCGGGCCCGGCGCGATCATGGCCTTCGGCGGCCTGCTCGCCGGCGGCCACAAAGGCTCGGGGCTCGCCGCGATGTGCGAGCTGCTCGGCGGCGTGCTGACCGGCACCGGCATCTCCACCGACGACGGACCGGTGCGCAACGGCATGCTGTCGGTGCTGATCGATCCCGCGCGGCTCGACCCTGCGGGCACGTTCGACGCGGGCGTCGCGCGCTTCGTCGACGGGCTGCGCGCATCGCGCCCGATGCCGGGCGTCGAGTCGGTGATGGTCGCCGGCGATCCCGAGCGCCGCGCGCGCGCGCAACGCCGGCGCGACGGCTTCCCGATGCCGTCGGCCGCATGGGCCGAGATCGCGGCGCTCGCGCGGCGCGCCGGCACCCCCGACACCGAGATCGACGCCACCGTCCGAGGTCACGACGCATGACTGCGCTGGATCCTTCGCTGCTCGACGCGCTGCGGCGCTTCGACACCCCCACCGTCTGCAACGCGCTCGAGGTCGTCGCGCCGCAGCGCCGCGCGATCGGCTTCACGCGCCGGCCGCTGGTCTGCGTGCGGCCGGAGCTGCCGCCGATGGTCGGCTACGCCGCCACCGTGACCTTCCGGGCCGCGGTGCCGCCGACCGGTACCGCCGACGAGCGCCGCGCGAAGCGCATCGCCTACTACGAGTACGTGGCGAGCCTGCCGCGGCCGAGCGTCGTCGTCGTGCAGGACCTCGACGACGTGCCGGGCTTCGGCGCGATGTGGGGCGAGGTCAACACCGCGGTCCACCTCGGGCTCGGCGCGCTCGGCGTCGTCACCAACGGCTCGGTCCGCGACATCGACCAGTTCGCGCCGGGCTTCCAGGCGCTCGCCGGCAGCATCGGGCCGAGCCACGCGTACGGCTCGCCGGTCGGCTGGGGGGATCCGGTCGACGTGCACGGCATGACCGTGCGGCACGGCGACCTGGTGCACGCCGACCGGCACGGCGCGGTGGTGATCCCGGCCGACGTCGCCGCGGCGATCCCTGCCGCGGTCGACCTGCTGGTCCGCAAGGAGAAGGCGATCCTCGATGTCGCGCGCGCGCCGGGCTTCTCGATCGAGTCGCTGCGCGCGGCGCTGAAGGCGGCGGACGAGATCCACTGAACCCGTGGCGGCCGGTGCGGCGCGGGCCTCGTGCGCGGGGTGCCGCGGTCAGCGCGGCGGTGGGTCCGCCGCGCGCCGCGTGGTGTCGATCAGCGCGCGCATCGTGGCCTCCTCGCGGCGTGCGGTCGCCTCGAAGCCGGCCTTGAGCGCGTCGACGCGCCGCCGCAGCTCGCGTGTGCGGCGCAGCGTCTCTGCGAGGTCGGCGTCGAATGCCGACGGGGCCGCTCGCGGCGCGGCGGCGCGCAGGACCGGGGCCGTGGCCGCCGCGCGCGCCGCCGGTGCGGACGCAGCCTCGACTGCGGCGCCGCCCGCCGCAGGCGCCGCGGACGCGCCGGTCCCACCCGACTCCGCCACCCATGCGCGTGCCTCGGCCGGCGTGACCGCCAGCACGTCGGCCTCGCCCGGCACCGAGAGGCGCACGCCTGCGATCGGCCGCGGCGGCCGCCCGGCGAAGCCGCGCGGGTTCGCCCGCCAGAGCGCGAGCGCCGACTGCTCGAGCGTCGCCCCAGGCGGGCGCAGCCCCTGTGCCAGCGCGTCGAGCGTGCTTCCCTCGACGACCTCGATCGCATCCGGCCGGCCCGGCGGGGCGATCGGCACCGCAGGCGCGGTGTCGCGGTCGGCAACGGGGGCGTCCGCGGCCGGCGTCGCCGAAGCCGCCGGCGAGGCCCCGACGGTACCGACCGACGCGTCCGTGCGCGCCCGCGAGGCCCCGCCCGGATCACTGGCGGCGGCGGAACGCGTCGCCACGGTGGTGGCCGCGGGCGCCGCGGCCGCCGGCGCCGGCGCCGGCCCGCCGAGCCGCGCGATCGGCTCGACGCCCCGGACGTTGACCCGGTCCGCCGGCTCGGGCGAATCGAGCCGCAGCCGGTAGGCCCGGCGCAGGCCATCCGGCGTCTCGAGCAGCAGCACAAGCTCGGCCGTGTCGACCGGGGTGTCGGTCTCGATCCGCAGGAAGCGCTTGCCGTCGGGCTCGATCACCGCACGAAGCGTCAGGCGGTCGAGCGCCGGATCGCGGACCAGCCCGAAGCGCGCATAGCCCGCTGCGACCGCGAGCCGTACCGAGGGCGCGTCCGCCCCCGGGAGCTCGACCACCGCGCGCAGCGGCTCGCCGCGCAGCGACTGCGCCGTCAGCGGGCCGAACGGCGAGGCCCCGAGGGCCGGCGCACCGAGCGCCAGCGCCCCTGCGAGCATCGAGGGCACCAGCGCGCCGCGCAGCGTCCGCGCGGCGCCGGCCGCCACCCCTCGCGGCGCGGGGGCTCGGTCCGGCGCGGCGGTCGGCCGCGCCTGTGCGGGTCGGGACATCGGACGCTGGAGGGTGGGCGCCGACGAGGTGCGGCGGCACGCAGAGCTTAACGCCCCCGAGCCGCAGTCGAGGTCGGGGCGCTCGACGCCCTGAACTGGTGCGCCCCGGTCGACCGTCCCGGACCCCGATCCGTCGCGCGCACCTCGAGTCCGCACCAAGTTTGTCCAGGACAGTTCCAGGATCCGCGAATGTGCACGGTCGGCTCCGGTGGCACGCCCCTTGCCTCGGTCGCGCGGTCGCGACCCACCCTGGAGTACTCCGAATGTCCGAGATCCGCCGCCGTTTCCTCGCCGGTGCCGCCCTCGCCGGCGGCACGATCGGTGCCCCCGCGATCGTCCGCGCGCAGAACCGCACGGTCTTCAACTGGAAGATGACCAGTGCCTACGTGAAGGGCTCGCCCTTCTACATGGACGGCCCCGGCAGCGCGACCGACCTCGCCAAGCGCATCCGCGAGATGTCCGACGGTCGCCTGAACATCCAGGTCTTCGGCGCGGGCGAGCTGGTGCCCGCGTTCGAGGGCTTCGACGCGGTCCGCGCCGGCACCGTCGAGATGAACCACGCGAACAGCTTCTTCTGGACGGGCAAGACCTTCGCCGCCCAGTACTTCACCGCGGTGCCCTTCGGCTTGAACTTCCAGGGCATGAACGGCTGGCTGTACGACGGCGGCGGCCTGCAGCTCTGGAACGAGGTCTACGAGCCGTTCGGGATGATCGCGATGCCCTGCGGCAATACCGGCGTGCAGATGACCGGCTGGTTCAAGAAGGAGATCAACTCGGTCGCCGACCTGAAGGGCCTGAAGATGCGCATCCCGGGTCTCGCGGGTCGCGTCTACGCGAACCTCGGCGTCGACGTGAAGGTGCTGCCGGGCGGCGAGATCTTTCCCGCGCTCGAGCGCGGCGTCATCGACGCGGCCGAGTTCGTCGGCCCGTTCCAGGACCGGCGCCTCGGCCTGCACAAGGCCGCGAAGTTCTACTACACGACCGGCTGGCACGAGTCGGCCACCGTCTCCGAGCTGCTGATCAACAAGGCCGCGTGGCAGAAGCTGCCCAAGGACCTGCAGTCGATCGTCGAGAACGCGGCGGCCGCGTGCAACGTGATCAGCGAGGGCTGGTGCCAGCGCAATAACTCCGAGGCGATGGAGGACCTGATCAAGAACCAGAAGGTCGTGGCGCGCCCGCTGCCCGAGCCGGTGATCAAGGCGCTGCGCGAGGAGACCGACAAGGTGCTCGCCGAGGCGATCGCGAAGGATCCGCTGACGAAGAAGGTCCACGAATCGTACTTCGCGTTCAAGTCGAAGTTCGACCGCTGGTCCGAGATCAGCGAGGAGCAGTACCACGTGAAGGTCCGGGGCTGACCGGATGCGACCGACGGGGGGGGAGGGGGCCGCCGCGCGCGTCGCGGCGGCCATCGAGGCGCTGATCGATGCGATGGGCCGGCTCACCCTGTGGCTCGTGCTCGCGATGATCGCGCTGGTCGCGTCGAACGTGCTGCTGCGCTACTCGATGAGCCTCGGATCGGTCTGGGCGCAGGAGCTCGAGTGGCACCTGCTCGCGGCGATCATCATGCTCGGCATGAGCCACGCGCTGCAGCGCGGGGAGGACGTGCGCGTCGACCTGTTCTACGGGCGCTACGGCGCACGGACGAAGTGGTGGGTCGATCTCGCCTCGCTGCTGCTGCTGCTCGCGATCGCGCTGATCTTCTTCAAGCTGTCGCTCGGCTACGTCGGGCAGGCCTGGGCGGTCGGCGAGCGCTCGGCCGATCCGGGGGGCATCCCCTGGCGCTGGGCGGTGAAGTCGCTGATCCCGGCCGGCTTCGCGCTGATCGCGCTGCACGCGGTCGCGGCGACGATCCGGCTCGCGGCGGCCCGTCCGTCGCACGAGGGCTCGCCCGCGGAGGCCGGCCGTGGCTGACCTGTCGAACTGGGCGATCCTGATGGTCGTCGCCTTCTTCGGGATGCTGATGATCGGCATCCCGGTCGCCGCGTCGCTCGCGACCGTCGGCTTCGTGTTCGGGTACATCGGCTTTGGCGACACGCTGTTCAGCCTGCTGCCCGCGCGCGTGTACGGCGTGGTCGCCGGCTACCAGTGGATGTCGATCCCGCTGTTCGTCTTCATGGGCGTGATGCTCGAGAAGTCGCGCCTCGCCGACGACCTGCTCGACGTGATGGGCCACCTCGCTGGCGGCGTGCGCGGCGGCATGGGCGTGGGGATCATCCTCTTCGGCGTGCTGATGGGCGCCACCACCGGCATCGTCGGCGCGACGGTGATCACGCTCGGGCTGCTGACGCTGCCCACGCTGATCCGCCGTGGCTACGACAAGAGCATCGCCTGCGGCGCGATCTGCGCATCGGGCACGCTCGGCCAGATCATTCCGCCGAGCCTGATCCTGATCCTGCTGTCCGACATCATGCAGCTGTCGGTGGGCACGCTGTTCGCGGCGGCGGTGGTGCCGGGCCTGCTGCTCGCGGCCGTCTACTGCACGTACCTGCTCGTGCTGGGCATGCTGAAGCCCGACTCGATGCCGCCGATCCCGATCGAGGAGCGCAGCCGGGTGAGCCGCGCCGAGCTGACGCGGCGCGTCTGGAAGGTCGTCGTGCCGCCGATCGCGCTGGTCGTCGCGGTGCTCGGCTCCATCGTCGGCGGGGTCGCGGCACCGCCCGAGGC
>JADCHE010000168.1 GCA_020248665.1 Burkholderiales bacterium | reverse complement strand
GCTGGGCGGCGACGAGGCCGTGCACGCGCTGTGGCTGGACCTCGGCGGGCGGCCACGCCAGGGGACCTCCGCGATGCTGCTCGACACCCATGCCGAAGGCATCGGGCGTGCGCCGCGCATGATCCGCGCGACCTGGCGCACCTACATCGAAGGCGGGCCGACCGAACGGCTGTTCGTGCTGATCTGTGTCGGGATCTTCCTCGCCATCCTCGCCGCCACGGTCATGGTGGCAACGGTCACGGTCGCCATCGTCGTCAAGGTCGCGAGGGGTCGGCCCCATGCAGCCGATGCCCCGGCTGTCCCGGGTCGCAGCGGCATCGCGGCCTCGCCCGGCGCGCGGCTCGCGTTCGCGGCCCTCGGTGGGGCATTCGGCGCGGTCGCCGTCGTGCTGTTCTGGTTGACCTTGATGTTCGCGCTTTCGCTGATCGGCGAAGCGATGCACCGCAAAGGCGATTTCAGCGGCGCAGGTGCGGAAATCGTCTGGGCCCGCGGCCCCTGAGAAGTTCCGGCGCACGATGGCTTCGGCATCTGGCTGTGCATGCAGCCATCGTGCCCGGGAGCGTGCGGGCCCGGCCGTGCTGGCCGGTTGATCCGGAGCCGCTGCCACGAAGACTTGCTGCCCAACACCAGAAGCAGTCCGCCGGCGATGATGGCCCCAGCGCGCGCCCAGACCGGCACGTTCACGTTCGGCTTCTCGTTGACCGAAAGCTCGACCGGCCCGATCTTCGTCGAGTGCGTTTTCCTGGTGTAGCTGAAGCCGCCGTACATCGACCCCAGCGCACCGGCAATGATCAACGCGATCCCCGCCATCCTGGATGCATTCACCGAGTCTGCTCCTTGCAAGACTGGCGCATCTAGATGCGCCGCCCCTGCATGCGCGGATGCGGATCACCACGATCGCGATCACCAGCAGACCATGGACGAGACCGCCCATGGCGGTCGAGGTAACGAGGCCGAGCAACCAGAGTATCGGCAGGATGACTGCGATGGTTTCGAGCATCTGAAACTCCCAGGTCCGTTGGAATCAGCTCTTGTGCGTGTCTTTGGTGAACCAGGCATCCGTCGCTGTGGCTTGCCAGACGGCCAGCCGGCGACTGTCGGCGGCGTTCCACGCCACCCACCGAGCGCCCGGCGCGGCCTTTGTTCCGTGCGCCGCCGAACACTTCGGTGGCGGCTCGGCGGCGTGCCCAGGCGGACGACCAGTGACTGCGGCACGTCATGGAAGATGACGTCACGCGGCAGCGGACGTCCTTCTTTCCACTTGCGTGCCTGCCCGCGCGGCATGCGGCCAATGCTCTTCTTCCCGAGCCGGGCGGGCAGTTCCCGCCCCGCAGCCGCTCCCCGTAGTGTTCGCGCACGGCGACCCGCCGACCAGCGTCGAAGGGCACATCGACGGACGCGCCGCCGCTGCGCGACTGCCCCCGTGGCGCACGGTCGCTGTCGAAGCACTCCAGCTGCACCTGCCCTGACCAGCACGCCCCGCCGCGTGAGCAGCTTCATGAGCCGGGCGATGACGGTCTGCAGCAGCTCGTGCAGCCCTGCTTCGGTGGCTGCGGCGGCCGCGAAGAACTCGGGTACGCCATCGGCGCCGCTGCGATACACCCCGTCCAGCACCAGGGCGATCCATCCGCTGGTCGCGGCCAAGCTGCCGTGGGACCCGCAGCGCGATTTCGCGCCGATCGGCATGGTCGGCTCGACGCGGTTCGCGCTGATCGTCAACAACGCGCTGCCGGCCCGCACGCTGGCCGAGTTGATCGCGATGGCGCGCGCCAGGCCGGGCGCGCTCGCCTACGCGAGCGGCGGCATCGGCGGCTCGCAGCACCTCGCCACCGCGCTGCTCGAGGACATGACCGGCACGTCGATGAACCACGTGCCGTACGAGGGCAGCGGGCCGGCGCTCACCGACCCGATCGGCGGGCAGGTGCAGGCGAAGATGGAGCCCGCCGTCTCGGCGGCGCCGCACGTGCGCGCGGGCCGAGTGCGGGCGCTGGCGCTGACCGGCGCGCGGCGCTCGTCGGCGTTCCGCGACGTGCCGGCCTTCGCCGAGACCGTTCCCGGCTACGAGGCGGCCGCGTGGTTCGCGATCCTCGCGCCCGCCGGCACCCCGCCCGAGCTCGTCGCGAGGCTGTCGACCGAGCTGCGCGCGGCGCTGCGCGACGAGACCGACGAGACGGTCGTCGTGGGCGCTCGCCAGGGCGGGCTGGTGGCGTACCTGCGCCGGCTGGAGGGCGGGCAGCGCGGCTGGGAAGGGGGCGGGCGCGACCCGGCCGCTCCGGTCAGCCGCGCCGCGCGAGGTGCTCGAGAAACTCGGCCGACTCGATCACGTCCGCGTACTTCGCCTGCAGGTCGAACAGGTTCGCATGATGCGGTCCCGGTGCGCGGTCTCCGACCGCGTCGGCGAGCACGACCGGCACGAAGCCGTGCTGCATGGCGTCGACCGCGGACGCGCGAACGCAGCCGCTGGTGCTGACGCCGGCGATGACCACCGTATCGACCCTCAGGAAGGTCAGCGTCGCCGCCAGCGACGTTCCGAAGAACGCGCTCGCGTACTGCTTGGTCACCACGATCTCGCCCGCGCGAGGCTCCAGCCCGTCGACGAATTCGGCCAGCGGCGAGCCCGGACAGAAGACCTTCAGCGCGCCGACCTTGCGCCAGAACACGCCCGCGTCGACGCCGCTCGGATCGATCTCTACCCGAGTGTGCACCACGGGAATTCGGGCCGCGCGCGCCGCTTCGAGCACGCGGATGGCGGTCACGCGGGTCGGCTCGGTGTCCGCGTACAGCGGCGATCCCGGCTCGAAGTACGCGCGCGAGAGGTCGATCATCAGCAGCGCGGGCGACGCGCCGAAACCCAGGCGCTGCGAGAAGCCGGCCTGCCGGTAGTCGGCGTGGAGCTCGGGACCGTGGGAAGACGACATGTCGGTGCCTCGGGACGTCGGAAGGATCGTCGGATGCGGGGGGCCGCGTCAGGACTCGGCGAAGCGCTTCTCGAACGCCCAGACGTCCTGGAAGCCAGCCAGCTCGTGCAGCTGCGCCATCGAGTAGCTCGGCACGGGGCTGCCGGTCGTGCTGCCCTGCCGCTTGAGATGCGCGAGCCCCGACTCGATCGCCGCGCACGCCGCGGTCATCGCGACCGACGGCCAGATCGCGATGTCGAAGCCCCAGCGCGCCAGGTCCGCGCGCTCGACCACCGGCGAGCGCCCGCTCGGCACCATGTTCGCGAGCAGCCATGCGTCGATCTCTCCGCCGATGCGCTCGAACTCCCCGGCGGACTCGGGCGCCTCGACGAAGACCACGTCGGCGCCCGCCTTGGCGAACGCCCGGCCGCGCTCGATCGCATGATCCAGGCCCATGCCGGTGCGCGCGTCGGTGCGCGCGACGATCAGCGTGTCGTCGTGCCGGCGGGCGTCGACCGCGACCTCGATGCGGCGCACCGCGTCGGCGAGCGGCACGACACGCCGGTTCGGGGTGTGCCCGCACTTCTTGGGCATCTCCTGGTCCTCGATCTGGATCGCCTGCACGCCGGCCGCCTCGTAGCCGCGCACGGTGTGCCGGATGTTCAGGAGCCCGCCGAAGCCGGTGTCGGCGTCGGCGATCAGCGGTGCGGAGATCCCTTCGGCGATGCAGCGCGCGCGGTCGACCATGTCGGCGTAGCTGACGAGGCCCGCGTCGGGCACGCCGAGGTGCGAGCCCGACACGCCGTAGCCGGTCATGTAGAGCGCATCGAAGCCCATGCGGTCGGCGATCCGGGCGGAGAACATCTCGAACACGCCGGGCGCGAGGATGAAGCGTCCGGCGGCGAGCAGTGACTTGAGGCGTGTCGACGAACCCATTGCCGTCTCCGTGTCGGGGTGGCGGCGGCGCGTCTCGCGCCGCGGCGGTCTTTGGTGGCGGGTATCCGGGGTCAGGCGACCGGCGCGCTCGGCAGGCCGGTGCCGATCATCGCATCGCGTCCGACCCAGCGCGCGAGCTCGCGCTCGTCGAGCCCCTCGGTCTGCGGCGGGCGTACCGGGATCACGAGGAAGCGCAGGTCGGCGGTGCTGTCCGACACCCTGACCTCGATGTCCTCGGGCAGGCTCACGCCGAACTCCCCGAGCACGGTCCGCGGCTCGCGCACCACCCGGGCCCGGTACTCCCGGCTCTTGTACCAGGCGGGCGGGATGCCCAGGATCATCCGCGGATAGCACGAGCACAGCGTGCAGACGACCACGTTGTGGACCCGCTCGGTGTTCTCCAGCACCCTCAGTTCGGGGGCGGAACCGATCTCGACGCCCATCGACGCGGCGAGCGCCGCCTTGGGATCCTCGAGCAGCGCGGCCTTGAATGCGGGATCGGCCCATGCCTTCGCGACGATCGCGCTCCCCAGTGCCGGCGTGCGCGACTCCTGGAACTCGATCTGACGCTGGATCTCGGCGGCGGTCAGCACGCCGTTCTCGATCAGCAGCTCGCGGATCGCCTGCTCGAGCAGCTGGAACTCGCCGAACGTATCGTGGTCCTCGATCGGCGCGTGCGCGTCGGCGTGATCATGGTCATGATCGTGATCGTGATCATGGTCATGGTCGTGGTGCATGCCGCTCATCGTCCGCCCTCCGTCGTGGCGGTTTCGACCGCCTCGACCCAGTGTTCGTACAGATCCGCGTCGAGCGTGTCGACCGCCGGGCCGCCGTAGTCCGACCACAGTTCCCGCTGCCGGAACCGGACCCGGTACAGCCGTCGCGGCGGCAGGCCCGGCCGGTGATAGGCGAGCTGCTCCGGATCGCGGTAGGTGCCGGCGAGCGCGACGACCTCGCCGACGTGGCCCTTCAGGTACGTCGGGGTCCGGCAGTGGCCGGGGATGCGGTGCGCGAGCACGCGCACGAAGGTGCCGGGCGCGATCACGGCCGGACCCCGGCCGCGGCCCGCCGGGCGCGCAGCTGCTCGATGCGCGCGTCGATCTGCGCGTCGGTGAGCACGTGCTGCTCGACGAGCAGCTGGCGGATCGCCTTCAGCCAGCGGTCGTAGTAGGGCAGCGACTCGTATTCGGAGGACGCGTAGTTCTCGATCGCGCGGCGCAGCGCGTCGACCTTGAACGCCCCGCAGGCCGGGTTCGTCAGCAGCATCACCAGCGCATCGACACGCATCTCGTAGAGGGTGCGCGGATGCTCGGCGCGGTCGATCGGGCCGAGGCGCCAGCCCCCCAGGTCGTGATGCCCGGGCGTGGCCGGCGGCGAGGCCGTCGGGTCGGTCGTCATGTCGTGCTCCTGTCGTCGAAGGTCACCAGATGGCTCTCGGGCAGCCGCAGCGCGACGCGGTCGCCGCGCGCCAGCTCCAGCCCCGCGCTGGGCCGGTCCGCCAGCAGGCTCGCGCCGTCGGCGGTCTGCAGCACGATCTCGGCGGTGCTGCCTCGGTAGATCACGTCGGCGACCGTCGCTCCGCACTCGCCGCGCTCGGCGTCGGGCGCGCCCGCCCGGAGCTCGACGTGCTCGGGCCGGATGCCGACCCGCACGGTCTCCGGCAGGTCGGAGTCGGGCAGCCGGAAGCCCGCGCCGGGCGCGACGCGGAACCAGCCGCCGCGCGCCGGGTCACGCCGGGCGTCGAAGAAGTTGGCCCGGCCGAGGAACGCCATGACGTCCTCGCGCCCGGGCCGCTGGTACAGCGCGGTCGGGGCCGCGATCGCGGCGATGCGCCCCGCGAACATCACCGCCACCCGGGTCGACAGCGACAGCGCCTCCTCCTGGTCGTGCGTGACGATGATCGTGGTGATGCCCAGGTCGCGCTGCAGCCGCTTGAGCTCGATCTGCATCTCGTCGCGGAGCTTCCGGTCGAGCGCGCCCAGCGGTTCGTCGAGCAGCAGCACGTCCGGCCGGATCACGATCGCACGGGCGAGCGCGACGCGCTGGCGCTGCCCACCCGACATCTCGGCGGGGTAGCGGTGCGCGAGCGCGTCCAGGCGCACCATCGCGAGCGCCTCCTTCACCGCGGCGTCGATCTCCGCGCGTCTCCGGCCGCGCATCCGCAGCCCGTAGCCGACGTTCTCGCGTACCGTCATGTGCGGGAACAGCGCGTAGTCCTGGAACACCAGGCCGACGTTGCGACGGTGCGGCGGCGTGGCGTTGACCGTCTCGCCACCGATCCGGACCGCGCCCGCATCCGGCCGTACGAAGCCGGCGACCGCCCGCAGCGTGGTGGTCTTGCCGCAGCCGGAAGGCCCGAGCAGCGCGAGGCACTCGCCTTCCGTCACGTCCAGCGACACCCCGTCCAGGATGCGGGTGCCGCCGAGGCTCAGCTGCAGCCCGTCAAGCTCTACGCGGGCCATCGCCCCCTCCCGAAGAGACCGCCAGCGACACGATCCGATACCGGCTCTCGGCCCACAGGATCACGGCGGTCAGTACGAGCACGTACAGCGTCGAGAACGCGGCGGGCGTCGGATCGAGGTTCTGGCTGATGTAGTTGAAGACCTCGATCGGCAGCGTCGTCAGCGCGCCGCGCACGAGGAAGATGCTGATCGGATAGTTGTCGAAGCTGATCAGGAACGCAAACAGGAAGCCGCTGATCAGGCCGGGCTTGAGCTGCGGCAGCGTGACCGTCAGGAACACCTTCCACGGCGGCGCACCGAGGCTCGCGGCTGCTTCCTCGAGCGAGGGGTTGCTCAGCGTCAGCGAGGCGACCAGCGTGCGGACCGGGTAGGCGATCACCAGCACCAGGTGGCCGATGAGCAGGCTGTACCAGGTGAAGGCGACGCCCATCCAGATGAAGAACTGGATCAGCGCGATGCCGATCGCGACGATCGGCACCGCGACCGGCGAGGTGACGAATGCGGTCAGCGCGGCCTTGCCGGGGATCGGCGCGCGCACCAGCACGAGCGCGATGCCCACGGCCAGCGCCGTGGCGAGCACGCCGGCGGCCAGCGCGATGCCCGCGCTGATCATCGTCGCCCTGCCGACCCGGTGGATCGCGCCGATGTTCGCGTACCACTCGAGCGACCACGACTTCGGCGGGAACTCGATGAAGGGCGAGCCGCCGACGCTGACCACCGCGGTCAGCACGACCGGAAAGACCAGGAAGGCGACCGCGAGCCAGCCGGCGACGGCGACGAAGGCGCGCAGCGATCCGGTGCTAGACATGGACGCGGAACACCTTGCGCACGAGGAACGCATAGGCCGCGACGATCGCGAAGGTCAGCGCGGTGAGCACGACCACGATCGCCGAGCCGAGCGGGAAGTTCAGCTGCACGAGGAACTGCTCCGCGGCGACCTGCGAGATCATCGACGTCGACGGGGCGCCGAGCATCAGCGGCGTGACGAACGCGCTCATCGACAGCGAGAACACCAGCACCGTGCCGCCGAACACGCCCTGCATCGACAGCGGCCAGACGATCTCGCGCAGCACCGTCCACGGCGTCGCGCCCAGGCTTTGGGCGGACTCCTGCAGCGATGCCGGGATGCGCAGCAGCGATGCGAACACGGGCAGCACCATGAACGGGATCGCGTAGTGCACGAGGGCGACGATCGTCGCGCCCTCCGAGTACACGAGGCGCACCGGGGTGTCGATCAGCCCGGCCCCGCGCAGCAGCGCGTTCACCGGGCCGCCGTCGGCGAGCGTCACCAGCCAGCCGTAGTTGCGCACGATCAGGCTCGAGGCCAGCGACACGAAGACGATCGTCAGCAGCGCGGTGCGGACCCGCCGGCCGACCTGCAGCAGCAGCAGCGCGAGCGGATACGACACGGCGAGCGTGATCACGGTGGTCGCCGCCGACATCCACAGCGTGCGCTTGAGCGCGCGCGTCGTGCGGCCGCTGCCGAACAGGTTCGCGTACTGGTCCAGGCCCAGCGCCGACAGCGGCGTCCGTGCGGACGCGCCGGTCGGCTTCAGGCTCTCGAAGACCAGCTGCGCGAACGGCGCCACGTAGAAGACGAGCAGGAAGACCAGCGCCGGGCCGATCAGGCACGCCGGTCCCAGCCACGTTCGCGCACGCACCGAGGGGGCCGGCGCGCCGGTGCGCGCCGCGCCCCCCGGTGGGGTCGCCGTGACCGCCGTCATCGGGCGACGCGCCGTCAGCCGAAGACGTTGTTCCACATCTCCGTGAGCTTCGGACGGTTCTCGGACAGGAACTTCCAGTCCGCATAGACGATGTTGTTGCCCGGTCCGAGCATCTCCATCGTCTTCGGGCTCGGGGAGACGTCGCGGTGCGCCGACGGCGAGCGCAGCACGCTGTCGATCTTCTGCTGGAACTCCCGCGACAGGCTCATGTTGATGTAGGTCTCGGCCAGCTCGACGTTCTTCGCGTTGACCGGCATGTTCAGGCCCACGACCTCGCCGTGCAGACCCTCGGCGAGCGTCGTGGCGGGCGCGATCGGCGCGCCCTTCTCGATCACGGGGTTGATGAAGGCGCCGTAGAACGGCACGAGCGGCGTCTGGCCCGACTGCAGCATCTGGATCGCCTGCGGCGCGCCGGTGAACGCGATCGCGCCGTTCTGCTTGAGCCTGGCGAGGTGGCGCATGCCCGCGTCAAGGTCGTACTGCGCCTCCTTGAAGGGCTTGCCGGTGGCCAGCTGCGCGGCGGTCGTCACCATGCGCACGCCGCTGTTCCAGGTGATCGGAGGAATCGCGATCTTCCGCTCGTTGGCCTTGTCCCACATCTCGCCCCACGATGCGGGCCGCGTCTTGATGGCGTTGGTGTTGTAGAAGAGCGTATTGACCGCGTCGATGACGCCCGCCGACCAGTCGCCCGCGAGCCGGAAGCTCGGTCGGATCGTCGCGAAGTTGGGGATGTTGCGGCTGTTGATCTGGCGCAGCAGCCCTTCCTTGGCTGCCTGGAAGACGCCGGCCTCCGAGAACTGCATCAGGTCGGGCGGGTTGTCCCTCTGCGTCTTCAGCATCGCGAGCATGTTCGCGGTCACGGACTGCTGGACGTTGACCTTCGCGCCGGTGGCCTTCTCGAACGCCGGGTTCAGCTCGTCGATCCACAGCTTCGCGAGCAGGCCCTGGTTCAGCACGACGTTGAGCTCGCCGGACGCGCGCGCGGGGCGGGCGACCCACGGCGCCGCGAGGGCGATGGGCGCCGATCGGAGGATGGCGCGGCGGCCGGCGCCGCGCGCAGGCAGGGAGGGGTTCGGGGACGTCTTCACTGGGACACTCCTGCGGACGATGAAGCGGTGGGCATGGACGGGGACGGGGTGCTCGTGCGGGCATCGGCGCGCGCCGCCGTGGCGCGCGGTCGCGGCCCCAGCATGCGATCGCGCGCGACCCAGATGTGCTCGCGCATCAGCGACGACGCGCGCAGCGGCTCGCGCGCGGCGATCGCCGAGACGATCCGCTCGTGCGCGACGTGGGACTCGAGGAACTCGTCGCCGCTGAAGTTGAAGTAGTTGCGGATGACCGGGGGCAGTTCGGTGAGCTTGTCGATCAGCGTGCGCAGGTGGCCGTTCGGACAGGCGGCGTACAGCGTCGCGTGGAATCGGTGGTTGAGCGGCAGGTAGCGCGCGCGCAGTTCCGCCGCGGACAGTCCCCCGGCGTGGATGCACGCATCCATCCGGTGCAGGACGTCGTCGAGCACGGCGAGCGTGGTCTCGTCGATCCCGCGCTCGGCGACGAGGCGGACCGCCTCGGACTCCAGCAGCGCCCGACACCCGTAGATCTCCCGGACGTCCTCGGCGGTGTAGACCTTCATCCGGTGTCCGCGGTTCGGCGAGTAGGTGACGAAGCCGTCCGCGACCAGCCGCGAGAGCGCGGCGCGCACCGGCGTCCGGGACAGGCCCAGCTCGGCGGCCAAGCTCTCCTCGCCGAGTCGCTCCCCCATCTCGAAACGGCCGCCGAGCACCATGGCGCGCAGTGTCCCGTAGCACCGGTTCGGTTCGGATTCGGACGACGGCTGGACGAGTTTTGGATACATTTCGAGAGTTCCCGCCCTTCGGTCAGTCGAAGGTGGACCGGAGGCCGCCGGACACGGCCTTCCGGGCGGAGGTAGTGTCACGGAGAATCGCGGAGATGGCAATAATGTATACATTCATGAGATCCATCGCGATGTGTCCGCTGGTCGTTCGAGCCGTCGCCGAGGGCTTGCCCCGGCCGACGCGACCGTTCGGAGATGCGTGGGGAGTCTGGGCGCCGCGGCGTGCGTTCTCGCGGCCGTCGCGGTCGCGGTGAGGCCCGGGTCGTCGATGCTCTGATCAGGCCCCTTCGTGGCGACGGTCGCGGGCCGGTCGCAGCCGGGCGCAGGCTCACGCGCCGAGTACATCGCCTGCGAAGGTGACGGCATCACGCCGCGCGCCTCGGAGCCCCCGCTTGAGGAACTGCACCATCGGATTCACCCGCTCGTCCGCCGAGCGGTTCTTCACGCGCCTCCAGGCCTCCAGCGCCGATTGCGCCGGGGTCGTCGCTTCGCAGCGTCGATTTGCGGGGTCGTGCTTGGCCACGTGAGGCGGGGTGGCGCCCGAGCTGGGAATTCCCGCGGAAACGGTTCAGGTGAGGCTGAACAAGGGGCCTGGGCAGGCAACCCGGGGGGGGGGCGCCTCTCCGCTGCCGCGCAGGGGCGTTACGATTCTCGCGCGACGGGTATCGGAAATGACTTAGCCTCTTGATCGTTGACAGTATTGGTCAACTGCGCATCAACACCCCTTTGGCAAAAAAAGAGCCCGCCACGAGGGCGGGCCGTCGCGGCGGACCCGCGCGAACGCGGGCCCTCGCTGAAAGGGTGGTCAGGCCGGCAGGACCTCGATGTCGGTCTCGCCCTCGGCCGGCGCCGGCGGGGCCGGCGGCGCTTCGGAGAACGACAGCGAGACCTTCTCGTCGGCGTCGACGTCGACCGTCACCTTGCCGCCGCCCACCAGCTTGCCGAACAGCAGCTCGTCGGCCAGGGCCTTGCGGATCGTGTCCTGGATCAGCCGCTGCATCGGACGCGCGCCCATCAGCGGGTCGAAGCCCTTCTTCGCCAGGTGCTTGCGCAGCGCGTCGGTGAAGATCGCGTCAACCTTCTTCTCGTGCAGCTGCTCCTCGAGCGACATCAGGAACTTGTCGACCACGCGCAGGATGATCTCCTCGTCCAGCGCCTTGAAGGAGATGATCGCGTCCAGCCGGTTGCGGAACTCCGGCGTGAACATCCGCTTGATCTCCTGCAGCTCGTCGCCCGCCTGCTTGTTGTCGGAGAAGCCGATCGAGCGCTTCTGCAGGTCCTGGGCCCCCGCGTTCGTGGTCATGATGATGATCACGTTGCGGAAGTCGGCCTTGCGCCCGTTGTTGTCGGTCAGCGTGCCGTGGTCCATCACCTGCAGCAGGATGTTGAAGATGTCCGGGTGCGCCTTCTCGATCTCGTCGAGCAGCAGCACCGCGTGCGGCTTCTTCGTGATCGCCTCGGTCAGCAGGCCGCCCTGGTCGAAGCCGACGTAGCCCGGGGGCGCGCCGATCAGGCGCGACACCGCGTGCCGCTCCATGTATTCCGACATGTCGAAGCGGATCAGCTCGATGCCCATCAGGAAGGCGAGTTGCTTGGCGACCTCGGTCTTGCCGACGCCGGTGGGGCCGGAGAACAGGAACGAGCCGATGGGCTTGTCCGGCTTGCCCAGGCCCGAGCGCGCCATCTTGATCGCCGCGGCGAGTGCGTCGATCGCCGCGTCCTGGCCGAAGACGACGTTGCGCAGGTCGCGGTCGAGGTACTGCAGCTTCGAGCGGTCGTCGGAGGACACCGAGGTCGGCGGGATGCGCGCGATCTTGGAGACGATGTCCTCGATCTCGCCCTTGCCGACGACCTTCTTCTGCTTGGACTTCGGCAGGATCCGCTGCGCGGCGCCGGCCTCGTCGATCACGTCGATCGCCTTGTCGGGCAGGTGCCGGTCGTTGATGAACTTGGCCGACAGCTCGGCCGCGGCGGTCAGCGCCGAAGACGAGTACTTGATGCCGTGGTGCTCCTCGAAGCGCGACTTCAGCCCGCGAAGGATCTGCACCGTCTGCTCGACCGTGGGCTCGACGACGTCGATCTTCTGGAACCGGCGCGACAGCGCGTGGTCCTTCTCGAAGATGCCGCGGTACTCGTTGAAGGTGGTCGCGCCGATGCACTTCAGCTGGCCCGAGGAGAGCGCCGGCTTGAGCAGGTTCGACGCGTCGAGCGTGCCGCCCGAGGCCGAGCCCGCGCCGATCAGCGTGTGGATCTCGTCGATGAAGAGGATCGCGTGCGGGTTGGCCTTCAGCTGCTTGAGCACGGCCTTCAGCCGCTGCTCGAAATCGCCGCGGTACTTGGTGCCAGCGAGCAGCGCGCCCATGTCGAGCGCGTAGACAGTCGACTCGGACAGCACCTCGGGCACGTCGCCCTGGGTGATCCGCCACGCGAGGCCCTCGGCGATCGCGGTCTTGCCGACGCCGGCCTCGCCGACCAGCAGCGGGTTGTTCTTGCGCCGGCGGCACAGCACCTGGATGACCCGCTCGACCTCGGACTCGCGGCCGATCAGCGGGTCGATCCGACCTTCCTTGGCCGACGCGTTCAGGTTGGTGGTGAACTGCTCGAGCGCACCCTGCTGGGCGGCCTGGGCGTTCTCCTCGCCCTGCTCCTGCGGCTCCTCCTTGGCCTGCTCCTTCGGCTGCGGCGTCTTGGTGATGCCGTGACTGATGAAGTTCACCACATCCAGCCGGGTGATGCCCTGCTGGTGGAGGTAGTAGACGGCGTGCGAGTCCTTTTCGCCGAAGATCGCGACGAGCACGTTCGCCCCGGTCACCTCCTTCTTGCCATTGGAGGTCGACTGGACGTGCATGATCGCCCGCTGGATCACCCGCTGGAACCCGAGCGTGGGCTGGGTGTCGATCTCCTCGTTGCCGGGGACGACCGGGGTGTTCTCGCGGATGAAGTTGCCGAGGTTCTTGCGCAGGTCGTCGATGTTGGCCGCACATGCGCGCAACACCTCGGCCGCCGACGGGTTGTCCAGCAGCGCGAGCAGCAGGTGCTCGACGGTGATGAACTCGTGCCGCTGCTGACGCGCCTCGACGAAGGCCATGTGCAGGGAAACTTCCAGTTCTTGCGCGATCATGCTTCCTCCATCACGCACTGCAACGGGTGCTGATGCTGGCGTGAGTATCCGCTAACCTGTTCGACCTTGGTCGTGGCGACGTCCCTGGGGTAGACCCCGCAGACGCCACGACCCTCGCGATGGACTTTCAACATCACCTGGGTCGCCTTCTCGCGACCCATTCCGAAGAACTTCTGCAGCACCCCGACGACGAACTCCATCGGCGTGTAGTCGTCGTTCAAAAGAGCGACCTCATACATCGGCGGCGGCTTGAGCCGTGCCTCCTTCTTTTCGAGGACGGTCGAGGGATCGCGCGACGTGGCCATGGCAGCAACCATTCTATCGGGTCGCGACCCGGCCGCAACACGGACGCCGGACTGTTTCATGGGGTCTGTGCGGGGTTTCACAAGCGCGGGCGTGCCGATCGCGCGGGCGGTGCCGCTGTTGCCGCGTTCGACACGCCGCCGCTGTCCAGGCTTGACGAACGTCATCCTTTGGCAAAGAATCCGCCGGCGCCACCGGGTGGGTCGCGGCGGGCGGAACTCATCGAGCAATGCTTCAGGGACGGCAGGGTTATGGCGACCGGTACTGTCAAGTGGTTCAACGATGCCAAGGGCTACGGTTTCATCACCCCGGACGACGGCGGCGAAGACCTGTTCGCGCACTTCAGTTCGATCCAGATGAACGGGTTCAAGTCGCTGAAGGAAGGCCAGAAGGTCCAGTTCGACGTCGTGCAGGGGCCCAAGGGCAAGCAGGCCTCGAACATCCAGCAGTCACAGTAGCCGCCGCCGGGCGACGAGGTCGCCGGAAAAACGCCGGGCGAGTCCCGGCGTTTGCGTTTTCGAGGGTCGCCGCGGCGTTCGCGACCCCATTGTGCGGTGCGACAGCCCGGGCTTCAAGGGCGGCGGCTGCGATGCACCCGAGTCCGGCCGCGACCCTCACCGATACATGAACTCGAGCAGCGCGCAGCCGGTCCGCGAGGCGAACGGGCCGTGCGCGATACCGGGCGGGCGGCACGCGTAGGTGCGGGGGCCGAAGGAGGTACCGCCCTCGCCCCGAGCGTCGCAGCCGACGGCCAGCTCGCCGTCGACGACGAAGACCTCCTCGTGGAATGCGTGCATCCCCGGCTCGGGGAGCAGCGCCCCGGGCGCCCACCGGACCCGGCGGGTGCGGCTGCCGTGGCGCGCGACAGGGTCGCAGTCGTCGGCGAGCATCGGCTCCGCGAGCGGCGCGCCGGCAGTCGGGCGTCAATCCCGGCGGTCGGCGGACGTCGGTCCCGGGGCGCCGGCCCGGTCGCGGCGTCACGCGAGCGCCGACGAGCGACCTTCGGTCCGGAACCGCGCGACCGCCTCGACCAGCTCGCGCGCCTGCGACTTCAGGCTGTCGGCGGCCGCGGCGCTCTGCTCGACCAGCGCGGCGTTCTGCTGCGTCGTGGTGTCCATCTGCCGCACCGCCTCTTCGATCTGCGCGACGCCGTTGCTCTGCTCGGTGCTCGCGGTGCTGATCTCGCCGACGATGTCCGAGACGCGCGAGATCGACGCGACGATCTCGCGCATCGTCGCGCCCGCCTGGTCGACCAGTGCGCTCCCCGCGTCGACGCGGCCCACGCTCTCGGTGATCAGCGACTTGATCTCTCGCGCGGCTTCGGCCGATCGCTGTGCGAGGCTGCGCACCTCGCTCGCCACCACCGCGAAGCCGCGGCCCTGCTCGCCGGCGCGCGCCGCCTCCACCGCCGCGTTGAGCGCGAGGATGTTCGTCTGGAACGCGATGCCGTCGATCACGCCGATGATGTCGGCGATGCGGCGCGAGCTCTCGTTGATGCCCCGCATCGTCGCCACCACCTCGTCGACGACACCACCGCCGCGCACCGCGACGTCGGACGCGGTGCGGGCGAGCCCATCCGCCTGCTGCGCATGCTCGGCGTTCTGCCGGACCGTCTGGCTCAGCTCCTCCATCGATGCGGCGGTCTGCTCGAGCGCGCTCGCCTGCTCCTCGGTGCGCTGGCTCAGGTCCTGGTTGCCCTGCGCGATCTGGCCGCTCGCCGACGCGATGCTCTCGCTGCCGGCACGCACCTGCCCGACGATGCGCGCGAGGCTCTCGCGCATCGCCTCCATCGAGGCCAGAACGCTGCCGGCCGGCGCATCGCCGCCCGAGGCGTGGCGCGCGAGGTCGCCCGACGCGATCCGGTCGGCGACGAGCGCGAGTTCGGTCGGCTCCGTGCCGAGCCGACCGAGCACCCTGCGCGCGATGCCCCATGCGGCCGCGATGCCGATCGCCAGCCCCGCGAGCGTGAGACCGAGCGTCGTCGCGCGCATCCGCGTGCCGAGCACGGTCGCGGCATCGAACTCTTCGCGAGCGACGCGCACCTGCAGGGCGACCAGCGCCTCGGTGCCCTCGGCCACCGCCGGGTTGAGCCGGCTGACCGGGCCGACGAGCAGCCTGCGGGCCTCTTCGTAGCGCTTCGCGCGAAGGGCCTCGGCGGTGGGCAGGAGCGCCTCGTCGCGGAACCGCTTCAGCGCGGCGACGGTCGTCTCGGCGAGCTTCGCTTCCTCGGGCGTCATCTGCGTCGCCGCGTACGCCTTCCACTCGGCGTCGATCGTCTTCTGGTAGCCGGCGAACTGCTCGAGACGCTTCGCGGTGTGCGCGTCGTCAAGCCGATCCGCCGCGTCCATCAGCACCAGCCGCGAGCGGGTCAGTACGTACTGCACGGTGCCGAGCTGCGCGAGCGGCACGGCCCGGTCGCGGTACATCGTGGTGATGCCGTCGAGGTTGCGCTGCTGTGCGAACAGCCCCGCCGCGGCGACGAGCAGCAGCGTGACGAAGGTGGTGCCGAAGCCGGCGAGCAGCGCGGTCCTCAGCGTCAGCGTCTTCAGAATGGCCATACGAGGTTCTCCTACGTGTCGACCCCGATGATCGGCACCCCAGCTTGGTGCGATCCGTCGAATAGGGGGGCAACCCACGTCCAGATCGGCGACGACCGCCAATCGCTGCACCAAGACGGGATTTCCGGATCGATCGGGTCGCGGGGCGGCGCGCCCGAACGACCGTTCATCGGTAATGGGCGTCGACCGGAGTCGGCCCGGAATGCACCGCGTCGGTGCTTCTGTTGGACGGGTCGCCCCGCACCGCCCGGACTCACCCGGTCGGGGCGCGGCACCCGCGCCGCGCGATCCGATCCGCCGAGCCCCGCGGCCACCTGTCTAGAGCCGTGATCGGGTCCGCGAACCGGACCAAGTCGGTCCGCGCCCCGCACCCGGCGATGATGGCCCAGGTCGAGCGGAACGTGACGCGGATGTCGCGGCGGCTGCGCCGCGCGATGCGTGCGCGCACGCCGCAGGTGCGCACCGCCGCGCCTGTGGGACATCGCCGTGAAAGAGGTCGCGACCGACACGCTGCTCGCCGACTGCGAGCGCAGCCTGCACGTCCCCGAGGAGCGCAAGCGGTTCGAGCAGGTGCCGCCGGCGATGGCCACGTTCCTGAAGACCGCGGGCGAGAACCCCGAGGCGGTGCGCGGCGGCGACATGCATCGGGCGTTCGCGTTCCCGGTCGACCGGACGATTCCGGCGCGCAACGCGCTGCTCGCCGGCGGCGCGTCGAGTGTCGCGGCGCGGCTTCGCGGTCGTCGCCGGCGAGGCCCGCACGCTCGCGCAGCACTCGGCCGACGCGGCCCGCCAGATCAAGGCGCCGATCGACGACAGCGTGACGCGGGTCGCGACCGGCACCGGTCTCGTCGATCAGGCCGGCGGGACGATGCAGGCGATCGTCGAGTCGGTCCGGCGCGTCGACGGCATCGACGCGGAGAGCGCGACCGCAAGCCGGCAGCAGGCCGCGGGCGTGGCGCATGTCGGCGACACGGTCGTGCAGATCGACCAGGCGACCCAGCCGAACGCGGCGCCGGTCGAGCGCAGCGCCGTGGCCGCCGACAGCATGCGCGACCAGGCACGCCTGCTGGCCGAGGCGGTCTCGGTGTTCCGCGTACCGGCCTGAGCCGCGACCGCCCGGAGCCGCACGCGCCTCGGGCGGGCCCGCGGTCGGTCGCGCGGGGGCGCGGTGCGCGCCCGCGCGGCGCGCGCGAGTCCGATCCCGAGCGCGACGATCACCGGCGCGATGCAGCCGGCCTTCAGCCCGTCGCGCCGCCCGGCGAGCTCGGCGAGGTGAGCGGCGTCCGGCGCCGGACGCTCCACCGGCGCACGGGCTGCGCGCTCGCGGGTCATCGCAGCTCGGCGCGAAGCCGTGCAGCCCCGTCGCGCCGCGCGTCGAGTCGACATGGCCGACCCGCAGCCACGGCAGGCTGAAGCCCGCCGACAGCCGGATCCACTCGACCGCCGGCAGACTCCCGTGGCGCCGCGTCGCGAGCATGCGCAGCGCGAACGCGAGGTGGATCGCGAACGCGGTGGCGAGCGCGACGAGGCCGAGCAGGCGGGTGGCGAGGTGCGGGGACAGGTATGCGAGCCGCACGCCGCGCGACGCGAGCCACCACGCGGGCGTGCCCAGCACGGCGTCCGGAAAGGACGAGCCCCCGATCCTGCGGGGAGGATCGGGGGCCCGGGGCGCGTCACGGGGCTCGGACGCCCGCGATCACATGTGGTCGATCATCACCTGGCCGAAGCCCGAGCACGACACCTGGGTCGCGCCCGGCATCAGCCGCGCGAAATCGTAGGTCACCTTCTTCGACAGGATCGACTTCTCCATCGACGAGATGATCAGGTCGGCGGCCTCGGTCCAGCCCATGTGGCGAAGCATCATCTCTGCCGACAGGATTTCCGAGCCCGGGTTCACGTAGTCCTTGCCGGCGTACTTCGGCGCGGTGCCGTGGGTCGCCTCGAACATCGCGACCGAGTCCGACAGGTTCGCGCCCGGCGCGATGCCGATGCCGCCGACCTGCGCGGCGAGCGCGTCGGACACGTAGTCGCCGTTCAGGTTCAGCGTGGCGATCACGCTGTACTCGGCCGGGCGCAGCAGGATCTGCTGCAGGAACGCGTCGGCGATCGCGTCCTTGACGACGATCTCCTTGCCGGTCTTCGGGTTCTTGAAGCTGCACCACGGGCCGCCGTCGACGAGCTGCGCGCCGAACTCCTTCTGGGCGAGGCCGTAGCCCCAGTCACGGAAGCCGCCCTCCGTGAACTTCATGATGTTGCCCTTGTGGACCAGCGTGACCGAAGGCTTGTCGTTGTCGATCGCGTACTGGATCGCCTTGCGCACGAGCCGCTCGGTGCCCTCGCGCGAGACCGGCTTCACGCCGATGCCGGAGGTCTCGGGGAAGCGGATCTTCTTGACCCCCATCTCCTCGCGCAGGAACTTGATCAGCTTCTTCGCGCCCTCGGACTCGGCCTGCCACTCGATGCCGGCGTAGATGTCCTCGGAGTTCTCGCGGAAGATGACCATGTTGGTCTTCTCGGGCTCCTTGACCGGCGAGGGCACACCCTTGAAGTACTGGATCGGGCGCAGGCAGACGTACAGGTCGAGCTCCTGGCGCAGCGCGACATTCAGCGAGCGGATGCCGCCGCCGACCGGCGTGGTGAGCGGACCCTTGATCGAGACCACGTAGTCCTTGAGGATCTGCAGCGACTCCTCTGGGAGCCACACGTCCGGGCCGTAGACCTTCGTCGACTTCTCGCCGGCGTAGATCTCCATCCAGTGGATCTTCCTCTTGCCGCCGTAGGCCTTGGCGACCGCGGCGTCGACCACCTTGATCATGACCGGCGTGATGTCGAAGCCGGTGCCGTCGCCCTCGATGTACGGGATGATCGGCTGGTCGGGCACCGACAGCGAGTAGTCGGCGTTGACCTTGATCTTCTCGCCGCCCGCGGGAACCTTGACGTGCTTGTACATGGACTCTCCCCAAAGTCTCGCCGCGGGTCCGCGGCGCTGCGTCGTCAGCCCGCGATTATATGCGCTAACCTGACTGCCTCCTGACGGCACCCGGGCGATGCGCACGGCGTGCCCGGCGTGGGCCGACGGGTTTCGGGCTATCGTCGCGTGTGCGGCCGTGCTTGCGGCCACCCGCCCCGCCGTCATGCGGCGCCCCGACCCCTCTCGAGCGATGACCGAGCCGACCGCCCCGCCCCGCCCCCGTCGACCGATCCGCACGCTGCCAGGCACGCTGCGACGCGCGCTCGCCGCGTGCGCGACCGCGGCGGCCTGCGCCTTGGTGGCCGCGCCGCCGGCACTCGCGCAGCAGCAGGCGCCCTCCGACCGGCCCGCGCCGCAGCCGACGCTGCCGCGCGTGGACATCGCCGCCGGCATGCACGTGATCAAGGCCGAGGTCGCGGCGGACGGCGCGACCCGGATGCGCGGCCTGATGATGCGCGAGCGGCTGGGCCCGAACGAGGGGATGCTGTTCGTGTTCGAGCAGAAGGCCGGTCACTGCTTCTGGATGAAGAACACGCTGATCCCGCTGTCGATCGCCTTCGTCGACGACGACGGCACGATCGCCAACATCCTCGACATGCAGCCGCACGACGAGTCGAGCCACTGCCCGGTGCGCGCGGTGCGCTTCGCGCTCGAGATGGAACAGGGCTGGTTCGCCAAGCGCGGGATCAAGGCCGGCGCGCGGCTCGTGCAGCCGCAACTGTTCAAGGCGGCCGCGAACTGACTCGAGTGCGGGTGCCGGCGCCGGGGCGGACGCGCCGGACCGCGCTGCCGGCACTGCCCGCGAGCAGCGGACGGGGCGCGCACGCCCCGTCCGGTTCGTCGTCGCGCGGCGCCCCGTGGTGCGAAGCGCTTCACGCCGGCCGGCGTCGCCGGCCCGTACGATCAGGCGAAGTTCTTCGCCGCGAAGTCCCAGTTGACCAGGCTCCACCAGCCGCCGAGGTAGTCGGGCCGGCGGTTGCGGTAATCGATGTAGTACGCGTGCTCCCACAGGTCGCAGGTCAGCAGCGGCACATCGGCGCCGGTGATCGGCGTCGCGGCGTTGCTGGTGTTGACGATGTCGAGCGAGCCGTCGGCCTTCTTGACGAGCCAGGTCCAGCTCGAGCCGAAGTTCCCGATCGCGGACTTGGTGAACGCCTCCTTGAACGCGGCGAACGAGCCCCACTTCTTCGCGATCGCGTCGGCCAGCGCACCGGTCGGCTCGCCGCCGCCGTTCGGCTTCAGCGAGTTCCAGTAGAACGTGTGGTTCCAGATCTGCGCCGCGTTGTTGAACACGCCGCCCGAGGACTTCTTGACGATATCGACCAGCGACAGGTTCTCGAACTCGGTGCCCTTGATCAGGTTGTTCAGGTTCGTGACATAGGCGTTGTGGTGCTTGCCGTGGTGGAACTCGAGGGTTTCCTTGGAGATGTGCGGCTGCAGCGCGTCGATCGCGTACGGCAGCGGCGGGAGGGTGTGTTCCATCGTCGTGTCCTCGTGGGTGGAGTCGGCGGCCGCGGCGGTCGCGCCGCGGCGGGCACGCCCGGGCGATACGGGGCGGAACCCGCGATTCTAGGCCAGCGCCGCGACCGTGCTCAATCCGTCCCTGCGTCGGAAACGGCCTTGCCGGCGGCCGCGGTCGCGGTCACGCGCGCGTCGAAACCGCCGTCGCCGAGCGCGACCGACACCGCGTCGCCGGGCGCGACCGCACCCGCGCTGCGAACGATCGCGCCGTGCGGGCCGGTGACGATGGCGTAGCCACGCGCGAGCACTGCGCTCGGGCTGACCAGGTCGAGCTCGGCGCCGGCGT
Source organism: Burkholderiales bacterium (assembly GCA_020248665.1). Taxonomy (GTDB): domain Bacteria; phylum Pseudomonadota; class Gammaproteobacteria; order Burkholderiales; family Burkholderiaceae_E; genus UBA4615. The sequence continues at coordinate 135 of JADCHE010000168.1, read as the reverse complement.
GCCCGACCCGCTGCACGAGCGCGTCGAGCCGGCCGCGCATCGTGGCGCCGAGCGCCCGCGAGGCGGCGTCGACGCGCGCAGCCCGCAGTGCGAGGTCCGGGCCGCGCAGCCCAGCGGCCGCGGCCGCGAGCCGCG
>JADCHE010000167.1 GCA_020248665.1 Burkholderiales bacterium | reverse complement strand
AGCGCGAGCTCGCCCGCGCCGGGTCGCGGCGCGTCCGCGGCCGCGGCGGCCTGCGCGTCCGCGGCGCCGACGGCGGCGGCCGGGCCGGCCGAGCGCCACGCGAGCCACGCGGCCCCGAGCGCCGCCACCACGAAGGCTCCGTAGGCGACCGACCAGACGTTGGCCTGGGCCTGGACCGCCAGCGCCGGCTCGATCAGGATCGGATAGCTGATCAGCGCCAGCATCGAGGCCAGGTTCGACAGCGCGTAGAGCCGGTAGGTCTTCGAGCCGTCGCCGCTCGCGATGCCGACCCGCGCGTACCAGACCTGCATCAGCGGGCCGGTCGTCGACAGCAGCAGGTAGGGCGCACCGCACGCGACCGCGAGCACCGCGAGCACGGCGAGCGACGGGTACTCGAGTGTCGTGCCCTTCCACGCGGCGTCGGCCGCCACCGGCAGCGTCGCGAGCGACAGCAGCAGCAGCACCGCGTGCACCACCGGCTGGCGCTCACGCGAGACCTTCTCGTTCAGCCAGTGGACGTAGCCGTAGCCGAGCAGCAGCACGGTCTGGAAGAACACGATGCAGGTGCTCCAGACCGACGAACTGCCGCCGAACCACGGCAGGATCATCTTCGCGACGATCGGCTGGATCTGGAACAGCAGGAACGCCGACAGGAAGACGGTGGTGGCGAATACGACCGCTGCGTTCATTCGGTCCGCTCCGGCGGCGAAGGCGAAAGGGAAGCGTCGGGCGGGCAGGACGCCTGCCGGCCCGAGGGCGCGAAAGGGTAGCGCATACCGCCGGGCTTCGGAACGCTGTTCCCCCGGGCGCCGTGGGGCCGATGTTGCGCGGCCCGGGCGGGCGTGACGCAGCGCCGCGCGGCCGGGGCGGCGGGACGGACGCGCCCGGTGCGGCGACCGCGTCCGCCGAGCCGCGCTGGCGCCGGGCCTCGCCCGGACGCGTCGTTCGTGCCAGAGTGCGTCTGCGGTCCCGACCGCGATCCCGGGGGAGCCTGCGATGCGACAGTCCGATGCCTACGAGCGGTTCCGCGCGCTGCACGACGCACCGCGCGGCTTCGTGATGCCCAACGCCTGGGACGGCGCCTCGGCCGTGCTGCTGAGGCAGGCCGGGTTCCCCGCGCTCGGCACCAGCTCGCTCGCGATCGCGTTCGCGCTCGGGCGGCTCGACGGCGTCGCCGCGGTGAGCCGCGAGATCGCGTGCGCGAACGGCACGCTGCTCGCGGCCGTCTCGGGCCTGCCGGTCAACGGCGACCTCGAGGACGGCTTCGGCCCCGATCCGCAGGACTGCGTCGACACCGTCGAGGCGGCGATCGCGGCCGGCCTCGCGGGGCTGGGCATCGAGGACACGACCGCCGACCCCGCGCGGCCGATCCACGACTTCGACCATGCGGTGGCGCGCGTGCGCGCCGCGGCGCAGGCGGCGAAGGGCCGTATCCTGCTGACCGGCCGCACCGACAACTTCCTGCACGGCCGGCCCGACCTCGACGACACGATCCGCCGGCTGGTCGCGTTCGCCGAAGCGGGCGCCGATGTGCTCTACGCGCCGGCGCTGCCCGGCCTCGACGCGATCCGGGCGGTGATCCGCGCGGTCGCGCCGAAGCCGGTCAACGTGCTGATCGGCCCGGCCTCGGGTCCGGTGCCGCTCGATGCGCTGTTCGACCTCGGCGTGAAGCGCGTGAGCCTCGGCGGCGCGCTGTACCGGCGCGCGATGGCGGGGCTCGACGACGCGGCGCGCGCGCTCGCCCGCGGCGACGTCGCCGCGGCGGTCGGTCCGGCGCTGCCGGGCAAGGCGATCGCGGCGCTCCTCGCGCCGCCCGCGTAGCGTGAGGCCGCCGCAGCACATGCCCGGCCCGCCCGCACCGCGCGACGTCGCGCGAACGATCGACCTCGTCACCCTGTTCGCGCTCGGTGCGCGCGTCGGCGACCGGCTCGCCGCGCGCGGCCAGACCGTCGCAGTCGCCGAGTCGTCCGCCGGCGGCCTGATCGCGGCGGCGCTGCTCGCGCGGCCCGGCGCGTCGGCCTACTTCCTCGGTGGCGCGGTGGTCTACACGCGCCGCTCGCGCCGGCTGCTGGTCGCGCTGACCGACGGGGACACCGCCGGCATCCGCTCCTCGAGCCCGCCGTACGCGCGGCTGCTGGCGCGGCGCCAGCGCGAGCGCTTCGGCGCGACCTGGGGCCTCGCCGAGACCGGCGCCGCCGGGCCGTCGGGCAACACGTACGGCGATCCGGCCGGCCACGCGTGCCTCGCGGTCGACGGCCCAGCGTGCCCGCAGCGCGCGCTGCGCACCGGCGTCGCGGACCGTCAGGCGAACATGCTCGCGTTCGCGGCGGAGGCGCTCGCGCTGCTGGATGCGGCGCTCGACGCGGCGTCGGGCGGTGCTGCCGAGGCCTGAGCCGATCGCAGGGGCGCGGCGCTCGCGCCTACCCGAGCAGCCGCGCGCGCTGCGGGCGGCGGGGCTGTGGCCGGTCCGGTTCCGCGGGCGCGGTCGGCCCGGCCTCACCCGACGTCGTCGCCGCGGCGCCGGCCACGCGCGGCGCCTGCGCCGCCCCCGCCGGCCACGGCGAGCCCATCGCCTCGAAGACCTTCAGCGCCGCGTAGGCGTCGTTGGCCGCGTAGAGCAGCTGCGCCGGCGAGAGCCGCGGCAGCGCCCAGTTCGACGTGGTGACCGACCGGGACTTGTGCAACCGCCGGCCCAGCACCACCGCCACCGCCGCCTTCGCGCCGAGTGCCTGGCGGTGCCCGAGCCCGCGCAGCAACTGCGACAACTCCACGATCGGATGCACCGCGATCCCGAGCTTGCGCTGCAGCGGGCCCCGGTCCGAATCCAGCCCGAAGCCGACCTTGGCGATCGACGTCGATTCGAGCACGACGCGCAGGAATGCAAGCGGCGCCTGCGCGTTCACCTGCACGACGAACGCCCGGTCGGAGAGCGCGAGCTGGATCACGTGCGGGCCGTCTCGGACCGCGTCCCGTGTGAAGGTCGGTTTCGACTCGGTGTCGAAGCCCACGGCGCGCACCCGCGCGATCGCCTCGTGAGCGGCCTCGGCCTGGGCGGCCGTCTCGACGAGCGTGATCCGCTCGAGGGGCAGCGACTCGAACGCGGGGAGCGCGGCGATCTGCTCCGCGGTCGGGCGGGCGGGACGGTCGGCTGAGGTCATGCGGGGCGGGGGTGCGGGTCGGGGGATCGGCGTCGGCGGCGTCGACGCGCAGGGTACCGCGCGGGGCTGGGCGCGGGCCCGCTGCGGCCGTCCATGTCGACCCGTTCGAACGGTCGACTTCCGCGAAGGGGTATCGGAGGTGGATCGTAAGGAATATGTGACAGTGATGGCCGTCAACTTGAAAGGACACCGTGATGGCCGACCTGCTGATCCCCGCATTCCTTGCGACCGGTCTCCTGTTCGGCCTCGCGACCTACCGGCACCGCCACCTGTTCGGCGAGGGGCCGCCCGACCCCGCGCACGCGGACCTCGCCGACGGCCTGAAGGGCCGGACGTTCTGGGTCGTGCTGTGCACCTTCCTGTGGCCGCTGCAGCTGGTCGGCGGCCTGCACGGGCTCTGGCGCGTGCGCGCGGCGCGACGCCACTGACGCGGCAAGCCGCGTTCAGCCGGCCGACGGCGGCGCGAGCCGCCGCTTCAGGCTCTCGATCGCGGCGGCGTCGCCGCGCACGCGCAGCCGGGCCCCGTCGGCATCGGCCTCCTCGGCCAGCACCTCGCAGCTGTCGAACACCGCGCCGCGCAGGCGCTGGTCGCTCCACGGCAGGAAGAGTTCGGCCTCGACCAGGTCGCGCGCGAAGACGTCGCGGATCGCCGCGTGCAGCCGCGCGACGTCCTCGGGCCGCTTCGCGCTCATCACGATGCAGCCCGGGTAGAGCACGCGCAGCAGGTCGGTGCGCATCGCCTGCGCGCCCGCGTCGCCGACGCCGTCGATCTTGTTGAACACGCGGATCCGAGGCACGTCCTGCGCACCGATCTCGGCGAGCACCTCGTCGGTGACCTTGAGCTGGCGCTCCCAGCCCGGGTCGCTCGCGTCGATCACGTGCAGCAGCAGCGAGGCCTCGGCCGCCTCCTCGAGCGTCGACTTGAACGACGCGACCAGGTCGTGCGGCAGGTTCTTGATGAAGCCGACGGTATCGCTCACCAGCACGCGCGGCACGGTCGGCGGGTGCAGCGTGCGCACCGTGGTGTCGAGCGTCGCGAACAGCTTGTTGGCGACCAGCACCTCGCTGTCGGTCAGCGCGTGCATCAGCGTCGACTTGCCGGCGTTGGTGTAGCCGACCAGCGCGACCCGCGCGACGCCCGAGCCCGACTGGCGGCGCGCGCGCTGCGTGCGGCGGTCGGCCTCCATCCGCTCGATCTCGGCCTGCAGCTCGGCGATGCGATCGCGGATCTTCTGCCGGTCGAGCGCCATCTGCGTCTCGCCCGCGCCGCGCCCGCCGGTGCCCGAGCGCTGGCGCGACTTCGGGCCGGCGAGCTTCGCGGCCTCGCGCAGCCGCGGCCCGAGGTAGTGCAGCCGCGCGATCTCGACCTGCGCGCGCGCGGCGTTCGAGCGCGCGTGCCGATGGAAGATCTCGAGGATCACCATCGTGCGGTCCATCACCTCGACGCCCGCGTCGATCTCGAGGTTGCGGGCCTGCGAGGGCGAGATGTCGTGGTCGACCAGGATCACGTCGACCTGGCGGGTGTCGGGGTCGGCGGCAGAGCGGGCGGCCTCCTTCGCGCGCGCCGCGCCCTTCGCGCCGCCGCGCGGGCGGGCCTTGCCGGCGGCGACGTCCGCGTCGTCGTCGGTGTCCTCGGCGTCGTCGTCCGCGTCGGCTCCGGTCTCCTCGTCGCCGGCCGCCTCGAGCCCGTGCTCGACGATGCGCCGCAGCTCGCGCCGCTTGCCGATGCCGAGGTAGCCGGTCGGATCGAAGCCCGCGCGCTTCTGCACGAGCGTGCCGACGACGACGAAGCCGAGGGTCTTCGCGAGCTCGCGCAGCTCGCCGATCGACACGTCGAGCTCGGCGTCGGGGGTGCCGGGCAGCTGCACGGCGACGGCCAGCGCGCGCAGCGGCCGGTCGTGGGTTTCGAGGTTCGTTCGCACGGGCGGCACGGTACCACGCCGCGCGGCCTGGCCGTTCCTGCTACGAGACCGCGCCGCCGCCCTCGCGCAGGTCCGGCCCGCGGTGCGTCGCCGCGACGCGCAGCACCTCGCGCACGCCGTCGATCATCGTCGCGAGCGGCAGGCTCGGCTCGCCCGGGCGCGCCACCGCCTGCTCGGGCAGCGAGGGCACGTGCACGAAGCCGCTGCGCACGCGCGTGCCGGCGAGCGCCTGCTGCAGCCCGTAGAACACGTGGTTGCAGACGAAGGTGCCCGCGCTCTGCGACACCGCGGCCGGCACGCCGCGCGCGCGCAGCGCGGCGACGATCGCCTTGACCGGCAGCGTCGAGAAGTGCGCGGCCGGGCCGCCGCGCACGACCGGCACGTCGATCGGCGAGGCGCCCGCGTTGTCCGGGATGCGCGCGTCGTCGACGTTGATCGCGACGCGCTCGACCGACAGCTCGCCGCGGCCGCCCGCCTGCCCGAGCGCGACGACCAGCGACGGCGCGTGGCGGCGCAGCGCGGCGCGCAGCACCGGCAGCGAGCGGCGGAACTCGGTCGGCAGGCGCTGCGCGACGACCGGGCGGCCCGCGATCGTCTCGCCGTCGAGCGCGCTCGCGATCAGCCAGCTCGGGTTGACGGCCTCCCCGCCGAAGGGCTCGAAGCCGGTCAGCAGGATCGGTCGCACGCTCGCCATCGTCGTCTCCTCAGCGCCAGGTGAAGCGCGGCTGGTCGAAGTGCGCGACGCGCGTGTCGCGCCCGAGCAGCAGCACCTCGCGCAGCTGGTAGATCACCGCCGCGGTCGGCGCGGCGACCCAGTCGTCGCCGAGCGGCATGCGCAGCACCGGCGCGCCGCCCGGTTCGTGGGGCGGATCCAGGATCGGCGCGTCGTCGCGCAGCCATTCGACCAGCGGCACGCGGTGGATCGAGGCGACCTCCTCGGGTGCCGGCACCAGCGCGCGCGCCTCGCCGCCCCAGACGACGACCGGCGTGATCACGAAGCCGCTGCGGGTCGCGTAGTCGTCGAGCCGCCCGAGCACCGCGTCGTCGCCGAGCGCGAGGCCGACCTCCTCGTGCAGCTCGCGCAGCGCCGCGCGCTCGGGCGTCTCGCCCGCGTCGATGCGCCCGCCGGGCAGCGCCCATTGCCCGGCGTGGCGGTTCATGTGCGCGGGGCGCCGCGTCATCAGCAGCGCGGCCTCGTCGCGCCATGCGTCGTGCGTCGGCAGCCCCGAGAGCGCCGCGCCGTGGCCCGCGTCGACGATCGTCACCGCGATCGCGGCGCGGCGCAGCGCGGGGTCGCCGATCGCGCTCGAGGGCCACGAGGCGAGCCGCGTCGCGATGCGCTCACGCAGCCGCGCGTCGTTGGCGATCGGGTCGATGCTCGGCACGGCGATACGCCTAGAACACCGCGTGCTCGCCACGCTCGTCGACCGCCTCGCCGCGCAGCAGCGCGGCGTAGTGGTCGAACAGCGTCTCGCGGCCCCAGGACGGCGTCGCGTCGGCGTCGTAGCGGCCGCTCGCCGCATCGAGCACCAGCATCGACTCGGTCGCGTAGTAGCGGCCGATCCGCGCGAGCTCCGCCTTCGCGGCGAGCCCGGGCACGACGCGGCCGGCGGCGCCCAGACCCGCGGCGATCGCGTCGAGCAGCGCGACCGGCACCTGCCGGAAGCGCGGTGCGCGGCCGAGCAGCTCGAACAGCCGCTCGCCCTGCTCGCGCGGCGTGATCGCCGGGCCGGGCCCGCCGATCGGCAGCACGCGGTCGCGCCGCGCGGGATCGTCGAGGCAGCCGGCGAGGTAGTCGGCGAGGTCGGCATCGGAGATCGGCTTGCAGGCGGTCAGGCGCCCGTCGCCGAACACGAGGAAGGGCTTGCCGTTGCGCACGCGCGCGACCTGGCCCGACAGCGACTTGAAGAACGCGGTCGGCCGCACGATCGACCAGCCGAGGCCGGAGGCGGCGAGCTCGCGCTCGAAGGCGAGCTTCGCGTGCTGGAACGCGAGCAGCGGCTTCTGCACGCAGATCGCCGACAGCAGCACGGCCTGAGTCACGCCCGCGTCCTTCGCGGCGGCGAGCGCGTCGACGTGCGCGCGGTGGTCGACCGCCCACGCGTCGGCGGGCACGCCGGTGCGCGACGCGAGGCACGACACCCACGCGTCGAATCGATCGACGCCGAAGCCGTCGCGGCGCAGCGAGGCCGGATCGAGCGGGTCCCCGAAGCGCACCGTCGCCCCGGCGAGCAGCCGCTCGACGTCGGCACGCGCGAGGGCGCCGTTCGGGCCGGCGCGCGGGCGCACCAGGCAGGTCACGCGGTGGCCGTGTCGCAGCAGCGCGCGCACCGTCGCGCGGCCGATCGTGCCGGTCGCGCCCAGCACGAAGACGCGCCGGGGCGGCGATGGGGCCGCGGCGCTCACCCCCTGCGCGGCCTGCACGCCGGTCGGCACGGTGTCGCTCAGCCGCGGCCCACGCGCGCGGCGAACGCCTCGATCAGCCCGTCCGGCGCCTTGACGACGTGCTCGGGGCCGGGGAAGCCGCCGCCCTTCACGTCGGCGATGTACTCGCGGAACGCGGCGACGCGCTCGCGTTGCATCGCGGCCTTCATCTCGTGCAATCGCCGGTACTGCTTCGAGTGGCGGGGGTAGGGCGGCGGGTTGTTGCCGAGGATGTCGTCGGCGAACAGGAACTGGATGTCGCCGCCACTCCCGGCGCCGATCGACGAGGTCAGCAGCGTCGTGCGCTTGGTGATCTCGGCGAGCAGCGCCTCGGGGATCACCTCGACCTCGACCGCGTATGCGCCGGCCGACTCGAGCCGCTTGATCTGGTCGTGGACCCACAGCGCCTCGTCGACGGTCTTGCCGACCGCCTTCAGGCCGCCGGTCCAGGTGCTGCGCCGGGGCACGAGGCCCGCGTGGCCCTGCACCGGGATGCCCGCTTCGGCGGCCGCCTCGATGAAGCGCGGGGCCCACTGGCACATCACCGCGTCGAAGCCGGCCTTCATCGCCTCGTAGCCGAGGCGCACCGCGTCCTCGGGGGTGGCCGCGGCGACGAGCGGCACCGAGGCCGCCATGAACACGTGCGGCGCGGCCTGTCGGATCGCGATCGCGGGGCCCGGGTTCGATGGATCGAACCGGCACTTCATCGTGTCGATGCCCGCCTCCTGCGCCGCCGCGGCCTCCTCGGGCGAGAAGGGCAGCGTCTCGGTCAGCACGCGCGTGCCCTTGACGTCGCGCAGGTCCTTGACCGTGTAGTTGCGCAGCCCGTAGGCACCGCCGACCGTCATGATCCGCTTCAGGCCCCGCTGGGCCGCGTCGCGCGGCGGGATGCCCCCGTCGCCGGTCGCGTGGCTCGCCATCCGTCCCCTCCCATCCTCGTCCGCGCCGCGCGGGTCGTGGCGCCGGATTCCCGGTCGATTGTATCGAACGCCCGCGCCGCCCGGCCCGGCCCGGCGTGGCGCGCGGACGCGACGTGTTCCGGCCGCGCAGGGCCCGGCGCACGCCGTTCGTCAGTCTCGGACGGAGGCATCCGTCGAAGATGGACGAATGGCCGGTGCCGGCCGGTGCCGACCTCCATAATTCCGCGATCGGCCACGACTGCGCACCGGGCGGCGTCGGGGCCGTGCGTCCCGGCGACCGGTGCACCGCGAGGTCGCCCGGCCGCGCCGGTGCGCACGCGGCGCACCCGTCCGCCCGGACAACCTTCCAGACCCGATGGGGCGATCCGAACGACGGCGGTACGAGCGACTCGCGACACGGCAGGATGCCGTCGTGCGGGGCGCCGCGTTCGCGCTGCGCGGGCAGATCCGGGACTACTGCCGCGCAGGGCTCTACATCGCGTTCGACCGGCCGCTCGCGGCCGACGAGCTGTGCTCGCTGCCGCATTCGGCCGAGGTGCGCGTCGAGTTCCAGGCCGGCACGGCCACGCACGCGATTGCCGCGAAGGTCGCCCGCGCGCTGCCCACCGGGCTCGGGCTGCAGGTCGCCGCGCTGCCCGACGCGGTGATGGCGGCGCTCCAGGCCGCCGGGACGACGGCGCCCGCCGCCACGGTGCCCGAGGGGCCCGACACCGAGGCCCGGCGCACGCTGCAGCAGGACTGCCATCGCGACTTCGGGGCCGCGATGAACGGCGTGCTGAAGATGTTCTTCGACTCCGTTTCGCAGGCGCTGATCGCGGGCTCTGGCGAGGTGGGCGGGACCGCGCTGCGCTCGCGCTTCACCGTCGCGGCCCGCGAGCTCGCGTCCGAGCGCCCGGCGATCGCCGAGCGCTTCGGCGCGGCGCTGCGCGAGTCGCTGCGCGACCCGCTCGCGCGGCGCGACACCGGTCGGTCGGACGAAGCGCCGGCGGAGCTTTCGCTGGTCGACGACGATCAGTTCGAGGAGTGGTTGAGTCTGTCGACGGTCGTCCACCAGATCGAATCCGACCTCAGCATGCCGCTGGCCGATCTCGAGCGGCGCTATGGTGCGCTGCGGGGCCTGGCGCTCGACCGCGTCTCGAACCCGTTCGGCCCGGCCACGATCTGCCGGGCCTTCCAGGACGCGATCGCGCCGCTCAAGCATCCGGCGCCGGTGCGCACCGTCGAGTACCGCTGCTTCGGTGCCGCGCTGCGCGTGAGCTGCGCGAGCCTGTACGCGACGCTGAATGCCGCGATCGCGCCGCTCGACGCCCCCGCGCCGACCCCACGCCGGGCGGGGCGCGCGGGCGCCCCGGCGACGACGCCCGCACGTTCGCCGGACGCCGACGCCACGGGCCGCGGCGACGCCGGCCCGCCGGACGATCCGGCGGGCACTCCGGGCGGCGGCACCGGGCCGAAGGGCCACGATGCGCCGCCCCGCGGCCTCGAGGCGCCGGACGACGCGCCGGCCACGCCGGTCGCCGCCGAGCTCGTCGAGTCGCTGCAGGGCCTGTACCGGTCGATGCAGGCCGCTCCGGTGCCGGCGAACGTCGACTACAGCCTCGAGCGGCTGATGAAGTCGCTGAGCCGCGCGGGCGCGTCGCGCCCCGCGGCCGCGCAGCCGGTCGCGACCCATCCGGTCGCGAGCCCGTCCGCGCCCAGCCTGCTCGGCATCATCGATCATCTCGCGCACGGCGCGCCGGCGGGCGCGGGTCCCGCGGCGCCCGCGCCCGCCGGCCCGGGCCCCGCGCTCGACCTGCGCGCGCTCGACCGCGTGCTCGATGCGTACCCCACCTTCGCCGAGCCGGCTGCGAGCGGGGTGCCGCCCCCGACGCTGAGCGCGCAGCTCGTGGGCTCGCTCGATGCGTCGCCGCTGCCGGCCACGTGCCGGCGCACGCTCGAGTCGGCCGCGGGCCTGCTCGGACGCGCGGTCGTCGAATCCGGTGTCGATTCCGAGATCCATTGGCTGCTGCGGCGCCTCGAGCGGCCGCTGCTCAAGCTCGCGCTGCGCGACGCGAGCTTCCTCGGGTCGGCCGATCATGCGGCGCGCAGGATGGTCGACCTGCTCGAGCAGTACTCGATCGCGACCGACGAGCAGGGCCGTTTCTTCGACGACGGGCTGCGCCGCTACCTGCACCAGCTGGTCGAGCGCGTCGCCGTGCGCGGCGAGCAGGATCCCTCGCTGTTCGAGCGCGCCCGCGACGTGCTCTCGCGGCTGCTCGCGCCGATACGCGAGACGCGTCGGGTGCGCGTCGCGCGGCTGCAGGAGGCCTGCGAGGCGCGCGACCGCGTGCGCCGCGCCCGGCTGCGGGTCGCCGACGCCCTCGCGGCGCGCCTCGGCGGCCGCCGGGTGCCCGAGACGGTGCTGCGGCTGCTCGACGCGGGCTGGCGGCAGCACCTCGTGCTGCTCGAGATGCGGGGCGCATCGGACGAGTTCGACGAGGGCCTCGCGATCATCGACCGGCTGCTCGAGTGGCTCGGCCCGGACGAGGCGCCGGGCCCCGGGTCCCGTTCCGAGCGGACCGCGCTGGTCAACCGGCTCGGGCCCGCGCTCGCCGCGGTCTGCGTCGACCCCGCGCTGCGCGACGCGTGCGTCGCCGACGTCGAGCGCGTGCTCGCGGCGCTCGAGCGCCGCGAGGGGCCGCCGCCCGCGGTGTTCCACCCGCGGCCGGAGGTGGCCCCGCGCGAGCTGCCGCCCGTGCTCGACGCCTGGGCGCGGCGGCTGCGGACCGGCGATTGGTGGCTCGTGCCGCGCGAAGGGCGCACGCTGCCGATGCAACTGATCTGGACGAGCCGGCCCGCCGGCGTGTGCGCCTTCGCGAGCCGCTCGGCCACCGACTGCCATGAGCTGACGCTCGTCGAGTTCGCGCGCGAGATCGAGGCGGCGCGGATCCGTCCGGTGTCCGATCAGGACCGCCCCCTGCTCGAACGCTCCGAGTTCGCGCTGCTCGACGAGCGCCTGCAGGCGCTGCTCGAGCGGGCGCTGCAGGACCCGGTGAGCGGCCTGACGAACCGCAAGGGCTTCGTGCAGCGGCTCGAGCGCCTCGCGCGCTCGCCCGGCGACGCTCAAGCCCACGTCGTCGGCGTCGTCGAGTTCGACGCGCTGCGCATCGTCTGGAGCGCCTGCGGCGTCGACGCGGGCGAGGCGCTGGTGCGCGAGCTCGCCCATGCCGCGCGCGAGTGCCTCGGCGAGCACGCGGTGCTCGCGAGCCTGCGCGACGACACGTTT
>JADCHE010000166.1 GCA_020248665.1 Burkholderiales bacterium | reverse complement strand
GCATCGCCGCGCGCTGGCCCCGTGCCCGCCCGCTCGATGCCGGTCGGCCCGGCGCCCGCGGCCCGGCCGCTCGAACCCCGCGCGGCACCGCCCGGCGCGGCCGCGCCCGACGATGCCTCCGCCGCCGACGTCCTCGGGCAGCTCGCGCTCGCGCGCGAGCTGGGCACGTGCGCCGACTTCGATGGCGCGGCCGCGCTGCTGTGCACGCGGCTCGCCCGTGCGGCCGGCGCGGCGCGCGTGGTGCTCGGATGGCGCGACGGTGTCCGGGGCACGATCCGCCCGGTCGCGCTGTCGGACGCCGGCGAGCCCGAGTGGCAGGGCGAGGCCGTGCGCACGCTCGTCGCGGCGATGGAGGAGGCGATCGCGCAGTCGCGCATCCTCGCCTGCCCCGCGCCGGACGGCGCGCGCACGCTGGTGCGCGCCACGGAGCTCGCACGGCGGGCCGGCGGCGCGGCGGCGATCGTCACCGTGCCCGTCGCGATCGCCGGCGTCCCGCTGGCGGCGGTGCTCGCGGAGTTCGACGCGCCGCCCGTGGCCGGCGCGGGCGAGCGGCTGCACGCGCTCGCCGAGATCGCCGTGCCGTGGCTGCGCCTGCTGCGCTCGCGGCGCCCGGGGCCGCTGCGGCGCGCGCTCGGGCTGCTGCGGCCGGGCGGCGGCGCGGCCGGGACGCGCCCGCGGGCGGCGACGCTCGCGTGGGTCGCGGTGCCTGCGGCGATCGGGGTCGCGCTCGCCGTGCCGATCGAGCTGACCGTGGGCGCGCCGGCCCGTATCGAGGGCGCGGTGCAGCTGACCGTCGCTGCACCGATCCGCGGCTACCTGAAGACCGTCCGGGTGCGCCCGGGCGACGCGGTTCGCGAGGGTGACGTGCTCGCGGAGCTCGGCGATCGCGACCTCGAGCTCGAGCGCGCGAAGCTGAGGAGCGAGCTGTCGCAGCACGAGGGCGCCGCGTCGGCCGCGATGGCCCGGGGCGAGCGCGCGGCGATGGCGATCGCGCAGGCGAAGGTCGACGAGACCCGCGCCCGGCTCGGCCTGGTCGACCACCAGCTCGAGCAGATCAGCCTGCGTGCGCCGATCGACGGCATCGTGCTGCAGGGCGACCTGTGGCAGCAGATCGGCGTGCCGGTCGATCGCGGGCAGTCGATGTTCGTGGTCGCGCCGTCGCGCCGTCACCGCGTGATCGTCGAGCTCGACGAGCGCGACCTGCGCCGCGTCGAGTCCGGCGCGCGCGGCCGGCTCGCGCTGTCGGCGCTGCCCTGGGACACGCTGCCGCTGCGCGTCGAGCGGATGGCTCCGGCGGCCACGACGATCGACGGTCGCAACGTGTTCGAGCTCGAGGCGCAGCTCGAGGACGGCATGGCGGGCAGGGCCGGCGCGATCGAGCCCCGCGCGGGCCAGCGCGGCGTCGCGCACCTCGCCGCCGGTCGCGGGCCGCTCGCGCTCGAATGGGCCCGGCGCGCCGGCGACGCGCTCGCCCGGCTCGCGTGGCGCTGGATGCCGTGATCCCGGAGCGACCGCTCCACAGCGAGCGATGGCATCAGGTCGCGTCGCTGCGCCCCCGCTGGCGGCTGCACGCGCGCAGCGACCCGCAGCGGGTGCGGGGTGCCACCTGGCACGTCGCGAGCGGCGACGCACGCACGAACGCGATCCGGCTCGACGGGTCGGCCTGGTCGATCGCGGGCCGCTGCGACGGCCGCCGCACGGTGCAGGCGATCTGGGACGAGGCGCTGGCCGAGGACCCCGAGGGCGCGCCGACCCAGGACGAGACGATCGAGCTGCTCGCGCGGCTCGTCGAGGAGCGCTGCCTCGCCTGCGAAGGCCTCTCGGACGTGGACGTGCTGCGCGGCGACGACCGCCTGCGCACGAGGCGGCGGATCGCCGGTCGCCTGAACCCGATCGCGCCGCGGATGCCGCTCGGCGATCCGCACCGGCTGCTGCGGCCGTTCGAGCCGCTCGCCGCGCCGCTGTTCTCGCGCGCCGGCGCGCTCGCGTGGCTCGCGCTGGTGCTGGTCGCCGGCGCGATCGCGCTCGTCGAGTGGGACGCGGTCGCGCGGCACGCGCAGCGCTGGCTTCAGACCCCGCGCTACCTGCTGCTCGCCTCGCTCGCCTGGCTGCCGATGAAGCTCGTCCACGAGGTCGCGCACGCGCTCGCGCTGGTGCGTCACGGAGGGCGGGTCGGCGAGGTGGGCGTCTCGTGGATCCTCGGGCTGCCGGTGCCCTATGTCGACGCGTCGGCGTCGGATCGGTTCGCGCACGCCTCGCAGCGGGCGCTGGTCGCCGCGGCCGGCATCCTGGCCGAGTCCGCGCTCGCCGCGATCGGACTGATCGCGTGGGCCGCGACGGAGCCCGGGTGGCTGAACGACGCGGCCTTCGCCGTGGCGGTCGTGGGCGTCACCTCGACGCTGCTGTTCAACGGCAACCCGCTGCTGCGCATGGACGGCTACTTCGTGCTGTGCGACCTCGCCGGGCTGCCCAATCTCGCGACGCGCAGCGGCGCCTGGTGGCAGGCCGCCCTGCGGCGCGCACTCGGGTGGCGCGAGGCGCGCGGGCCCGACGCGGCGCGCGCGGAGCGGCCCTGGCTCGTCGGTTACGCGCCGCTCGCGTTCGCCTGGCGCGCCGCGATCCTCGCGGCGCTGCTGCCGTGGGCCGGTGCGCACCACCGGCTCGCCGGCGCGGCGGTGGCGGCCTTCGGCATCGCGTGGCTGCTGGTGCTGCCGCTGCACCGCCTGCTCGCGGGCCCGGCCCGCGCCGGCGCACCGGTGTCCGTGCGCTGGCGGGTGCGGCTGCGCGCCGGCGCGATCGCCGGGCTCGCGGCGCTGGGCGCGTTCGTCGTGCCCGTGCCCGACCGCGTGGTCGCCCCCGCCCTGGTGAGCCCGCACGAGGACGCGCGCGTGCGCGCCGGCGTCGACGGGTTCGTCGTGACGACCGCGGGCGATGTCGACGTGGAGGCCGGTGCCGAGCTCGTCCGCCTGGACGATCCGTGGCTGCGCCAGGAGCGTGAGCGACTGCTCCGGGAGCAGCCGGGGCTGCGTGCCGAGCTGTTCGCGCATCTGCGCGCGGAGCCGGCGCGCGCGCGCCGCGCGGAGGAGTCGCTGGCCCGCAACGAGGCCGAGCTCGCGCGCGTCGACGAGCGGCTGGCGCAGCTGCGCCTCCTCGCGCCGGTGCCGGGCCGCTTCTCGATCGCCCGTGCGCAGGACCTGCCGGGCCGGTTCGTGCGCGAGGGCGACGAGATCGGCACGCTGCTCGATGCGCGGCCCGCGCAGGTCCGGCTCGCGCTCGATCAGGATGCCGCCGCACGGCTGCGCGAGGGCGTGCGTCGCGTCGACGTGCGCCTCGCCGAGGCGCCGGGTCGCGTCTACCGCGCGACGCTGCGGCGGCAGTCGCCAGCCGCCGTCGCGAAGCTTCCGGGCGCGGCGCTCGGCGAGCGCTTCGGCGGGCCGGTGCAGGTCGATCCGGCCGACGGCGACGGCCTGAAGCCTGCCCGTCCGACTTACGTGGTCGACGTCGGGCTCGAGGCGCTCGCAGGCGATCCTGCGCCGCGCCCCGGCGGCCGCGCGTGGGTGCGGCTCGACTTCGGCGACGCGCCTCTCGCGGCCCAGGCTGGCCGCTGGCTGCACCAGACGGTGCGGGCGCGCTTCGCGCCCGACGCGCTGTGACGGCCGGCCTGCGGCTCGCGGTGCCGGGCCCGGTCTGGGGCGAGCGCCCGTGCCGCGCCGAGCCCGTGCACGAGGAGGGCGCCGCGCCGCCCGCACCGCCGCGCGGCACGGGCCCGCTCGCCGGCCTGCTCGGCCGTCTCGTGCGGGACGGCGGTCG
>JADCHE010000165.1 GCA_020248665.1 Burkholderiales bacterium | reverse complement strand
CAAGCTCGATGTGGCCTATATCCTGACCACGGACGGTGACCATGCCGCGACGACGCGGTTCCTGCACGAAGGCTATCCCCACATCCGCGTGGTCAGCGTCGCCCCGCCCGCGAGCAGCGGCTCGAGCTGCGCGTCCGCGGGCACCCGCGCCGCGAGCGCGGTGACCCCGCCCGCGAACGCGGCGAACCCGTCGGTGGTCTGCGCGACGCCGCGGGAGAGCTCGCGGGCGCCGCCCGAGAGCTGCGACGCGCCCTGGGACGCCTCGCGGATCCCGCCGCGCAGCAGGCCCGCGCCGTCGGCGAGCTGCCCCGCTGCGGTGGCGAGCTTCGTGCCGATGAACGGGATGTCCTCGGTCTCCTCGCGCAGCGCCCCGGCGCCCTCGCCGAGGCGCCGCGCGCCGTCGTCGAGCGGCGGGAAGGCCGCCTGCAGCTGCGTGTGCCCGTCGGCGAGCCGCGCCGCGCCCGCCTTCAGCCTCGCGAGTTCCTCGGGGGCGGGGCGCTTCGCGTCGAGCGCCCGCGCGCCGGAACCGAGCTGGCGCACCCCGTCGGCCAGCCGCGTCACGCCGCTCGCCTGCTCGCCCGCGCCCGCCGCGAGTCGCGCCGAACCAGCCTCCGCCTGTCGCAGGCCGGCCTCGAGCGCACCGGCGCCGCGGCGCAGCTGGGCGAGGCCTTCGCGAAGCCGCCCGATCTGGTCCGTGGTCGACGCGTTCGCGCCGAGCACCATGCGCCAGCGCTGCTCGGCGAGCGTGTCGTTCAGCTGGCGGCCGAGGTCGTCGGCGAAGCGCTTCGCGAAGCCCGCGCCCGCGTAGTTGTTGCCCTCGGACGCATGGACCACGATCCGCCCCGAGCCCTCGGCGGCCGCGCCCACCGCCGCCTCGCTGAACTCCGGCGGCACGATCAGCGCGAAGAGGCTGCGGCCCTCGCGCACGTGCCGGCGCGCCAGGTCCGGGTCGTCGGTCTCGTAGAACGCGAACTGCCCCTTGGCCTTCAGCGACCGCGTCACGTCCGCCCCGAGGTCGACGACCGCCTCGCCCGAGCGCGTGCCGCGGTCGAGGTTCACGATCGCCGCCGGCATGTCGCGCGTGTAGGTGACCGGGTCCCAGACCGACTCGAGGTAGATGTAGCCGTAGAGCGCCGGGATCAGCACGATGCCGGCGAGCGAGATGAACAACTTCGGGAACTGGCGGAAGAGTCGGGCTTCGAGCCTCGACACGGCGATCGCATCGCCCAGTGGCATCGGTGCACTCCAAGGAAGACGGGCCTCTGCGGCACGATCGGCCGTCGCGGCCGCGCCATTGTCCGGCCTGCGCGCACCGAGCGTAACCCGTCCGCCCGGCCGGCTGCCGGGCGAGACGTCGGGGTTGGGCGGGCCTGCGGCCCCGGCGGCCCCGCGTTTGCTGCCGACCGATCCCGGGGTCGGCTACCGGCTCGCGGAGCCCGATCCTCATGCGTTCCTCACGCGCCCGCGCGCATCGTCCGGTCACCTCCAGCCGTTCCGGAACCGCGCCGGTCCTCGGCGCTGCTCGCGGGTGTGCTCGCCGCGACGTTCGGTTTCGGCAACTCGTCACCGCGGGCGTGACCGCGTTCTTCGTCGCGCTCGAGGACCTCCTGCGGACGCTGCACGTCGAGGAGAGCCCCCGCGCCGCCCGCACTGCGGTCCATCCGGCCGTCGAGCGCGCGCAGGTCGAGGCGCTCGGCGGGCGCTTCCGGCGGGTCGTGCTGCGCTGCGGCTCCATGGAGCGGTCCGACGTGCCCGCCGCGCTCGCGGGCGCGGACCTGCAGGGCCTGCGCGTGCCGATGTTCGAGGCCGGCTGGTTCCTAAGCCGCAACGCGGTCGGCGCCGCGGACGTCTTAGCGTGGGGTCGCGATGCGGTGCGCCACCCGGCCGCAACCGAGGGCGTGCTTGCCTTCGGCCGCGCCTGACGTACACTGCGCCCCCTGTGCCCGACGCGCCGCACTGGCGCCGACGGGCCCTGCCGCAACCATCACGAGGAGATCCCCCGATGAAGCTCACCCGGCTGCCGATCGCGCTCGCCCTGGCCGGCGCTGCGCTGCTGACCAGCGCCCCCGTCGCCGCCCAGACCCAGATGAAGATGAACATCTCCATCGGGCAGAACTCGCACTACGGCGTGGCGATCGACACCTTCGCGCGCGAGGTCGAGAAGCGCACGAACGGCCGCTACAGGATCCAGAACTTCTACGCCGGCGCGATGGGCGCCGAGCGCGAGTCGATCGAGGCGATCCAGCTCGGCACGCACGAGCTGACCATGAGCTCGAGCGGTCCGGTGCCGAACTTCGTGCCCGAGACCCGGATCCTGGACATCCCGTTCCTGTTCCGCGACAAGGCGCACGCGCGCGCGGTGCTCGACGGCCCGATCGGCCAGGACCTGCTCGCCAAGTTCGAGTCCAAGGGCATCAAGGCGCTGGGCTGGGCGGAGAACGGCTTTCGCCACATGACCAACAGCAAGCGTCCGGTCAACACGCCGGACGACCTGAAGGGCCTGAAGATGCGGACGATGGAGAACCCGGTCCACATCGCCGCGTACAAGGGCTTCGGCATCGTGCCCACGCCGATGGCGTTCACCGAGGTGTTCACCGCGCTGCAGCAGGGCACGGTCGACGGCCAGGAGAACCCGCTGTCGGTGATCACCGCCGCCAAGCTCGACCAGGTGCAGAAGCACCTGTCGCTGACCGGGCACGTCTATTCGCCCGCGGTGCTGCTGATGAGCAAGGCGGCGTTCGACAAGCTGTCGGCCGACGACAAGAAGCACTTCATGGACGCGGCCGCCGAGGCGATCAAGGCGAACCGCGCGCGCGTCGACGAGGACGACGCGAAGGGCGTGGCCGACCTGCGGGCCAAGGGCATGCAGGTGGTCGAGGTCGACAAGTCGAAGTTCCAGGCCGCGCTGTCCCCGGTGTTCGCCGAGTTCAACAAGCAGTTCGGCCAGGCCAACATCGACCGGATCCGCAACTTCAAGTGACGCGGCGGGCGCGGCGCCCTGACCTGGGCGCCGCGCGGTCCGACCGTTCCGGCACGCGCGCCGCCGCGCCGGCGCGCCCCTCGCCCGGCCCCACCGGCCCCACCGGCCCCGCTTCCCCGGAGTCCCCATGAAGGACACCCTGCTCGCGATCGAGCGCCGCACCACGGCGTTCGCGCTCTACGTGTCGTGCGCGATGCTGGCGATCGCCGCCGCGCTCGGCTTCTGGCAGATCGTCACCCGCTTCGTGCTCGAGCATCCGGCCGAATGGACCGAGGTACTGATCCGCTTCTCGCTGATCTACATGGTCTTCTTCGGGATCGCGGCCGCCTTCCGGCAGGGCGCGATGGTCTGCGTCGACGTGGTGTACCGCTGGAGCGGTGCGCGCACCCGGCGCTTCCTCGACTGGTCGGTGGCTGCGGTGTCGATCTTCCTGCTGCTGCTGATCGTCGTGATCGGCTGGGACTACGCGCAGCGCGGCAAGGTGCAGTCGGTCGCCGGGCTGGAGGACGTGTCGATGTTCTGGGCCTACCTGGCGATGCCGGTGGGGGGCGTGTTCGCGATCCTCGGGGCGCTCGGCAACGCGCTCGACCCGAAGCGCGAAGACCTCGAGCTGGCGCAGTGAGGAGCGTGCGATGACCACCGCGATGCTCGTCACGATGCTGCTGTGCTTCGCGCTGACGGTGTCGGTCGCGGTGTCGATCGGCCTGTCGGCGGTCCTCGGCATCCAGATCACCGGCGCGAACAAGCTGCTGATCGTCAAGGAGATGTTCGGCTCGATCAACAAGTTCCCGCTCGCGGCGATCCCGTTCTTCATCCTCGCGGGCAACCTGATGGAGGGCGGCGGCATCTCGCGCCGGCTGGTCGAGTTCGCGCGCTCGATCGTCGGCGGCGTGCAGGGCGGCCTGCCGATGACCTGCGTGCTGACCTGCATGATCTTCGCGGCGGTGTCGGGCTCGTCGGTCGCCACCACCTTCGCGATCGGCGCGATCCTGATCCCGGCGCTGGTGCGGCACGGCTATCCGAACAACTACGCGGCGGCGCTGCAGGCCACCAGCGCCGAGCTCGGCGTGATCATCCCGCCGTCGATCCCGATGATCCTGTACGGCGTGTCGGCCGAGGTGTCGATCGGCGAGCTGTTCATCGCCGGCTTCGGCCCGGGGCTGCTGATCGGCGGCGCGCTGATGCTCTTCGTCTGGGTCTACTGCAAGTTCAAGGGCTGGGGCAAGCAGGACGGCGACGGCCGGCTCGGCTTCGGCACCGCGACGATGAAGGCGGCCTGGGCGCTCGCGATGCCGGTGATCATCCTCGGCGGCATCTACGGCGGCATCTTCACGCCGACCGAGGCGTCCGCCGTCGCGGTGGTCTACGCGCTCGTCGTGGGCATGGTGATCTACCGCGAGATCAAGCCTTCGGACCTGCTGCCGATCCTGAAGAAGTCGGCGATCTCGTCGTCGGTGATCCTGTTCATCATCGCGAACGCGGGCCTGTTCGCGTTCCTGATCACCCGCGCCGGCGTGCCCGACGCGATCGGCCAGTGGCTGACCTCGGTGCTCGACAGCCCGTTCTGGTTCCTGCTCGGCGTCAACGCCGCGCTGTTCGTGATCGGCATGTTCATCGAGACCTCGGCGTCGATCATCGTGCTCGCGCCGATCCTCGCGCCGGTGGCCGCGCACTTCGGCATCGACCCGGTGCACTTCGGCATCATCATGGTGGTGAACCTCGCGCTCGGCATGATCACGCCGCCGTTCGGCGTGAACCTGTTCGCCGCGTGCACGGTCGCGCGGATCTCGCTCGACCGGATCATCCCGTACCTGCTGCCGTTCGTGCTGGTGGTGCTCGGCTGCCTGATGGTGATCTCGTACGTGCCCTGGGTCTCGCTGGGGCTGCGCGACCTGGTCTACAAGTGACCGGCGGGCCGAGCCGCTCGCCGAGCCGCGGCATCCCCTGAATCCGGCATCCCCGCGGGCCGAGTGCCCTGTCCGCGGGATGCGGGGCCCGCAACGCGGGGCGTAGCGTGGGTCCGTGCGGCGCCGCATCGAGCGCCGTGCGAATCCAGGGAGCGCCTCGCCATGCCGTACCGTTCGATCCCCGCTGCCGCACTGCTCGCGGCGCTGTGCCTGCCCGCCGCGCACGCGCAGTCCGCCGGCTCCGCGCAGGTCGTCGCCGCGATCGACCCGGCGCGCGGCGCCGACGTCGCCGCGCTGCGCACCCGCGCGTGGCGCGACGACGCCGGCGCGCAGATGGGGCTGGCGATGGCCCTCGGCGACGCGCACCGCCGCGGCGCCGGCGAGTCGCCGATGGTCGAGGCCGCCTACTGGGCGGGCCGCGCCTGGCATGCGCCGACGCCGGTGTCGCCCGACGCGATGGCCGCGTTCGTCGCGTCCCACTGCGGGTCCGCGGCGATCTCGCGGCACTGGGTCTGCACCGAAGGGGAATGACGGTGGGCGCGTCCAGGCGACCGGGCGCGCTCGCCCTGCTCTGGGGCCTCGCGTTCGGCGCGACGCTCGGGTTCGGCCCGGGCCTCGCGCTCGGCGCGCCGCAGTCCGGCGCGCTGCGCCACGACGTGCCGCGGCCGACGGCGAGCCGCACGATCGTACCGGTCGTCCACGCACGCGTCGCGCCGGCGGCCGATCCGCGCGAGGCGGCGCGCGATGCGCGCAGGGCCTCGCTGAGCGCGCGTCTCGCCGCGCTCGACGTCGAGGTCGGCGAGCTCGACGACGTCCAGGAGCGGCTGGTGGTGTTCGACGCAGCCGGCGCACTGTCGCCGATCCACCGCGACACGCTCGCGCTCTACGTCGACACGCTGCGCGCCGGCGGGGTCACCGTCCTCGCCGAGGCCTGCGCGTCGGCCGACGACGCGGGCGGCGCGCGGCTGCAGCGCGCGGTCGCGCGGGCGTTCGAGTCGGTGGGCGCGCCCGCGTGGACGGTGCGGGCGCAGCGCGCGCCCTGCAGCCTGCCCGGGGGCGTCGTGCTGCGGCCGGCGGACTGAGCCGCCGCGCTCAGCTCGACAGCGGCACGCCGACGCCGCGCGCCCGCGGGTCGCTCGGCGCCGCCTCGGGCATGGGCCGCGTGTCCACCTCGAGCGGGCCGTCCGAGCTGACCACGCGGTCGCGGCCCGAGGCCTTCGCGCGGTACAGCCGCCTGTCCGCCGCGATCAGCAGCTCCTCGAGCGTCGTGCCGTCGGCCGCGGTCGCGACGCCGATCGACACGGTGACCGTCACGTCCGGTACCGCGAGCCCGAAGGCGGTCGCGCGGGCGGTGTCGCACAGCCGCTGCGCGAGCGCGAGCCCTGCCGCGGGCGTCGTGCGCTCCACCAGCAGGCAGAACTCCTCGCCGCCGTAGCGGCCGATCGCCGCGCCCTCGGGGCACGCCTCGCGCAGCAGCCGCGCGAAGCGCTGCAGCACGCGGTCCCCGCTCCCGTGGCCGTACCGGTCGTTGACCTGCTTGAAGCGGTCGAGGTCGAGCATCATCAGCACCGGGGTGCCGCCGGGATCGAGCGCGCGTCGGGCCTCGTCGATGAACGCGCGCCGGGTACGCACGCCGGTCAGGGTGTCGACCGTCGCGATCGCCCACAGCTCGCTGGCGATCCGCCCGTTGACCAGGCCGATCAGGATCAGCGAGTAGACCATCGGAGCGATCGCGAACACCGTCGGCATCAGCGCCTGCACCGGGCCGTGCACCATGCCGGCCTGCGAGATCGGCGCCCCGCTCGCCGCGACCACGACGAAGCGGGCGGCGTGGCCCGCCCCGAACAGCGCGAGGAAGCCGACCGCCCAGCGCAGCGGCGCGCGCGGCTCGTCGTCGCGGCGCAGCCGCGCGAGCAGCAGCGGGATCGACGCGGCCGAGAAGCCGCCCTGCACGACCGAGGTGATCTGCAGCCGCAGCTCGAACCAGCGCGGGTCGCTGCCCAGCATCGCGTGCACGGCGCACAGCACGGCGGCGACGCCGCCGACGAGCCAGGGCATCGGGCGCGCGCCCGACAGCCGCCGCACGCCCTCGTACATCAGCGCCGCGGCGCTGCTGCCGAGCGCGTTCGCGACCGGCCACGACAGCACGTCCGGGATCGCGCCGCGCAGCGAGATCAGCAGCATCGCGACGCCGAACGCGCACTGCGAGGCCGACGACCACGCGAGCCCGGGGCGCGAGGGCCCGTGCAGCCCCCGGCTCAGCCAGAGCATCGTCGCGCAGACGATCGCGGAGATCGCGCCGACGAAGAACAGCGTGCGCACGTCGAACAGCACCATGACGGCATTGGGCCACGCGCGCGCGCGGCGGCTCCGTCCGGCGCGACGGCCGATCGTCGGCGACCGACGGACGCGTCCCGCGCGCCCGGGCGCGTACCGCGCGGCGCCGAGCGAAGGGGTCGCGCCGCCCACCCGGACCCGGTCGCGCGCACCAGTCCGCCGGCTCGACGCGATGCCCCCGCGGCGGCACACTCGGCTCCCGGACACGCACGGCGGGGAGCGGCGACGATGACGGCGGTGAGGACCGAGGTGGCGGGCAGCGTCTGGAAGGTCGAGGTGAGCGTCGGGCAGTCGGTCGCGGCCGGCGACGCGCTGGTGATCGTCGAGTCGATGAAGATGGAGATCCCGGTCGAGGCGCCCGCCGCCGGGACGGTGGCCGAGATCCGCGTCGCCGAGGGGGACCGCGTCGCCGAGGGCGCGGTCGTCGTCACGCTCGCCTGAGGCGGGGCGCGGCCGGATGCCTCAGGCCGGCACCTCGGCGCCGTCCCACGCGAACACCCGCCCCGACTCGGCCGGCCCGAGCCGCGCGAGCACGTCGAGCAGCCGCGCCGCCGAGTGCGCCGGCGTGAACAGCTTCCCGTCGGCGACGTTGCCCTGGAACGGCGCCGACAGCGCCGTGTCCACCGTGCCCGGGTGCAGCCCGACGCAGACGCCGTCGCGCGCGGTCCGCGCCCACTCGATCGCCGCGCACCGCAGCAGCATGTTGAGCGCCGCCTTCGACGCGCGGTAGCCGTACCAGCCGCCGAGGCGGTTGTCGGAGATGCTGCCGACGCGCGCCGACACCGCCGCGAAGCTCGCGCGGCCCTGCCGGGGCATCCGCGGCAGCAGGTGCTTGGCGACCAGCGCCGGCCCGGTCGCGTTGACCGCGAAGAGCCGCGCGAGGCGCGCCGGATCGAGCATCGAGAGCGACTTCTCCGGCCGCAGCCCGTCGGGCGCGTGCAGCAGGCCGGTCGCCACGATCACCAGCCGGGGCGGGGCGAGCGACGCGGCGAGCGCGGCGGCGCGGGCGACCGACGGCTCGTCGGTCACGTCGACGCGGCCGCGCACGAGGCGCGTCCCGGCCGGCGCGGCGCGCGTCGACGCCGGGCCCCCGGGTGCGGCGGCGCCGGCGGCGGGTCCGTCATTGGCCCCGGCGTCGACGTCGAAATCCACCGGCCCCGAGCGCGACAGCGCCAGCACCGTCGCGAATCCGCCGTGCGCGACGATCGCCTCGACGAAGGCCGCGCCCAGCCCGCCCGAGGCGCCGACGACGACCGCGCCCGCCGGCGCGCCGTCGGCCGTCCACGTCCACGGCCACGGCGTCGCGGTCGCCAGCGCGTCGCTCACAGCGCCGCCGAGAACCCGCCGTCGACGACCAGCACGTGGCCGTTGACGAACGCCGCCTCGTCCGACGCGAGGTACAGCGCCGCCGCGCCGATCTCCTCGGGCCGGCCCCAGCGGCCGACCGGCGTGCGGCCGGTGACCCAGGCGTTGAACTTCTCGTCCTGCACCAGCGCGGTGTTCATCTCGGTGCCGAAGTACCCGGGCGCGATGCAGTTGACCGTCACCCCGTGCGGCCCGAGCTCGACCGCGAGCGCGCGCGTCAGCGCGTGCACCGCGCCCTTCGACGCGATGTAGGCCGACACCGTCGGGCGCGCCGCGATCGCGGTCATCGAGCCGGTGATCACGATCCGGCCGCGCTTCGCCGGCTGCATCACGCGTGCGGCCTCCTTCGCGAGCGCCCAGACCGCGGTGAGGTTGGTGTCGATCACGCGCTGGAAGTCGGCGAGCGGGAAGTCGACGATCGGACTGCGGTGCTGGATGCCGGCGTTGGCGCACAGCACGTCGAGCCGGCCGCGGCGCGCGGCGAGCGACTGCACGGCGGCGGCGGCCGCGCTGGTGTCGGTCACGTCGAACGCGGCGACCTCGGCCTCGAGGCCCCTGGCGGCGAGCTCGGCCGCGCGCGCGTCGAGCGCCGCCGTGTCGCGCCCGTT
>JADCHE010000164.1 GCA_020248665.1 Burkholderiales bacterium | reverse complement strand
GCGGCGCGCGGGAGCCTCTCGGGCGCAGCGGTCGGTGGCGCGCTCTTCGGCATCGGCATGATCCTCGCCCGCGGCTGCTCGAGCCGGCTGCTGGTGCTCGCCGCGCAGGGCAACCTGCGCTCGGTGATGTCCGGGCTGGTGTTCGCGGTGACCGCGCAGGCGTCCTGGACCGGCGTGCTGGCGCCGCTTCGCGAGACGATCTCGGCGTGGTGGACGGTGGACGGCGGGGCCTCGCGCGACCTGGTCCAGCGGCTCGGCATCGGTCACGGCGGCGCGCTCGTCTTCGGGCTGGTCTGGCTCGGTGCGGCCGTCTGGTGGGCGCGCAGGCAGCGCGTGCCCGCGTGGGGCCGGGTCGGCGCGATCGGTGTCGGGCTCGCGGTCGCGGCGGCGTGGTGGGTCACCTACGCGATCGCGAAGGTCTCCTTCGATCCGCATCCGATCCAGTCGATCAGCTTCACCGGGCCGTCGGCCGAGGTGCTGACGCGCGTGCTGTTCGCCGGCGACAAGCCGCCGACCTTCGATCTCGGCCTCGTGCCCGGCGTGGTCGTCGGGTCGTTCCTCGCCGCGTCGCTCTTCGGCGAGTTGAAGCTGGAGGGTTTCCAGGGCGGCGCGAGCATGCGGCGCTACATTCTCGGCGCGGTGCTGATGGGCTTCGGCGGCATGCTGGCCGGCGGCTGCGCGGTCGGTGCCGGGTTGTCGGGCGCGGCGATCTTCACGATGACCTCGTGGGTGACGCTGTGCGCGATGTGGGCCGCCGCGGCGGCCACCGACCGGCTCGTCGACGGGCGCCCCAGCGGTGCGCTCGACCAGCCGGTGCCGGGCAGCCGGGTGTTCCGCCCCGGAGGGGCGGCGTGAGGACGCGGAGAGGGCGATGAGGATGCGAAGGGCGTGGCAGGTGGCGGTGGCGATCGGACTGGCGTGCGGCGCGGCGGGCGCGGCGGCACAGGACGCGAAGCGGGCCGAGGAGATCGTGCAGGGCAAGTGCTTCCTGTGCCACGGCGCCGACGGCGAGAGCTCGAGCCCGATCTTTCCGCGGCTTGCCGGCCAGAACGCGACCTACGTCGCGCGCCAGCTCGCCGACTACAAGTCGGGCCGGCGCAAGAACACGACGATGCAGCCGATGGTCGACGACCTGTCGCCGGCCGACTTCGCGGCGCTCGGCGCCTGGTACGCGTCGCGCCCCACGCATGCGCACGAGGTGGCCGACGCGGAACTCGCTCAGGTCGGCCGCTTCGTCTACCTGCGCGGCAATCCGTACAGCGGCGTGGCCGCCTGCTCCAGCTGCCACGGCCCGGCGGGCCATGGCACCGACACGCTGCCGCGGCTCGCCGGCCAGCACGCGCAGTACGTCGAGAACCAGCTCAAGCAGTTCGGCAAGCGCGAGCGCACGAACGACAACGCGGTGATGCACACCATCGCGAGCAAGCTCACCGAGCTCGAGGCGAAGGCCGTCGCGGCCTACCTCAGCGGGCTGAAGTAGGCCGCCCCCCGGTTCAGACCGCGAGCATGTCCGCCCAGATGTTGTCCGCCCAGGACAGCGCGTAGCGGCCCTCGAGCTGGTTGGCCGCCGCCGACACGCCACCCGAGCCGGGCACCGGCTTGACCGTCTTGTCCGCCGCGTCGTACTGGTGGACCGAGGCGACGTGGATCACGTCGCGCTGGGTGACGAAGCTGTAGCAGGTGTTCATCACCACCGGCGTCGGATTGACCGCCTCGCCCTTCAGCAGGTTGATGATCGCCGCCGCCGCGACCTTCGCGTGCTGGTTGGCCATGTGGCCGGACTTCGGCATCGTCGGCGCCGGGAAGGTCGCGTCGCCGAGCACGTGCACGCCCTTGACCGCGGTCGACTCCATCGTCAGCCAGTCCACGCCGGCCCAGCGGTTGTTGATGTTGACGACGCCGGCCTGGCGCGCGATGTCGGCCGCGCGCTGCGGCGGCACGACGTTCAGCACGTCGACCTTCACGTCCTCGAAGTCGAGCTTCGCGACGCCGCCGGACACCTCCTTGAGCTCGGCGTTCGGGCGGTATTCGAGGATGCCCTTGTAGTGGTCGGCGAACGCCTTCTCGAACAGCGCCTTCTTCGACTGCACCTCGGGGTTCGCGTCGAGGACCAGCAGCTTGGACTTCGGCTTCGCGGTCTTCAGGTAGCTCGCGATCATGCACGCGCGCTCGTACGGGCCGGGCGGGCAGCGGTACGGCACCTTCGGGATCGAGATCGCGACCACGCCGCCGTCGGGCATCGCGGTCAGCTGGTTGCGCAGCGCGACCGTCTGCGCACCGGCCTGCCATGCGTGCACGATGCGGCCCGAGTCGAGCGCGGCCTGCAGGCCGCCCACCTCGTTCGTCATGAAGCCGATGCCGGGCGACAGCACGAGGCGGTCGTACGCGAGTTCGGTGCCGCCCGCGAGTCGCAGCTTCTTGCCGACGGGATCGATGCCGACGACGTCGCCCTGCACGACCTTCACGCCGATCGCCTTCAGGCCGTCGTAGCCCCGCGTCACGTCGCCGATCTGGCGATAGCCGCCGACGACGAGGTTCGAGATCGGGCAGGACACGAAGGACGCATTGCGCTCGACGAGCGTCACGTCGATGTTGCCGCCCCACATCTTCAGGTAGCGCGCGGCGGTCGCGCCGCCGAAGCCGCCGCCGACGACGACGACGCGGCCGATCGAGGGACCGGAGCCGGTCGACGCGCAGCCGGCGAGCGCCGCGCCGCCGAGGGCCGCACCCGCGGCGAGCCACCGGCGACGGGCCGGCGAGGGGAGGGAGGAGTCGAGGAGCTGGATCATGGTCGGCCTCGTCATTGCTTCGGCTTCTGCGCGGCGAAAAAGCTGGCGATCAGCTGCAGCTGCGGCTCGGTGTAGCCCTTGACGATCTGGTGCATGATCGTCGCGGGCTGCGCGCCGCTGCGGTAGTCGGCGAGCATCGCGAGCATCTTGTCGGCCGACACGCCGGCGAGCGGCTTAATGTCGCCGCGCGCCTGTCCGTTGGTGCCGTGGCAGTTCGCGCAGGTCGCGGCGAGGTTGCGGGCGAGATTCGGGTCCTGCGGGGCCTGCGCGAAGGCGGGCGCCGCCAGGAGGGCCGACGCCGCGATCGCGGCGAGGCCGGCGAGCCGGTGCGTTGGGGTCATCGAGCGTCTCCGTGGTGTCACTGCGGTGGAAATCGGACCGCGGCCGGATCGTACTCGACACCGGACCCGCGGATCTCCGACAGCACCAAGCTTCGAGAAATGAGTATATTCGCGTAGAGCGATAAAGCGGACATCCCGAATGGTCGGTCCCGGACGGCACGTCGCCCGCGCGCGACGCACGCTGGTGAGGTGGATGCGGCGGCTCGCGCCCGCGCTGCTCGCCACGGCCTGTGCGTGGGCGCCTGCGGTCCGCGCTGCGCAGGAGGTGCGCGCAGTGCCGGTGGCCGACGGCGTGTGGATGGTGCAGGGCGAGGCCGCGCTCGGCTCGCCCGCGAACCGCAACTTCATCTCGAACGCCGCGTTCTTCGTCGCCGGCGACGGGGTGGTCGTGGTCGACGCGCTCGGCTCGCCGGCACTCGCCGAGGCGATGCTCGTCGAGATCGCCCGCGTCGCGGGCCGGCCGGTGCGCGAGGTGGTCGTCACGCACTACCACGCCGACCACGTGTACGGGCTGCAGGCGCTGAAGGCGGGCGGCGCCCGGATCGTCGCGCACGCCGCGGGCCGCGAGTACCTGAACTCGGACACCGCGGCGCTGCGGCTCGAGGCGAGCCGTCGCGAGCTCGCGCCCTGGGTCGACGCGTCGACCCGGCTGGTGCCGGCCGACCGGTGGATCGACGGCGACATCGCGCTCGAGATCGGCGGCGAGCGCGTCGAGCTACGACACGCGGGGCCGGCGCACACGCCCGAGGACCTGGTCGTCTACCTGCCTCGCACGCGCGTGCTGTTCGCCGGGGACCTGGTGTTCCGAGGCCGGATCCCGTTCGTCGGCCAGGCCGACAGCCGCCGCTGGATCGAGACGCTCGATGCGCTGATCGCGCTGCGGCCGGCCGTGCTGGTCCCCGGTCACGGGCCGCCGTCGACCGATCCCGAGAGCGACCTGCGGCTCACGCGCGACTACCTCGTGCACCTGCGCACCGCGATGGGCGAGGCGGCGCGCAACCTCGAGCCGTTCGAGGACGCCTACGCCCGCACCGACTGGTCGCGGTTCGCGAAGCTGCCCCTGTTCGGGCTCGCGAACCGGATGAACGCGTACAACACCTACCTGCAACTCGAGCGGGAGTCGATGAAGTGAACGGGCGACGGCGGTGGCTGCGCGGGCTCGCGGCGTGCGGGTGCATGCCCCTGGTCGCGGCGACGCCACTCGTGCGCGCGCAGGGTGCGGGCGACGCCGCGCCCTTCGAGTGGCCCGAGATCGTGCTGCTCGACGGCACGGTGTGGCGCCCGGAGTCGTGGCGGGACCGGGCCGCGGTCGTCGTGCTGTGGGCGACCTGGTGCCCGTTCTGCCACGGTCACAACCCGCACGTCGAGAAACTCTGGCAGGCGGTGCGCGGTGGCCCGATGCGCGTGCTCGGCGTCTCGCTCGATCGCGACCCGGAGCTGGTGCGCCGGCACGTGCGCGAGCGCGGCTACACGTTTCCGATGACGATCGCGACCGACGCGCTGCGCACGCGGCTCGTGCAGCGCCGGGTCACGCCGACGACGGTGACCTTCGACCGGCGCGGCCGGCTGCTGCAGCGGATCCCGGGCGAGATGTTCGAGGACGACGTGCTCGCGCTCGCGCGCCTCGCGGACGGGCCGGCATGAAGGAGAGGCACGATGGATGAAGGGAACCGGTCGAGGTCGGGGCGAGCGTCGTCACGGCGCCGTGCCGTCGCGCTCGCCGCAGTGGCGGCGGTGCTGGCGTGGGCGGCCGCAGGGACCGCGCAGACGCCGCCGCGCGCCGCGACGCTGTTCGCGGACGCCGACCTGCCGCTGGGCGAGCGGCTGATCCGCGAGCACCGCTGCGCCGAGTGCCACGCCCGCAAGTTCGGGGGCGACGGCGCGTCGATCTACCGGCCGAAGGGTCGCATCTCGACGCCCGGCTTCCTGCGCGGCATGGTCGAGCAGTGCAACACCGAGCTGAACTTCGGCCTGTTCCCCGAGGAGGTCACGTCGGTGGCCGCGGTGCTGAACCGCGATCACTACCGGTTCGACTGACGGCGGCCGAAAATCGCTCGTCGCGAATATAATCATCCATCGACCTCCCCGAACGGTGCGCGCATGGACGCCACTTCTCCCGACGACCGCGTCTTCGAGACGGTGGCCGAGCTCTTCGGCCTGCTCTCCGCACCGATCCGGCTGAAGATCATCAGCGCGGTGTGCCAGCAGGAGAAGAACGTCTCGGAGCTGCTCGCCCAGATCGACACCACGCAGCCGAACATGTCGCAGCACCTGTCGACGCTCTACCGCAGCGGCGTGCTCGGCAAGCGGCGCGACGGGACGCAGATCTACTACAGCCTGAAGAACGAGTTCGTCGCGACGCTGTGCCGCACCGTGTGCACGAAGGTCGCGATCGACGACGCGCCGCCGGCCGTCGTGGAGCGCCCGCGCGCGAAGGCCGCGGGGCGCGCCGCGTCGCGCTGACGGTGTCCGGCGGCGGAACGCGTTGATCCGCGTCAGTCCGTCCCGCGCACCCCGGTGCGAGCATCGCGACGACGATCCGTCACCGTTCCACCGAGGAGACCCCCGATGACCCCCCGCATCTTCCGAGCAGCCGCCGGCGCGGCGCTCGCCGCCGCGCTCGCGTCGCCGTGCGTCGCCCAGCCGAAGGACCTGAAGGCCGTCGACCGCGTGCCGACGGTCACCTTCGACGCGGCCCTCGCCGCGGCGCAGGCCGCGCTCGCCGAATGCCGCAAGCGCGGCGCGACGGTCGCGGTCGTGGTGGTCGACCGCTCGGGTGTGCCGGTGGTGATGCTGCGCGATCCGCTCGCCGGCATGCACACACCCGAGACCGCGGTGCGCAAGGCCTGGACCGCGGTCAGCTTCCGCGGCGCGACCACCGAGCTGGTCGGGGCCACGGCGCCGGGCGGCCCGAACGGGGGCATCCGCCACCTGCCGAACGTCGCGATGGTCGGCGGCGGCCTCATGCTGCAGTCGGCGGGCAGCCTTGTCGGCGGGATCGGGGTGTCCGGCGCGCCGAGCGGCGAGCTCGACGACGCCTGCGGCAACGCGGGGATCCGCGCGATCCGCGACGCGCTCGAGCTCGGCTGACGCGCGTCAGCGCGCGGCGCCCGCGCGGACGGCCGCGCCCTCGGGGGCGGGCAGCCCGAACGCGTCGCGCAGGACCTGCGGCGGGACCGCGGGCGGCGTCGAGCGCGGCGGGATCGCGGCGAGCCGCGAGCCCATCAGCGAGAAGTATGCGACGTCGTCGAGAAGCAGCACCGCGGGTGCGGCCTGTTGCGCCGGGGCGCCGGCCGCGCGCGGCAGCAGCCGCCAGCCGAGCGCGGTCGCGACCGGCACGAGCGCGGCGGAGCATGCGGCGAGCCAGAAGGTGTCGTCGGTGTCGCGCCGGCGCGTGGCGAGCGCGGCGAGCGTCGCAAGCTCGAGGCCCGCACGCCCGGCCACGTCGGCCTCGGCGACCAGCGTCGCGTAGGCGCCCTCGGCCTCGGGCAGCACCGATACGCCGATGCGCGCCATCGTGCGCAGCGGCGCGCTGCGGACCGGTTCGAGGCGCAGCGTCGCGACGATTCGCTCGTCGCCGTGCAGCTGCGCGACATGGTGCTCGACGCCGGCGTCGAGCCGGTCGCGGAACACGTCGATGCGCGGCGGCTTCGCGTCGGACGGGGAGACGGACTGGGTCATGGTGCGGCTCGACTGCGCGGCGGTCACGCGGGGCCGGGACTCCGGCCTCGCGGCCGCGCTGGACGCGTCAGTGTGATCGGCCGCCCGCGGCCCCGCCATCGTCAGAATGGACGATCGGTCGCGGCGGGGCGCGGTGCGGACGGTCGGACGCGACTCCGTCCGACGGACGGTCGTCCGGTCAGGGTGCGAGGCGCTCTCGGTCCCAGCCGCCGTCGCCGCGCCGCCGGTAGGCGAGCCGGTCGTGCAGCCTCGACGGGCGGCCCTGCCAGAACTCCCAGTAATCGGGCTCGAGGCGGTAGCCGCCCCAGTGCGGCGGGCGCGGCGGGTGCAGCCCGTACTTGAGCCCGAACTCGGCAGCGCGCGCGACCAGCGTCGCGCGCGACGCGATCGGGCGGCTCTGCTCGGAGGCCCATGCGCCGATCCGGGAGGCGAGCGGGCGCGACGCGAAGTACGCGTCCGACTCGGACTCGTCGACCTTCGAGACGCGGCCCTCGATGCGCACCACGCGCTCGAGCGCGACCCAATGGAACTGCAACGCGGCGAGCGGATGCCCGTCGAGCTCGCGGCCCTTGCGGCTCGCGTAGTTCGTGTACCAGACGATGCCGCGCTCGTCGTAGTCCTTGATCAGCACGATGCGTGTGGACGGCCGCCCGTCGGGGCCGACGGTCGCGACGGTCATCGCGTTCGGCTCCTCGAGCTTCGCGTCGAGGGCCTGCCGCATCCAGTGCGCGAACTGGGCGAGCGGCGCGTCATGCGCCCGGTCCTCGACCAGCTCGTCCTTCTCGTAGCTCTTTCTGAGGTCGGCGAGGGACGTGTCCATCGCTCGAGTATAGGGCGCGGCGGGGGCCGACCGACGGCGTGCGGGCGCGGCGGCCCCGCGTGGTACCATCTGCGGCTGGTCGTGAGCAGCCAATCCACGCGACCTGCCTGGTTCCCCCCGGCTCCTTTCCATCCCCCCGGACGTCCGCCTCGATTGGTGTCACTCGGCAAGAGCGGCAGGCTGTCGCTGGACCCGAGACCACATGACACTCGAATCGAACTTCGCGAGCCTAGGGCTCGCAGAACCGCTGCTGCGCGCGATCGCGGACGCGGGCTACGACACCCCCACCCCGATCCAGTCGCAGGCGATCCCCGTCGTGCTGACGGGTCGCGACCTGCGCGCCACCGCGCAGACCGGCACCGGCAAGACCGCCGGCTTCACGCTGCCGATCCTGCAGCGCCTCTCCGCGCCGGGCCCGGACGGCACGCCGCGCCGCTCGCTGCCCGGCAAGCCGCGCTGCCTCGTGCTCGTGCCGACGCGCGAGCTCGCCGCGCAGGTCGAGGAATCGGTCCGCACCTACGGCAGGTACCTGTCGCTCACCTCCGCGGTGATCTTCGGCGGCGTCAACATCAACCCGCAGATCGCGGCGCTGCGCGACCGCACCGACATCCTGGTCGCGACGCCGGGCCGTCTGCTCGATCACCTCGGCCAGCGCACCGCCGACCTGTCGGCGATCGAGGTGCTGGTGCTCGACGAGGCCGACCGGATGCTCGACATGGGCTTCATCCGCGACATCCGCAAGGTGCTCGCGTACCTGCCGAAGCAGCGCCAGAACCTGATGTTCTCCGCGACCTTCGCCGACGAGATCCGCGAGCTCGCCGACTCGATGCTGCGCGACCCGGCGAGCGTCGAGGTCGCGCGGCGCAACACCGCCTCCGAGCTGGTGACGCAGTCGGCCTATCTGGTCGACAAGGGCGTCAAGCGCCACCTGCTGTCGCACCTGATCAAGGACGGCCACTGGTTCCAGGTGCTGGTGTTCACGCGCACGAAGCACGGCGCGAACCGGCTCGCCGAGCAGCTGACCAAGGACGGCGTCGAGTCGCTGGCGATCCACGGCAACAAGAGCCAGAACGCGCGCACGCGCGCGCTCGCCGCGTTCAAGGACGGCTCGCTGCAGGTGCTGGTGGCCACCGACATCGCCGCGCGCGGCCTGGACATCGACCAGCTGCCGCACGTGGTGAACTTCGAGCTGCCGAACGTGCCCGAGGACTACGTGCACCGGATCGGCCGGACCGGCCGCGCCGGCAGCGAGGGCTCTGCGCTGTCGCTGGTCGACCGCGAGGAGACCAAGCTGCTCGCCGACATCGAGCGGCTGATCAAGCGTGCGATCCCGCGTACGGCGCTGCCCGCCGGCTTCGTGCCGCCGCCGCCGTCGCAGCGCTCGACCCTCGACGACGACCGGCCGCCGCGTCCGCCGCAGGGCCGCCGCGGCGAGCCACGCCGTTCGCAGGGCGGTGCGCCGGCGGGCGGTCGCGCATCGCCGCAGCCTTCCCGCGGTCCCACGTCGCAGCCATCGCGCGGTGCGGCGCCCCAACTGTCGCGTGGCGGTGTGCCCGTGCACAGCGCGCCGCAGGACCGCGGCGCGCCGGAGCCCGCGCAGGGCGGGGCCGGTCCGCGTCCCGCTCAGCAGGGCTCCGGGCGCGTACCGGCGTCGCTCTCGCAGCCGCCCGCGCACCGCGGCGCGCCTGCGTCGCACGGCCGGCCGCAGCCGGCGGGCAAGCGCGGCACGCGTCCGGCCGACGGCGGCGCCCGCGGCGGCGACCGCCCGGCCACGCCGGGTACCGGCGCGCTGCTGCGTCGCATCCCCTGACGCCCGCGGACCCGCCGGGATACCGTCCCCCAGGCCGCGACGCGGCCTCCGGGTCGCGCGGTCGTGTGCGGCGGGGTGCGCCTGCCGCGACCCCGCGGCTCAGCCGCCGTGGCCCGGCCCGCCGCCCGCGCGCGCCGGGTCGCGGCACACCGCGGGCGGGCAGGTGAACCGGTAGTACCGGTCATTGAGGAACGCCGCGACCGCGTCGAGTTCCTCGGCGCGCCACTCGCCACCGATGTTCGTGCTCCAGCGCTCGACCTCGCGTCGCAGCGCGCCGAAGTCCTGCGCCTTGCGCGACTCGCGCTGGTGGACCGACTTCTCGTGGCAGGCGATGCAACGCGTCTCGTAGAGCGCACGACCGCGCTCGATCGCGGGTTGTGCCATCGCGGCGGGCGCCCAGAGCGCGAGCGCGAGCATGGCCGGCCCTCGCATGGCCTCGCGGATCGGGGCGTCGGGTCGGCGCATGCTGGCTTCCTTCAAGTGTGACGTCGATCGTACCAGCGGGGCCGCGCCACGCCGTGTGGTGCGCATCCTCGTGCCGCATGGCCGCGCTCGGGTACACTGGGCTTCGATCCGATCGTGCTCGAGCACGGCGCTCGCAGAGCCCGCCCCATGTCCCGTCATCGCCTCGCACAGCCTGCCGCCGGCGCGTGCTGCGCGATGCCGATCGTCGCCTGCGCCGCGTCGCCGTCCGGCCCTTCGGGTACCGCAGGCGGCCATCCGGCGTCGTCGAAGACAGGCGCGGCCGGCGCGGTGATGCCCGCCGATGCGATCCGCTGGACGATCGGGCCCGCGCTCGTCGAGTGCACCGGCGTCGGCCCGATGTGGTGCCTGCAGTACCGCGACGCGCGGGGAGGCGCGTGGAAGCGCCACCACGGTCGCATCGAGGGCTTCGAGTTCCGGCCCGGAGACGAGGTCGAGCTCTCGGTGCGCTTCGAGGCGGTGCCGCGCCCGCCCGCCGACGCACCCTCGGGGCGCACGGTGGCGGTCCGCGAGCTCGCGCGCCACACGCTGACGTCCGACACGCTGCCGTCCGCGCTCGCTGGCAGCGCATGGCAGCTCGATGCGATGCCGGGTGCGACGCTCGCGCCCGCCGGTGCGGGCGGCACGCCGACGCTGCGGTTCGAGGCGGCCGCACGCGTGTCGGGCGGGTCGGGCGTCAACCGATTCGGGGCGCGCATCGACGCCGGCGACGGCTGGCTGCGGGTCGCCTCGCCGATGGTCACGCGGATGGCCGGGACCCCCGAGGCGATGGCGCTCGAGGGCGAATTCCTCGGCCGCCTGCAGCGCGCGGGCCACTGGCGCCTGGCCGGCGACCGGCTGCGGCTGCTCGACTCGGCCGGGGCCGAGCTGATGTCGATGCGCCGAGCGGCGCCCGCGCAGGGGGCGAGGTGAGCCCCGTCCGTTGCCACGTCGCGCCGTGCGCGGCCGCGACACCTTCCGTTGCCGGGCGAGCCGCCCGCGAGGACGTCCAGATGCCCTTCTACACGCTCCCGTCCGATCCGTCCCGTTCGGTGCGGCCGCGCCGCCCGGCATGGCGTCCCGTGCGTGCGCTCGACGCGCTGCTCGCGATGCTCGTCGCGATCGCCGCGCTGCTCGCGCCCGTCGGCGACGCCCGCGCGCAGTCGACGCGCTGGACGCAGCCCGAGCTCGAGCAGTTGCTCGCGCCGATCGCGCTGTATCCTGACTCGCCGCTCGCGCAGGTGCTGATGGCCTCGGCCTATCCCGCGGAGGTGCGGCTCGCGGCGGACTGACTACGCCGCAACCCGACCTTCAAGGACAAGGGCGACGCCGCGGTCCGCGCGGTCGACGACCAGCCCTGGGACGCGTCGGTGCGCTCGATGGTCGCGTTCCCGTCGGCGCACGAGCTGATGGACTCCAACCCCGACTGGACCCAGGCGGTGGGCGACGCGTTCATCGCCCAGCGCGCCGACACGATGACGGCTGTGCAGGCACTGCGCACGCGCGCCCAACTCGCCGGCAACCTGCAGTCGAACGAGCGCTGGACGGTCTCGCAGGAGGACCGCACGATCGTCATCAACAACCCTGCGCCCCAGGTCGTCTACGTGCCCTCCTACAACCCGACGGTGGTCTACGGCCCATGGCCGTACCCGACGTATCCGCCGATGTACCTGCCGCCGCCGCCCGGCTACTACGTCGGCACCGCGTTGGCGAGCGGCATCGCGTTCGGCGTCGGCATCGCGGTCACCAACGCGGTCTGGGGCGGCTTCAACTGGGGCGGCAACGACGTCAACATCAACGTCAACAACTTCAACACCATCCACGTCAACAACAAGCAGAACTACCTGCGCACCGGCAACAGCTGGGAGTTCGACCGTACGCACCGGCGCGACGTTCCGATGAACGACCCGAAGTCGCGCGACCGCGTCCAGAAGAACGCGGTGGCCCAGCGCGACCGCGACGACTTCGCCGGGTTCGACCGCGACCGCGCGCAGCGGCCCGCGACCGCGGACGCTGCGCGACCGAATCGCCCCGACGCGCGTCCCTCGACCGGACGTCCCGATGGACGTCCCGATACGCGGCCCGCGGTCGACGCCCCGGCGGCACGGCCCGGCACGCGCCCGACAGCCGACCAGGGCGCGTTCGAGGGGCTCGACCGCCCCGACCGCGAGCGGCCTTCGATCGACCGCGGCGAGGCCGCGCTCGGACGCCCGGCGCCCGGTCGCCCGGCGGTGCCATCGACCCGGCCGGTGCCGACTCCGAACGTGCCGGCCAAGTCGATGCCGACGTCGCGACCCGCGCCGTCGACGCGCCCCGAGCCGTCCGCGCGACCCGCGCCGCGCCCGCAGCCCGGTGCGCGACCGGCCCCATCGTCGCGGCCCCAGCCCGGCGGCCGTCCCGCCCACGCCGGCGGCCGCGGCGCCCGCTGACACGCGATTCCCCGGAGTCGAGGCCATGACGTTCCCCGTCCTTCCGATGCGCGCCGCGCGCCGCGTCGCATTCGCGATCGTGCTCGCCGCCGCGGCGCCCGCGCTGTCGGCCGCAGCCGCGCAGCGCGCCTATCCGAGTCCCGAGGCCGCGGTCGAGGCGCTGTTCGACGCGGTCGTCTCCGGCGACGCGCGCGAGCTCGCGCCCGTGTTCGGTCCCGACGCCGCGCGGCTCGCGCCGACGGCCGACGACGCGGCGATGGCGCGCGCGCGCGACCGCTTCGTCCGCGCCTGGAGCCGCGGCCACTCGATCGAGACGCTCGGCGCCGGCCGCGCGCGCCTCGCGGTGGGCGACGCGGGCTGGACCTTCCCGGTGCCGATCGCTCGCGGCGCCGACGGCCAGTGGCGCTGGGACACCGCGGCGGGCGTGCAGGAGCTCCGCCTGCGGCGCATCGGCCGCAACGAGCTCGCCGCGATGAACGCGCTGCGCGCCTACGTCGCCGCGCAGCACGAGTACGCGCGCGCCGACCGCGACGGCGACGGCGTCGCCGAGTACGCGCGCCGGCTCGAGAGCCGGCCCGGCCGCCGCGACGGCCTGCACTGGGACGAGGCGGACGGCGCGCGGCCGCCGCTCGGCCCGGGCATCGCCGCGGCCGACGAGCTCGCGCGAAACGGCGAGCCGTACCACGGTTATCGCTTCCGGATCCTCGAGGGGCAGGGCCCGGCGGCGCGCGGCGGCGCGCGCGACTACCGCGCCGCCGGCCGCCTCGTCGCGGGATTCGGCGCCATCGCGACGCCGGCCGAGTACGGCCGCAGCGGTCTGAACACCTTCGTCGTCAACCACGAGGGCCGGGTTTGGTCGGCCGACCTCGGCACCGGCACGCGCGCGGCGGCCGCCCGCATCGACCGGTTCGACCCCGGCGCGGTCTGGAAGGCGGAGGACTGACCCGCGGCGCGGCGCTCAGCCGCGCCAGTTGCGCACGACGCGCGCGGCGGTCATCGCGATCGACGCGCCGCGCAGCAGCCGTCCGAGCTGACGGCGCCCGAGCAACGGCACGCCGACCGCGACGATCGCGGCGGCGATGCGCGCGGGGCGCGAAGCGCCGTCCTCGGCGCCCTTGCGCGCGTCGGGCGCGACGCGCTCGCGCAGCCGGTGCACGGTCAGCGCGAGCTGCATCCGCTCGAGCTCGGAGCGCGCGACCAGCAGCGCCTTGCGCTGCTCGAGGCGCTCGCGTTCGGCGCTCATCGCGGCCCCTTGCCGAAGCGCTCGACGATGAACGCCCGGTCGCGCGAGAACTCCGCCAGCGTCGCGGCGAACGGCCGCTGCTCGCGGCGCGACGCGATCGACAGCCGCCGGATCGCCACCGCCGCGACCGCGGTCCACAGCAGCGTCGGCAGCAGCAGCGCGACCCAGCCGAGCCGCTCCCAGAGCAGCGTGACGACCACGCCATTCAGCCCGAGCAGCGCCAGCCCCGCCGCGATCGCGGCGACGAGCACCAGCACCAGCCGGTCGCTCGCGCGGTCCCGCTCCTCTGCGAACTCGAGCGCCGCGAGCTGCACGCGCGTGTCGACCGCGCTCGCGAGCGAGGCGGCGAGCCGCCCGAGCAGGTCACGGATGCCGGGTGGCACCGAGGCGTCGTCGGATGGGGGAGGGGTGCCGCCGGCCGACGGGCCGGCGGACTCGGCTCGGGCGGGGCCGGCCTCGGACATCGCCGCTGCTTCAGCGGCGGTTCATCAGCAGGCCGACCACGACCCCGACGATGGCCGCGATGCCGACCGCCTGCCACGGGTGGTCGTGCACGTAGTCGTCGGTGGCTCGGGCCGCGTTCTTCGCGCGGTCGACCGCCTCGCCCTCGAGCTCCTGCATGCGCATCTTCGCGTGGAGCAGCTTGGTCTCGACCTGGGAGCGCAGGTCGCGGGCGCGGTCGCCGGTCTCGGAGGCGGCGCGCTGCAGCATGTCCTGTGCCTCGGACATCGCGGTCGCGAACTCGTCGGCGATCTTCGCTCGGGTCGAATCGGTGGCGGGGGTCATCGCGCTGCTCCTTCGGATGGGGCGGATCTTCTCGGTCGACCCCCGGAGTATACCCGCCGGCATCGCGCGACCCCGCGCGAGCCCCGCACCCGGAAGAGCGAGGCGGCGCGCCTTGCCCGCCGGACCGCTCAGGCGCGCGCGCCGCGCGCGATGTCGCCGACGAGCTGCGCGACCGAGGTCTCGAAGCCCGCGCGCGTCTGCACGAACTGCACGCCGACGCGGATCTCGCCGCCCTCGGCGAACCGCCGCACGACGCCGGCGTGGACCACGCGCAGCGACACCGGCCAGTCGGAGCCGTCGGGCAGCTGCAGCCGGGCATGGTCGAACACCTTGCCGGCGCCGAAGCGCTCGCGCGCGCCGGTCACCGACAGCGAGCCGCCCTGCACGCACACGTCCTGCATCGGCACGCCGGTCAGCGCCGGGTCCGTGTCGTCGAGGGTCAGCCGGATCGCCATGCCCGCGGGCACCTGCACGCGGAAGGTCTCGCGCTTCTGGATCCGGGTCAGCACCCCCGGGCGCTCCAGGCGCAGCAGCGGCTTGCCTTCGGACAGGCCGATCGGCGCGACGCGGGACTCGAAGGTCACGCGGCAGTCGCGCAGCCGCAGGTCGATCTCGGCGGTGCTGCCCGGCGTGAGCGCACGCTCGATGACCGGCACTCGCGGCGGATCGAGCACCGGCGCGCCGTCGTCGGCGACGGCGCGCAGCGGCGAGAGGTAGGTCTCGGGACGGCCGGCGGCTCGCACGGAGCACAGCGTGCGGGCTTCGGCCGAGCGGCGCAGCAGCGCCAGCACCTCCGCGCCGTCCTCGACGCGGAAGCGATCGTAGTCATGCACGTCCATGCGGCGATGATGCCACACGGGTTCCGCGCGTTCGCGGCGTCGGAAAGCCGCAGGGCGGCCGCTTTCGTCCGTGCTTCGGCCCACCGGCGGCGCCCGTCGCCGCCGGACGTTCGGCGGACCGAGATGGCGGGGGATCGCGCCGTTTTTCCGGCGGCCGGTGACGTGCCGCGGCCGGCAGGATCGGCCGCAATCCCAACGCGAGTGCCCCCATGTCGTCCACGATCTCGCCGCCGCGCCCCGCGCCGACGGCCGCCGCCCGCACCGAGGCCGAGCGTCACTGGCGCGCCGGCGTGGAGCACGCGCGCGCCGGTCGCTGGAAGGAGGCCGAGAAGGCCCACGCGCGCGCCGTCCGTGTCGCGCCCGGCGAGCCGCTCTACTGGATCAACCTCGGCCAGGCGCGCCGCAAGCTCGGCGACCTCGACGGTGCGGCCGAGGCGGCGACCCGCGCGCTCGGGGCCGATCCGCAGTCGGCGCTCGCCGCCCAGCTGCGCCTCGCCGCGCGGATGGAGCGCCACTGCTGGCGCGACGCGGTCGAGGACGCCGAGCGCCTCGTGCGCCGGCCCGACGCCGGCCACGGCTCGTGGTTCGAATACGCGTTCGCGCTCGATCGCGCCGGCCGGCCGCGCGAGGCGGTGTCCGCCGCGCTGCAGGCGCTGTCGCGCAAGCCCGACCTGTTCGAGGCGTACGTCGTGCTCTGCAACGCGTTCGACCCGCTCGGC
Source organism: Burkholderiales bacterium (assembly GCA_020248665.1). Taxonomy (GTDB): domain Bacteria; phylum Pseudomonadota; class Gammaproteobacteria; order Burkholderiales; family Burkholderiaceae_E; genus UBA4615. The sequence goes on along the minus strand of JADCHE010000164.1, from coordinate 13,053 downwards.
CTGCACACCGAGGCGGTCGAGTGCCTGCGCACGGCGGTCGCGCTCAAGCCCGGCTGGGGCCAGGGGCTCGGCGGCATCGTCTACCACGCGCTCTACGCCTGCGACTGGCGCCGCCTCGACGACGACCTCGCCGCGCTGCGCGGCCTGCTCACGACGCCCGGCCCGCACGACATCGGCCCCTTCATGTTCCTGTCGCTCGGCGCCGACGCCGCGACGCAGAAGCGGGTGTTCGCCGAGCACGCCGCGCGGATCGTCGACGCCGTGCGGCCGCTGCCCGAGCCGGATCCGGCGCGCGGCGCGCCGCCGGATCGCGTGCGCATCGGCTACCTGTCGAACGACTTCCACGCACACGCGACCTCGACGCTGCTGGTGCGCGTGCTCGAGTTGCACGACCGCTCGAAGGTCGAGGTCCGCGCCTACTCGTACTCGAGCGACGACGGCTCGCCGCTGCGCCGGCGCGTCGAGGCCGCGTTCGACGCCTTCATCGACGTCTCGGGGATGTCCGACGCCGAGGCGGCGGCGCGGATCCGCGAGGACGGCGTCGAGATCCTCGTCGACCTGAAGGGCTACACGCGGCACGCGCGCGCCGGTCTCGTCGCGATGCGGGCGGCCCCGGTGCAGGTCGCCTGGCTGGGCTTTCCCGGCACCAGCGGTGCGCCCTTCGTCGACTACGCGATCGTCGACCCGGTCGTCGTGCCGCCTGCGCGGGCCGACGAGTTCACCGAGAAGCTCGCGTGGATGCCCGACTGCTACCAGCCGAACGACCGGCTGCGCCCGATCGGCGCGGCGCCCGGGCGCGCGACCTGCGGCCTGCCGGAGGACGCGTTCGTCTTCTGCTGCTTCAACCACACCTACAAGATCCGGCCCGAGCTCTTCGACGTCTGGTGCCGCCTGCTGCGCGAGGTGCCCGGCAGCGTGCTGTGGCTGCTCGAGTCGAACCCGCAGGCGAAGGACAACCTGCTGCGCGAGGCCGCCGCGCGCGGCATCGACGCGGCGCGCCTGGTGTTCGCGCCGCTGGTTGCGTCCGAGGCGAACCTCGCGCGGCTGCGGCACGCCGACCTCGTGCTCGACACGCTGCCGGTCAACGCGCACACCACCGCGAGCGACGCGCTGTGGGCCGGCGCGCCGATCGTCACCTGCGTCGGCGATGCCTTCGCCGGTCGCGTCTGCGCGAGCCTGCTCGCCGCGGTCGGCCTGCCCGAGCTCGCGACCGCCGACCTCGCGGCCTACGAGGCGCTCGTGCGGGGGCTCGCCACCGACCCGGCGCGGCTTGCCTCGATCCGCGAGCGGCTGCGGGTCGGCCGCGAGTACGGCCCGCTCTTCGACAGCGAGCGCTTCGCGCGCGAACTCGACGCGCTGTACCTGCGCATGGCCGAGCGCCGCCGCGCGGGCCTCGCCCCCGACCATCTGCCGCCGCGACCGGTGACCGCCGCCGGGCCACTCCCCGGCGCGCGCGAGTCCGCCGCATGAACGGGCTGATCGGCCACACCGGCTTCATCGGCGGGCACCTCGCCCGCCAGCGTCGCTGGGACGCCTGCTTCAGCCGCGCCAACCTCGACGCATTGCGCGGCAGCTCGTTCGACCTGCTGGTCTGCGCCGCGCTGCCGTCGGACCGATGGCGCGCGAACGCCAATCCGGCCGGCGACCACAGCAACATGATGAGCCTCGCGAACGCGCTCGCCGAGGTGCGCGCCGAGCGCTTCGTGTTCGTCTCGACGACCGACGTCTACCCGGTGCCGGTCGCGGTCGACGAGGCCACGCCGTTCGAGTCGCCGCGCCATCGGGCGTACGGCGAGCACAGGCTGGAGTTCGAGCGGATCGTCGCCGGGCAGTTCCCCGACTGCCGGATCGTGCGCCTGCCGACGGTCTTCGGCACGGGCATGCGGCGCAACGTGCTGCTCGACCTGATCCGTCGGGTCGACCTCGACGGCGTCGACCCGCGGGGCACCTTCCAGTGGTATCCCGCGACGCGGCTCGCCGACGATCTCGACCGCCTGCTGGCAACCGACGTGCCCCTCGCGAACCTGTGCACGCAGCCCGTGGAGACCGGGCGGCTGCACCGCGAGTTCTTCGACGACCTGTCGATCGGCGGACGGCCCGGCCCGGTCGTGCGCCACGACGTGCGCACGCGCCATGGGCACCTGTTCGGCGGCGGCGCGCGCTACGTGATGTCGGCCGAGGAGGTGGTCCGCTCGATCGGCGACTGGCTGCGCTCGCTCGGCCAGTTCGGCCAGCTCGACGCCTGAGCCGGCCGGTGCCACGCGCACGGCGCGTTCAGCCCGCCCGGCCGCCCTGCGACGGCGTCGACGCGGCGCGGTGCGCCGTGCCGAACATGCCGGCTGCGTCCTCGCGCCAGCGCGCCTGGCGCTCCAGGCTCGCGATCTGCCAGCGCAGGTGCTCGACCTGCGGATCGTCGACGCCATGCGCCTGGATGTGCCGGGCCAGCTGCTCCCTCAGCAGGGTGATCTGTAAGCGCATGACGTCCTCGTCCTGGGGTTGACGGCATCCTAGGGCCGACGGACGGTCGCGGCCGTGAGGAAATGCTCGGCCGTGGCGTCGGACGGCGGCGCGCCGAGGGGGCGGTCGCCAGGGCTCACGCGTCGTGGCGCGGGATGGACCCGAGGATCGCCTCGGCGCAGAATCCGTCCCGTCCCGCGCCGGCTGCGCGGATCGGCCGCCTCGCGGACCGCCCTCAGGGAGACGACCATGCACCACGACGACCCGGCCGCCGTCGCGCAGATGCGCAGCGCCCGACCCCCGAGCCGAGGCGCCGTCCGCGCCTACGACTGGATCGCGAACCACCGCGCGCACCGCCCCGAGAAGGAGGCCGTCCGCGAACTCGCCTCGGGCCGCCGCTTCACCTACGCCGAGCTCGACCGCCGCGCCGACGCGCTCGCCGCGTGGCTGCGCTCGGCGGGCGTCGGTCGTGGCGACCGCGTCGCGCTGCTCGCCCACAACGGCGTCGAGTACTTCGACCTGCAGTTCGCCTGCGTGCGCACCGGGGCGATCGCCGTGCTGCTCAACTGGCGGCTGACCGCGTCCGAGCTCGAGTACATCCTGAACGACAGCGCCCCGAAGGTGCTGATCCACGACGTCGAGTTCGCCGGCACCGCGCGGACCTTGCACGAGCGCTGCGCGATCCCGACCGTGCTGTGCACCGACCCGCGTGCCGACGCGCCGATCAACCCCTACGAGGCCGCACTCGGCGCGTCCGCGGGCCGCCGCGTCGAGCGCGAGGACCTGACCCACGACGACGTGGTGACGATCATGTACACCTCGGGCACGACCGGCCATCCCAAGGGCGCGATGATCACCCACGGGATGAACTTCTGGAACTGCGTGAACCTCGGCATTCCGGCCGGGGTCGCCCTCGACACCGTGCACCTGTCGGTGCTGCCGCTGTTCCACACCGGCGGCCTGAACTGCTACTCCAACCCGGTGCTGCATGCGGGCGGCACCGTCGTGATCATGCGCACCTTCGACCCCGGCCACGCGCTGCGCACGATCGGCGATCCCGCCCAGGGCATCACGCACTTCTTCGCGGTGCCCGCGCCGTACCAGTTCATGGCGCAGCACCCGGACTTCCCGACCACCGACCTGACGCGGCTGCGCTCGGCGGGCGTCGGCGGCGCGCCGTGTGCGCTGCCCATCCTGCAGGCCTGGTCCGCGCGCGGCGTGAACCTGACGCAGGGTTTCGGCATGACCGAGACCAGCCCCGCGTGCATCTTCCTCGACCCGGGCGACGCGATCCGCAAGCTCGGCTCCACCGGCAAGGTGCTGATGCACACCGAGGCGCGCGTCGTGAACGACGCCGGCGAGGACTGCGGCCCGGACGAGATCGGCGAGCTGTGGGTCGCGGGCCCGAACATCACGCCCGGCTACTGGAACCGCCCGGACGCCACCGCCGCCAACTTCGAGGGACGGTGGCTGAAGACCGGGGACGCCGCGCGGGTCGACGCCGAGGGCTTCTACTACATCGTCGACCGCTGGAAGGACATGTACATCTCGGGCGGCGAGAACGTCTATCCCGCCGAGGTCGAGAACGTGCTGTACCAGCTGCCCCAGGTCGCCGAGGTCGCGGTGATCGGCGTGCCGGACGAGAAGTGGGGCGAGACGGGGCTGGCGGTGATGGCGCTCAAGCCCGGGCAGTCCCTGGAGAAGGAGACGGTGCTCGCGCACTGCCGCGACCGCCTCGCGCGCTTCAAGTGGCCGCGCGACGTCGCGGTCGTCGAGGCGCTGCCGCGCAACGCGACCGGCAAGGTCCTGAAGCGCGAGCTGCGGGTGCGGTTCGTGGGCAGCAACGCGCCAGCGATCACCTGAGATCCCGAGCCCCCCGCACCGCCCCGACGCCTGACCGATCCGACCCGGAGCCCCGCCCATGGACGACGCCCGACTCGAATCGGTCGAACGCTTCTACGATTTCCACCCGATCAACGTCGGGCAGATCCTCGACGCGGTCCGCGCGCGGGGCATCGCGCAGGACGCGATCACCGAGGAGGTCCTGCAGCACCACGACCAGGACCACTACGGCGGCACCGCCGCGACCGACCGGCTGATCGCCGAGGCCGGCGTGCGGGCCGACGACCTCGTGCTCGACGTCTGCAGCGGCATGGGCGGGCCGGCGCGCTACTTCGCGTGGAAGACCGGCTGCCGCGTCACCGGCCTCGACCTGACCGCGAGCCGCGTGGCGGGCGCGACCGAGCTCACGCGCCTCGCCGGGCTCGCCGCGTCCGTACGCTTCGTGCACGGCAACGCGCTCGACATGCCGTTCGACGACGCGTCGTTCACGCTCGCGGTCGCGCAGGAGGCCTTCGCCCACGTGCCGGACAAGCCCCGGCTGGTCGCCGAGTGCGCGCGCGTGCTGAAGCCGGGCGGGCGGCTGGTGTTCTCGGACATCCTGCATCGGGGCGCGCTGTCGGCCGACGATGCGAGACGCCTCTTCGAGGGCATGACCTTCTCGGAGATCGGGACCGCGGACGGCTACGCGGCGCTCGCGGCCGCGAACGGGATGACCGTCGTGCGCCGGATCGACCTGACGGAGGAGTGGACCCGCATCCTCGTCGACCGGCACGCGATGTACCGGTCGTTGGAGGCCGACACGGTCGCGCGGCTCGGGCGGGAGCATTTCGAGCGATACGACCGGGCGTACGCGCACTTCGTCGGGCTGTACCGCAGCGGAGTGCTCGCGGGGGCGTTGATCCACGCGGTCAGGGCGCCCTGAGCGTATGGACGGGACGGACGCACGACACCGGTCCCGGTATGTTCGACCGACGGCGCGGAGGGTCGGGGTGGTGGGCGGTACTGGGATCGAACCAGTGACCCCTGCCGTGTGAAGGCAGTGCTCTACCGCTGAGCTAACCGCCCGAAAGGCCGGGACGCAGTCCAGCGACCGCATCCGGTTTCGAGGGCGCGAATCATGCCACGAAACCGCGGCCGAGCAAAACCGCGGGTCGGCCTGCGAGGCCGCGCCGTCAGCCGCCCAGAGCGACCGCCGAGATCCGCTGCAGCAGCGTCGTCTCCTCGCCCGGCCCGAGCGTCACCCGGTCGAGCGGCGCGCAGTTCGCGGCCTCCACGCAGACGTACTGGTACCAGTCCGCCACCGGCACGTCGCCGAGCGCGGCGATGCCCTCGGCGCCCGGGTTCCAGACGACGGTCGAGGACGAGCGCTCGGACTCGATCGCGATCGAGCGCTCGAGCACCGGGTCGTCGATTCGGTGGCGCGATCCGCTCCGCAGGTAGATGCGGTCGCAGGCGCCGTCGAACGACCAGGCGGCCTCCTGCGCGAACTCGCCGAAGTCGCGCAGCTTGTCGAGGTAGCGCAGGCCCTGCAGGCCGGCGATGCCGATGCGGCGCACGTCGCCGACACGGAAGTAGGTGTGCAGCGCCTGGGTCAGCGTCACCGGCGCCTCGCCCCGGTTCACGGTGCGCAGCGACAGCTCGAGCGCGTCGCCCACCAGCACTTCGAGCTCGGGCGCGCAGTCGGCGGGCCAGCCGAGGCCGCCGGGCCAGCCCTCGGGCGGGGCCGCGACCTGCAGCAGCACGCGCACGCGGCCGTCGGGCCGCTCGGCGCAGGTGACGACGCGCCAGCGCATCCGCCGCACGAAGCCGTGCTGGATCGCCTCGGGCGGGCGGTCCTGCTTGGCGAACCAGGGCCAGCAGACCGGCACGCCGCCGCGCACGGGGCGTGCGTCGGCGAGCCGGCCGGCCGAGCACCAGAGCAGGTCGCGGCCGTCGGCGTGCGGCACGAACGACAGCACCTGCCCGCCGTACAGCGCGATCTCGCAGCGGGCGAGCGCGGTGTCGATCAGCAGGGTCTCGAGCCCCTGCCACGCGGAGGTCGTGATCATCGGGCTAGGTTAGCCCAGGCGGTCGCGCGGGCCGCGGCCGCGGCGGACGAACGGACGGTCGCGGTCGGCCGATCGACTAGAATCCGAGGCTTTTCCGACGCGCCGGACCGCCGGCCGCACCCGCCGCCGCGCCATGCCCGAGCCCACCGTCCGCACCCGCTTCGCCCCGTCGCCGACCGGGTTCCTGCACATCGGCGGGGCGCGCACCGCGCTGTTCTCCTGGGCGTTCGCGCGCCACCACGGCGGCACCTTCATCCTGCGCGTGGAGGACACCGACGTCGAGCGCTCGACCCCGGAGGCGGTGCAGGCGATCCTCGACGGCATGGCCTGGCTCGGCCTCGCGCACGACGAGGGGCCGTACTACCAGATGGAGCGGATGGCCCGCTACCGCGAGGTGATCGCGTCGATGCTGGCGGGGGGCACGGCCTACCACTGCTGGACGACGCCCGCCGAGCTCGACGCGATGCGCGAGGCGCAGCGCGCTCGCGGCGAGAAGCCTCGCTACGACGGCCGCTGGCGCCCGGAGCACCGCGCGCGGCTCGGCCTCGTGCCGCCCGCCGACGCGAAGCCGGTGGTGCGCTTCCGCAACCCGGACGACGGCGAGGTCGCATGGAACGACCTGGTCAAGGGGCCGATCGCGTTCGCCAACACCGAACTCGACGACTTCATCATCGCGCGCTCCGACGGCACGCCGACCTACAACTTCTGCGTGGTGGTCGACGACTGGGACATGCGGATCACGCATGTGATCCGCGGTGACGACCACGTCAACAACACGCCCCGCCAGATCAACGTGCTGCGCGCCCTCGGCGCCGCGCTGCCGCGCTACGGCCACGTGCCGATGATCCACGGCGCGGACGGCCAGAAGCTCTCGAAGCGCCACGGCGCGGTGTCGGTCACGCAGTACGACGCCGACGGCTTCCTGCCCGACGCGGTGGTCAACTACCTCGCGCGGCTCGGCTGGAGCCACGGCGACGACGAGATCTTCGGGCGCGAGAAGCTGGTCGAGTGGTTCGACGGCACGCACCTGTCGCACTCGCCCTCGCAGTTCGACGTCGACAAGCTGAAGTGGCTGAACGCGCACTACCTGAAGGCGCTCGCCGACGCGGACCTCGCGGGCCGGATCTCGGCTCGGCTGGTCGCGCGCGGCGTCGACGCGGGCGCGGCGTGCGCGCCCGACCTCGCCGCGGCCTGCGGTCTCTTCAAGGACCGCGCGCAGACGCTCGAGGAGCTGGCCGACCTGGTCGCGATGCTCTACGTCGATCCAGCGCACTCCAATGCGAACCTCGCGCAGGACCTCGCGGCGCAGACCGCGCCCGCCGCGGTGCCCGCGCTCGCCGCGCTCGCCGACCTGCTCGAGCGCTGCGAGTGGTCGAAGCCCGGCATCGCCGCGGCGTTCAAGGAGGCGCTCGCGGCGCACGGCGTCAAGATGCCGCAGCTCGCGGTGCCGGTGCGCCTGAAGGTGTTCGGCCGCGCGCAGACGCCGTCGGTCGACGCGATGCTCGCGCTGATGCCGCGCGAGACGGTGCTCGCGCGGCTGCGGGGCTGACGGCACGCGGCCCTGAACGCGCAGCGCGGCGCGGTGCGCCGCGCGGGCCGCGTCAGTCGAACTCGACCTCGCCCGAGAGGTGCTCGCGTCCGTCGGCGCCGCGCACCCAGACCTTCGCGCGCCCGTCGCCGACCGGCACGCCGCCGCAGTGCAGCGGCGCGCCCGAGAACGCCGGCGACAGCGCGCGGAACACGTAGCGCCGCACGGTCGCGGCCGGATGCGCGTCGCGGAACGCGTCGAGCATCAGCGTCGCCATCAGCGGGCCGTGCACGACGAGGCCGGGGTAGCCCTCGACGCCGGTCACGTAGGGCAGGTCGTAGTGGATGCGGTGCGTGTTGAAGGTGAGCGCGCTGTAGCGGAACAGCAGTTCCGGGCCGGGCCGGTGCACCGACTCCCACGCGGGCGCCGGGATGCCGGCCGGGGGCGGCGCGGCGGCCGCGGGCGCGGCCGGCGCGGCCCCGGCCGCCTCGCGGTACACCGCGGTCTGCGCATCGTCGATCGCGACGCGCCCGTCCTCGAGCGTCCAGCGGTGGCGCAGCACCACGAAGCCGAGCGTGCCGCTGCGCCCGCTCTTGACCGTCGCCGACTCGAGCACGCTCTCGCGCACCAGCCAGGCGTCTGCGGGCACCGGCAGCAGGAAGCGCACGTCGCTCGCCGCCCACATCCGGCGCGGCAGCGGCCATTCGGGCGCGAGCTCGCCGCGCGGCGAGTGCCCGTCGGGCCCGAGCTGCGAGGTCGGCACCGCGGGCGGCGCGAAGAACCACAGCCAGTGCCGCAGCGGCGCGATCGGCGCGTCCGGCGCGGGCGTCGCGCGGTCGAGCGAGCTCTCGAGCAGCTCGACCGTCTCGCGGGTCGCGCGCACCCGGGTGCGCGTCGTGCGCCCGACCCAGGGCGAGACGTCGAACGAGGACAGGTCGGCGGCCATCAGAGGGTCAGCTTCTGTTCGGCGACGACCTTCTTGTAGACCTCGAACTCGGCCGCGATCTGCTGCGCGAACTGCTGCGGCGTGTTGCCGATGACGAGCGAGCCGGTGTCGGCGATCCGCTTGGCAACGCCCGGGTCCTCCAGCGTCTTCTTCGCGGCGGCGTGCAGGCGCTCGACGACCGGCGCCGGCAGGCCCTTCGGCCCGACGATGCCGTAGTAGGCCATGCGGTTGACCGGCTCGAGGCCCACTTCCTTGAACGTCGGGATGCCGGGCAGCACCGCCACCTTCTCGGGCGCGGCGACGACGATCGGGATCAGCTTGCCTTCCTTGATGAAGGGCAGCGCCGAGGGCAGGTTGTCGAAGATGATCGGGATCTGGCCCGCGACCACGTCGGCCAGTGCCGGGCCCGCGCCCCGGTAGGGGATGTGGGTCATGAAGGTGCGGGTCAGCGACTTGAACAGCTCGGTCTGCAGGTGGCCGATGCCGCCCGCGCCCGAGCTGCCGTACGAGTGCTTGCCCGGGTTGCGGCGCAGTTCCTCGATGAAGGCCTTGAAGTCCTTGGCCGGGAACGACGGGTGCACCGCGATCACGTTCGGGGTCGCGGCGAGGTTGGTGATCGGCGTGAAGTCGGCGTTCGGGTCGTAGCCGACCTTCGGGTTGATCGCCGGGTTCGCGGCGGTCGTCGACACCGTGCCCATGCCGAGCACGTAGCCGTCGGCGGGCGCGCGCGCCACCTCCATCGCGCCGATCGCGCCGCCGGCCCCGGCCTTGTTCTCGACCACGACCGACTGCCCGAGGTTGTCGCGCAGCTTGTCGGCCACCACGCGCGCGATGATGTCGGTCGTGCCCCCGGGCGCGAACGGCACGATCAGCCGCACGGGGCGGTTCGGATAGGCCTGCGCGCGGGCGGCGAGCGGCACGGCGCCGGTGGCGCCGGCGGCGCCGAGGGCGAGGACGAGTCGACGGCGGGCGTCGGCGGGACGGGTCATCTGGGGTCTCCTGGAAGTCGTAACCGGGTAAAATGCCGAGTTTCCCCGCGAGACCGCAAGCATAGCCCCATGTCCGGGAACACCTTAGGGCACCTCTTCACGGTGACCTCGTTCGGCGAGTCGCACGGCCCGGCGATCGGCTGCGTCGTCGACGGCTGCCCGCCCGGCATGCCGCTCGCCGAGGCCGACATCCAGCCCGACCTCGACCGCAGGCGGCCCGGCACCTCGCGGCACGTCACGCAGCGCCAGGAGCCCGATCGTGTCGAGATCCTGTCCGGCGTCTACGAAGGCGTGACCACCGGCACCCCGATCGCGCTGCTGATCCGCAACGAGGATCAGCGCAGCAAGGACTACGCGGCGATCGCCCGCACGTTCCGGCCCGGCCACGCCGACTTCACCTACCTGAGCAAGTACGGCGTGCGCGACCCCCGCGGCGGCGGCCGCTCGTCGGCACGCCTGACCGCCCCGGTCGTCGCCGCCGGCGCGATCGCGCGCAAGTGGCTCGGGCAGGCCCACGGCACGGTCGTGCGCGGGCGGATGAGCCAGCTGGGCGACATCCCGGTGCCGCTCACCGACTGGGCCGAGGTGCCGCGCAACCCCTTTTTCGCGGCCGACGCCGGGGTCGTCGCCGAGCTCGAGGCGTACATGGACGCGCTGCGGCGCGCCGGCGACTCCTGCGGCGCGCGGATCGACGTCGAGGCCACCGGGGTGCCGGTCGGGCTCGGCGAGCCGCTCTTCGACCGGCTCGACGCCGACATCGCCCACGCGATGATGGGCATCAACGCGGTCAAGGGCGTCGAGATCGGCGCGGGCTTCGCGTCCGTCGCCCACAAGGGCTCGATGCACGGCGACGAGATGACGCCCGAGGGCTTCGCGACCAACCACGCGGGCGGCGTGCTCGGCGGCATCTCCACCGGCCAGCCGATCACCGTGTCGATCGCGATCAAGCCGACCTCGAGCATCCGGGTCAAGCGCCGCTCGGTCGACGTCGACGGCGCGCCGGTCGAGGTCGAGACGCTCGGGCGGCACGACCCGTGCGTCGGCATCCGCGCCACCCCGATCGCCGAGGCGATGCTGCTGCTGGTGCTGATGGACCACGCGCTGCGGCACCGCGCGCAGTGCGGCGACGTGCGCTCGCCCGCGCCGCGCCTGCCCGGCGCCGTCGGCTGAGCCCGAGCCCGTCGCGCGCTCCGGCCCGATCGGTGGACGCGATCGGCGCTGGCGGGGTGCGCGCGCTGTACTTCGCCTACTTCGCGTGGGTCGGCATCTTCTCGCCGTACCTGAGCCTGTGGTTCGACGCGCGCGGGCTGTCGATCGGCGAGATCGCGGTGCTGATGGCGCTGCCGCAATTGCTTCGGATCGTCGCGCCGCCGTTCTGGGGCTGGCTCGCCGACCGAGGCGGGCGACGCGTCGCGATCCTGCGCGGCGCCGCGATCGGCGGGCTGGTGGTGGTCGCGGCGTTCCCGCTCGCCTCGCGCCCGCTCGAGTACGCGGGGCTGATGCTGCTGCTCTTCTTCCTCACCGCCGCGCAGATGCCGATCGGCGAGGCGATCGCGCTCGACGTCGCGCGCGGCGACGCCGGACGCTACGGGCGGATGCGGCTCTGGGGCTCGGTCGGCTTCATCCTCACGGTGGTCGCCGGCGGCCCGGTGCTCGACGCCTTCGGGCTGGGCGCGCTGCCCGCGCTGATGGCGGGCAGCATGGCGCTGCTGGTCGGGGTGACGCTGTCGATCCGGGAGCCGGCGACGGCCCGTGCGCCCGTCGTGGGCGCGCCGGTGCTCGCGCGATTGCGGGAGCCGGCGGTGGTGGCGTTCCTCGCGTCCGCGTTCCTGATGGTCTTCGCGCACGCCGCGCTCTACGCGTTCTTCTCGCTGTTCCTCGAGCGGCACGGCTACGGCACGACCGCGATCGGCGCGATCTGGGGCGTCGGCGTCGCCGCCGAGATCGCGCTCTTCATGCTGCAGCGGCGGCTCTTCGACCGCGCCTCGCCGATGCGGCTGCTCGCCTTCAGCTTCCTGGTCTGCGGCCTGCGCTTCGCGATGGTCGCGGCGTCCGGCGGGGCGCTCTGGGTGCTGCTGTGGGCCCAGGTCATGCATGCAGCGACCTTCGGGCTGCACCACAGCGCGTCGATGGCGGTGCTGCACCGCTGGTTCGAGCCGGCGCAGCAGGCGCGTGCGCAGGCCGCCTTCATCGTCGTCGCCTACGGCTGCGGCGGGACGCTCGGCGGCCTCGCCTCGGGCTGGCTGTGGGAGCGGGTGTCGCCGCCGGCCGCGTTCTGGGCCTCGGCCGCGGCCGGCCTCGCGGGCTGGGTGGCGGTCGTGCTCGCGGCCCGGCTGGAACGGACGGCCGGGAAGGGCGAGGGCGCTCCCGCGCGGGGATGATCGCCCCCGCGCGGTTCCGCTAAGCTCACGGCCTCGTCGATCGAAGGAGACCGCACCATGACCCTCCGGATGCCGGGCCCGCGGGCCCTCGCCTGGATCGCAGCCGCGACGGTGGCGCTGTCGGCCGGTTGCCAGTCGGTGCAGACCACCTCCGCCGGCGCGGTCGGCGTCGACCGCAAGCAGTCGATGTCCGCGCTCGTCTCAGAGGCCGACCTGCGCAAGGGCTCGGAGCAGGCGTACGCGCAGCTGATGAGCCAGGCGCGCCAGAAGGGCGCGCTCAACGCGGACGCGCAGCTCACCCAGCGCGTGCGCGCGATCGCGCAGCGGATGATCCCCACCACCGCGGCGTTCCGGCCCGACGCGCCCGCCTGGAAGTGGGAGGTCAACGTGCTGCAGTCCGACCAGCTGAACGCGTGGTGCATGCCGGGCGGCAAGATCGCGTTCTACAGCGGCATCATCACGCGGCTCAACCTGACCGACGACGAGATCGCCGCGATCATGGGCCACGAGATCGCCCACGCGCTGCGCGAGCACGCCCGCGAGCGGGCGAGCGAGCAGCAGGCCGCGGGCCTGGTGATCGGCGTCGGCGCGGCGCTGCTCGGCGTCGGCTCGATCGGTTCGGACCTCGGGCAGATGGCCTACAAGGTCGCGGTCGGCATGCCGAACAGTCGCGCCCACGAGACCGAGGCCGACCGGATCGGCGTCGAGCTCGCCGCGCGCTCGGGCTACGACCCGCGCGCCGCGATCGTGCTGTGGCAGAAGATGGCCAAGGCGAGCGGCAACGGCGGGCCGCCGCAGTGCCTGAGCACGCACCCGTCGGCCGGGACGCGCCAGCAGGACCTCGCGGTGTACGCGGAGCGGG
>JADCHE010000163.1 GCA_020248665.1 Burkholderiales bacterium | reverse complement strand
GAGGCGCCGGCCGAGATGCACTTCTGGTTCCCGCAGTGGGGTGCGCTGAACCTCGCCGAGAACGCGACGCACACCCTGCACAACGTCTGCCCGATCCGCGGCGCGCAGGCGCGCGACGCGCTGCTGTGGTCGAAGTACCTCGACCGCGCGCTCGCGCGCTGGGGCGACGCGGTCGAGGTGGTCTACGCGCAGCACCACTGGCCGATCTGGGGCAACGCGCGCTGCCGCGCTTTCGTCGCCGAGCAGCGCGACCTGTACCGCTACCTGCACGACCAGACGGTGCGGATGATGAGCCACGGCTGGCGCCCGGCCGAGATCGCGGAGATGATGAAGCTGCCGCCGGGCCTGGAGGCGCGCTGGCACGCGCGCGGCTACTACGGCACCGTCTCGCACAACGTGAAGGCGATCTACCAGCGTCATCTCAGCTGGTACGACGGCAATCCGGCGAACCTGAACCCGCTGCCGCCGGTCGACGCCGGACGCAGGACCGTCGAATACATGGGCGGCGTCGACGCGATGCTCGCGCGCGCCGCCGCCGACTTCGAGCGCGGCGAGTTCCGCTGGGTCGCGCAGGTGCTGAGCCATGCGGTGTTCGCGCACCCGGAGCGCGCCGACGTTCGCCTGCTGGCCGCGCGCGCGATGGAGCAGCTCGCCTTCCAGGCCGAGTCGGCCACCTGGCGCAACGCGTACCTGATGGGCGCGAAGGAGCTGCGCGAGGGTACGCCGCCGCCCGGGCGACGGAATATCGCGAGCACCGACATGGTCCGGGCGATGACGCTCGAGATGTTCTTCGACTTCGTCGCGGTGCGCCTCAACGCGCACCGTGCAGCGGGGCTGCGCATGACACTCGACTGGGTGTTTCCGGACGTGGGCGAGCGCTGGCGCTGCGAGTTGTCGAACTCGGCGCTCACGGCGCGCGCGGGCACCGACGGGCCGCCGCCGGATGCGACGGTGACGGTCGACCGTGCGACGCTCGACGCGTTCCTGATGCAGCGGACGAGCCCCGCGGAGGCGGTCGCGGCGGGCCTGCTGCGGGTCGACGGACCGCCGGGCACGTTCGCGCGATTCTGGGGGCTGCTCGACCGCTTCGAGCCGATATTCCCGATCGTGGAGCCCCATCCCGACGCGTTCGCGCCGCGGCCGTGAGCGCGCCCGCCGCGCTGATCGAGGCCGGGCTCGAGGCGGTCGTGGCACGGCTCGGCGATCCGGCGCCGGCCGTCTACGAACGCCTCTTCGAGCGGATGCCCGAGGCCTGCGGGCTGTTCGTGCGCGACGTCTCCGGCGGGGTCCGCGGCGAGATGCTCCAGCGGGCGATCGAGGCGATGCTCGACCTCGTCGGCGAGGCGAGCTGGGGCGCCGGCCTGCTCGCGAGCGAGCGGGTCAGCCACGAGGGCCTCGGGGCCGCGCCGGGGCGCTTCGAGGCCCCATACGACGCGATGCACGAGGTGCTCCGGGAAGCGGCGGGCGACGCGTGGACCGGCGACATCGAGGCCGCTCGGCGATCGGCGCGCGACGCGGTCTCGCGGGCGATCGGCCGCCCCCCGCCGGGCGCCGCCTGACGGCCCCCTCGATGCGGTCCCGGAACCGCCGTGCTACGGCGCATCCGGCGCCGACGCACCGATCCCCGCGACGATCGCCAGGACCCGCTCGGGATCGACCGGCTTGACCAGGTGGTGCGCGAACCCCGCCTCGAGCGCCTTGGCCACGTCCTCGGGTTGGCCGTAGCCGGTCAATGCGACGAGGGTGACGCCGGCTGTCGCGCGCCGCGACCGCAGCGCCCGGGCGATCGAGTACCCGTCCTCCGCCGGCAGCCCGATGTCGAGCACGACGACGTCCGGCCGCACCTGCGTCGCACGCGCGAGCGCGGTCTCCCCGTCGAAGGCGACCCACACAGAATGGCCCGATGCGCGCAGCACGAGCGCGAGGCTCTCGGCGGCGTCGACGTTGTCGTCGACGACGAGGACGCGGCGCGAACCGACGGGCGCCGTCGTCGAGACGAGCGGCGCCGCGAGCGGCGCAGCCTCCGGCGCCGGGATCAGCGGCAGCCTGACGATGAAGCTGCTGCCCCGGCCCAGCCCTTCGCTGCGTGCCTCCACCCGCCCGCCGTGCAGCGTCACCAGCTGCCGCACCAGCGTCAGCCCGAGGCCCAGCCCGCCCTTCGAGCGGTCGAGCGAGGTGTCGGCCTGGGCGAAGAGGTCGAACACCCGCGGCAGCACGTCGGGGGCGATGCCGACCCCGTCGTCGGCGACCTCGATCACGCCCTCGCCCGCCTCGCGCCGCACGGCGATCCGGATGTGCCCGCCGTCGTCGGTGTACTTCGCCGCGTTGTTCAGCAGGTTCGACAGCACCTGCGTGAGCCGCAGCAGGTCGCCCTCGACGAACAGCGCCTCGGGGTTCGTCGCGACGTCGAGCGACAGGTGCCGCGCGGCGATCGCCGTACGGCTGATCTCGAGCGCGCGCTCGACCAGCAGCGACAGCTCGACCGGCACGCGCTCGAGCTGCGTCTTGCCTCGCGAGATGCGCGCGACGTCCAGCAGGTCGTCGAGCAGTCGCGCGAGCGCGTCGCTCTGGCGTTCGATCACGCGGACCGCCCAGGCCGCCTGCGGGTCGGGCGGCCCGAACCTCGAGATGATCGCGACGGCGTTGCGGATCGGGGCGAGCGGGTTGCGCAGCTCGTGCGCGAGCATCGCGAGGTACTCGTCCTTGCGGCGATCGGCGGCGATCAGCGCGGCCTCGGCGTTACGCCGCTCCTCGACGTCGATGGTCAGGGCGACGTAGCCGGCGAAATCGCCCCGCTCGTCGAAGTGCGGCACGCTGATCGAGCGCATCCAGCGATAGGCGCCGTCGCTGCGCCGAAGGCGCAGGTCCACCTCATGCCGCGCCCTCGGATGCGGCCCCGAGACGTGTTCCTCGCCGAACCGGGCGCGGTCCTCGGGATGCACGTACTCGAGCCAGCCCCGGCCGAGCAGCGTCTCGCGCGGTCGCCCGGTGAACTCGACGCACGCCTGGTTGACGAACTGCGCGCGTCCGTCGATGTCGTCGACCCTGAGCAGCGCGGGAATGCGGTCGGCGAGCCGCCGAAAGCGGATCTCGCTCTCCGCGCGCAGCCGGTCGCTGACGTCCCGTTCCGTGGACATCACCGCGCTGACGGCCCCGTGGTCGTCACGCAGGCCCGACGCGGTCACGGACACCGAGACCAGGCCGCCCCGACGGTCGAGCCGTCTCAAGACCTCCGGGCCGAAGCTGCCGGTGTGCCGCACCTGCTCGATCATCGCCGTGGCCGCGGCCCGGTCCTGCTCGGGCACCAGCGCGTACAGGCCGGCCGCGATCGCCTCGCCGCGCGAGTAGCCGTACAGCCGCTGCGCGGCCGCATTCCAGCCCGTGATCGCCCCGTCGAACCCGAACATCAGCACGGCGTCGTTCGAGTCCTCCATGACCGTCATCAGGTGCCGCGCCTGCCGCGCCGCGTCGCGCAGCGCCGTGATGTCGACGAAGGTCGCCACGAGCCCCGATGCGACGCCGCCTGCGGTGCGGTACGGCAGCACGCGGCGCAGCACGGTCCGGCCGTCGCCGGTGCGGACCTCGGCGTCCGCAACGCGTTCGGTGGCGAGCACGCCGGCGAGATCCGAAGCGAACGTGGGGTCGCCGAGGCGGCTCGCGATGTCGCTGAGCGGCCGGCCTTCGTCGCCACGCAGCAGCGCGAAGTACTCGACCGCGTTGGCCGTGAAGCGCCGTATCCGGAGGTCCCGGTCGAGCAGGACCGTCGCGACGTTCGAGCTCTCGAGCAGGTTGGCGAGGTCGTCGTTGCCCCGCGCCACCTCGCCGATCTTCTCCTCGAGCTGCGCGTTGACCGTCGCCAACTCCTCGTTGAGGGCCTGCAGCTCCTCCTTGGAGCTCTCCAGCTCCTCGTTCGATGACTGCAGCTCCTCGTTCAGCGCGAGGGTCTCCTCGTTCGCGATCCGAAGCGCCTCGTTGCTCCGCTCGGCCTCCTCGAGCGCGAACGACATCTCGCTGCGGCTCTCGTCGAGCTCGGACCCCTCGCTCGGCGGAGCGCCCGGGACGACCGGCCCGTCGTCGGCCTCCGACAGCTCGAAGCCGACCGCGACGAGACCGCGGCCGGTCGACGCGTCGAGCGGGCGGACCTCGATCCGGACCGCGCGGGACCCGCCGACCCCACCGACGCGCGCCTCGGTCGTCGACGCCTCGCCGGGGCCGAGCGCCTGCTTCAGCGCGGCGCGCAGGCTCGGGCGCAGTTCCTGGCGCACGATGCGCAGCAGCTCGAGGGTCGCCTCGCCGCGCGGGTCGATGAACCGGGCCGAGTCGCCGTGGAAGTGCAGCGCGCGGCCTTCGCGGTCGAGCAGCACCGCCGCGGTCAGGGACCGACCCGCGACGTGCGCGGCGAGCAGCTCTCCGGCCGTGGGCATGCGATCGCCGGTGCGCCGCCCACCCGCCCGGACGCCGCCGCCCGACCATCCGCCGACGAAGCCGCGCGGCAGGTGCGTCCGCGCCCCGACCCGGCGGAACAACCGCACGGCGCGCGAGGCCGGTTCGAACAGGCCGGAGCGGGCGCCCGGCGAATCGGCACGGCCGAGGAGCAGGAAGGCCTGCGGCTTGAGGGCGAAGTGGAAGAGCTCGATCACCCGCTCCTGCAGCTCTGGCTCGAAGTAGATCAGGACATTGCGGCACAGGATCAGGTCGAGCCGCGAGAACGGGGTGTCGCGCACCAGGCTCTGCGGCGCGAAGAGCACCGCTTCGCGCAGCATCTGGCGCACGACATAGCGCCCGCCGACCCGCTCGAAGAAGCGCGAGAGCCGCCGCGGCGGGACCGCGGCCTCGATGCTCGCCGGGTAGCTGCCCGCCCGGGCCGTCGCGAGCGCGTCGGTGTCGATGTCGGTGCCGAAGACCTGGATCGGCGGCGGATCCCGCACGCCGTCGAGGCCCTCGAGCAGCAGCATCGCGATCGAGTAGGTCTCCTCGCCGGTCGCGCACCCGGGGGTCCAGACGCGGATCGGCGCGAGCGGGTCGCGGGGCTCGGCGAGGATCGCCGGCAGCACGGTGCGCTCGAGCTCCTCCCAGGCCTCGGGATCGCGGAAGAACTCGGTGAAGCCGATCAGGAACTCGTTCTTGAGGGTCTGCGCCTCGTCGGGCGAGCCGGCGAGCAGCGCGAGGTAGTCGGCGGGCGTCTGCGACCCGGCGAGGCTCATCCGGCGCGCGAGCCGGCGCCGCAGCATCGCGGGCTTGTACCCCCGGAAGTCGTGGCCGGTGCGCTCGCGGACGAGCGCGACGACCTCGCCGAGCGGATCGCCCGCGGGTGCGCCGGCCCGTGCGGACACCTTCGCTTCGTCGTCGAACGCCGGACGGTGCGCGAGGTCCGCCCGCAGCGAGCCGGGCATCTCCTGGGGCGCCAGCGCACGGTCGACGGCGCGGGCCTCCAGCGCGCTGCGCGGCATGCTGTCGAACTGGGCGGTGTCGGGACGCTGCACGTAGGCGAGCCCGCCTGCGGCACGGATCGCCTTGAGGCCGATCGTCCCGTCGTGGTCGGTGCCGCTCAGCACGATGCCGACGCCGTGCTCGCCGGCATCCTCGGCGACGGACAGCATGAAATGGTCGATCGGCTTCGAGGCGCGCGCATCGCCGTCGACGGGCGCGACCGCGAGGCGGCCTTCCGAGAGGCGCAGGCGCACCCCGGGCGGTGCGACGTACGTCCTGCCGCCGACGACCGGCTCGCCATCGACCGCGCTGCTCGCGCGGATCTCGCCCGCCGCGTCGAGCAGTTCGGCGAGGTGGCTCGCATGCCGCGCGGGCAGGTGTGTGACGACGACATAGGCGATGCACGGATCGGGCGCCGCCGCGCCGAAGAACGCCTTCATCGCGTCGAGGCCGCCCGCCGACGCACCGATCGCGACGACCGTGACGGGGGTCGACGCGTCATCACGGCCTGGCTGCTCGCTCATTCGGGAGGACTCCCTCGTATGACGGTGGCATGCGCGAACGCCTCCCGCGCGGCTCGGCCCGCATCGGCGCGTTCCGGCGCTGCCGGATTCCGCGGTGCCCGGCAAAGGGATCGGGCGGCAGTCGGCGAGCGAGGAACGCCGAGTATAGCCATCCGCTCCCGCCGGCCCTTGGATCCGCGTCAAGAGTTCGGCGCCGAGGCGGGTGCCCGCCCCGCGCGCCCACACGGCCAGCGGCAGACGCGCCGTTGCGGCCGGCCCCCGTCAGGCCAGCTGCAACCCCGCCAGCCGCGCGTACAGGCCCCCGCGCGCGAGCAGCTCCGCGTGCGTGCCCTGCTCCACGATGCGCCCCTGGTCCATCACCACGATCAGGTCGGCGCGCTGCACCGTCGAGAGCCGGTGCGCGACGACGATCGTGGTGCGGCCGCGCATCGCGGTCTCGAGCGCCTGCTGCACCAACCGCTCGCTCTCTGCGTCGAGTGCGCTGGTCGCCTCGTCGAGCAGCAGCAGCGGCGCGTCCTTGAGGATCGCGCGGGCGATCGCGATCCGCTGCCGTTGGCCGCCGGACAGCCGCACGCCGCGCTCGCCGAGGAAGGTGCGGTAGCCCTGCGGCAGCAGGCGAACGAAACCGTCGGCCTGAGCGGCCGTCGCGGCCCGCACGACCTCGTCCTCCGAGGCGCCCGGGCGGCCGTAGCGGATGTTCTCGAGCGCGTCGGTCGAGAAGATCGTCGCGTCCTGCGGGACGACCGCGATCCGCGCGCGCAGCGCCTCCAGCGGCCAGCGCTCGATCTCGAGGCCGTCGATGCGCAGCCCGCCAGCGTCGCGGTCGTAGAAGCGCAGCAGCAGCTGCAGCACCGTGCTCTTGCCGGCGCCGCTCGGACCGACCAGCGCGACGGTGCGGCCCGCGGGGATCCGGAGGGTCAGCTCCCGCAGCGCCGGCCGCTCGCGCCGCGACGGGTACGCGAAGCCGAGCTTCTCGAACTCGACGGTCGCACCGCACGCCGAGCCCTCGGGGACCGGGGCCACCTTCTCGGGGGAGCGGATCGCAGGCCTCGCGCGCAGCAGCTCGTCGAGGCGCTCGGAGGCGCCCGCCGCGCGCAGCAGGTCGCCCCAGACCTCGGCGAGCACGGCGGCGCTCGAGGCGACCATCGCGAAGTAGACCAGCGTCTGGCCGAGGTGGCCAGGCGTCATCTCGCCGCGCAGCACCGCGAGCGAGCCGCTGTACAGGCCGAAGATCGCCGAACCGAAGGTGGCGACGATGATGAACGCGGTCAGCCACGCGCGGCTCTTCGTGCGGCGGATCGACGTGGCGAAGGTCGCCTCGCTCGCCTGCGCGAAGCGCTTCGCCTCGCGCGCCTGCTGGCCGTAGCCCTGCACGACCGGGATCGCATTCAGCACCTCCGCCGCGATCGCGCTCGAGTCGGCGAGCCGGTCCTGGCTCGCGCGCGAGAGCGTGCGCACCCGCCGGCCGATGAACACCGCGGGCACGACGACGAAGGCGAGCAGCGCGATCACGGTGACCGCGACCTTCGGCACCGTCCAGACCAGCATCGCGAGGCTGCCGACGAACAGCACGACGTTGCGCAGCCCCATCGAGAAGCTCGAGCCGACGACCGTCTGCACCAGCGTCGTGTCGGCCGACAGCCGCGACAGCACCTCGCCGGTCTGCGTCGTCTCGAAGAACACCGGGCTCTGCTGCAGCACCCGCGCGTAGACCGCGGTGCGCACGTCGGCGATCACGCGCTCGCCGAGCCAGGTCACCAGGTAGTAGCGCGCCGAGGTGAAGCCAGCGAGCACGATCGAGGCCGCGAACAGCATCAGGAAGCTGCGGACGAGTTCGCCGCGGCGCAGGGCCGGGTCGCCGCCGAAGCCCGCGTCGACGACACCCTTCAGCAGCACCGGCACGGCGAGCGTCGCGGCCGCGGCAGCGAGCAGGCAGGCGAGTGCGAGCGCGGTGCGGCCGAGGTAGGGTCGCAGCCACGGCAGCAGCGCGCGCAGGCCGACCAGGCCGGTGGCAGCGGGGCGGGAGACGGGAGGGCGATCGGCCATGGAGGAGGCGGCCGCCCGGCGGGCGGGACGGCCTGCGTGCAGCGTAGCAGACGACGGGCTCCGAGCCCGGGGCACGTGCCCGCACGGGGAGCCGCCCGGAGCGCGGCGCCCCAGCGGCCCTCGGCGGCCCTCAGCGGCCCTCGGCTCCTGGCGGATCGGCCAGCTCGACCGTCGCCGCACCGCGCTGCCCCGGCCGCGTCGCGCAGCGCTGGTGGATGTGCGCGATCATGCTGCGCGCGAGCTCCTCCTCGCCGGAGAACACCCGCCCGAAGCCCTCGCGGCGCAGGAACGCCGACTCCTCGTCATTGTGGCTGCGAACGACGATCTCGATCGTCGGGTTCAGCGCACGCGCGGTCTCGACCATCCGCTCCAGCCCGACGGTGTCGGGGATCGCGACGACCAGCATCGCCGCACGGTGCACGTGCGCCTGCACCAGCACCTCGGGCTCGTCGGCGTCGCCGCTGACCGCCGGCATGCCGCTGGCGCGCAGCCGCTCGATCCGCTCGCGATTCAGATCGACGACCACGAACGGGATGCCGCGCTCGCGAAGGCTGTCTGCGATCCGCCGCCCGACCCGGCCGTAGCCGACCAGCACGACCTGGCCGTCGAGCAGCCGCGTGTCGGTGCCGGCGGGCAGTTCGGCCGACGGGTCGCGGCGCGCGTCGAGCCGCGCCGCCCAGCGGAAGCGTGCGACCAGCCGCGCCGCGATCGGCTCGCCGCTCGCCATGCACAACGGATTGAGCGTGATCGAGATCAGCGCGCCCGCGACCACCAGGCTCATGCCCTCCTGCGGCAGCAGGCCGAGCGCCATGCCGAGCCCGGCCAGGATGAACGAGAACTCGCCGATCTGCGCGAGCGCGGCCGACACCGTCAGCGCGGTGCGCAGCGGGTAGCGCAAGCCCACCACCAGGGCTGCGGCCGCGAGCGACTTGCAGAACACGATGACCAGCACGGTCGCGATCACCTGCCGGGGCCGCTCGAGCAGCACCGCCGGGTCGAACAGCATGCCGACCGACACGAAGAACAGCACCGAGAACGCGTCGCGCAGCGGCAGCGACTCCTCGGCCGCGCGGTGGCTGAACTCGGACTCGCGCATCACCATGCCGGCGAAGAACGCGCCGAGCGCGAACGACACGCTGAAGAGCTGCGCGGCGCCGAACGCGATGCCGATCGCGGCCGCGACCACGGCGAGCGTGAAGAGCTCGCGCGAGCCGGTCCTCGAGACCTGCCAGAGCAGCCAGGGCAGTGCCCGTTTGCCGAACACCAGCATCGTGCCGATGAACGCACCGACCTGCAGCAGCGTCCAGGCGATCGTGCGCCACAGCGGCGCCTCGGACGCCGACTCGGGCACGGTGCCGCCGAGCACGCCCGCGAGCGGCGGCAGCAGCACCAGCACCAGCACCATCGCGAGGTCCTCGACGACCAGCCAGCCGACCGCGATGCGTGCGTTGAGCGTCTCGATCGCGCCGCGCGCCTCGAGCGCCTTGAGCAGCACCACCGTGCTCGCGACCGACAGGCAGAGCCCGAACACCAACGCCCCGCCCCACGCCCATCCCCACCACGCGGCGAGCGCCGCGCCGAGCGCGGTCGCGACCCCCATCTGCACCACCGCGCCGGGCACCGCGACGCGACGCACCGCGAGCAGGTCGCCGAGCGAGAAGTGCAGGCCCACGCCGAACATCAGCAGCATCACGCCGATCTCGGCGAGCTGCGCCGCGATGCCGACGTCGGCGACGAAAGATCG
>JADCHE010000162.1 GCA_020248665.1 Burkholderiales bacterium | reverse complement strand
CGGCGGGCGATGAAGCGCTCGCGCGGGCGCAACGGAGGACGGTGGCGGTCCATGCACCGAAGTGTGCGCGGCACGGCCACGCTGCGCCGCCGATCCCCGACGGGTGCCGGGGGACTCTCGGGACATTCCGGACATGCGGGGCCCGCGCGTCGGTGGCCGGCAGGCGGGCCGAGCCTCGGACGCGACGATGCGCACGGACGCCGCGCCGGACCCGGCGCGGCCGGCGCTCAGGCCCGGTAGCCGTTGGGATTCGCGCTCTGCCAGCGCCACGCGTCGGCGCACATCGCGTCGATACCGAGCTTCGCGCGCCAACCGAGCAGCCGCTCGGCGACCGCCGGGTCGGCGTAGCACTCGGCGATGTCGCCCGGCCGCCGGTCGACGATCGCGTACGGCACCGGCCGGCCGCTCGCGCGCTCGAAGGCCTTCACCATGTCGAGCACCGAGTAGCCGTTGCCGGTGCCGAGGTTCACCGTCCAGAAGCCCGCGGTCTCGCGCACGCGGCTCAGCGCGGCGAGGTGGCCCTGCGCGAGGTCGACGACGTGGATGTAGTCGCGCACACCGGTGCCGTCCCGCGTCGGCCAGTCGCCGCCGAACACCGAGAGCTTCTCGCGCCGGCCGACCGCGACCTGCGCGACGAACGGCATCAGGTTGTTCGGGATGCCCTGCGGGTCCTCGCCGATGCGCCCGCTCGGGTGAGCGCCGACCGGGTTGAAGTAGCGCAGGTTGCCGATCGACCAGCGCGCGTCCGACTTCGCGAGGTCCTGCAGCACGAACTCGACGAACCATTTCGTGCGGCCGTACGGATTGGTCGCACCGGTCTTCGCGTCCTCGCGGATCGGCACCGACTCCGGGTCGCCGTAGACGGTCGCCGACGAGCTGAACACGATCCTGCGCACGCCGGCCGTGTCCATGCAGCGCAGCAGCGTCGTCGTGCCGGCGACGTTGTTGTCGTAGTAGGCGAGCGGCTTGTCCACCGACTCTGCGACGGCCTTCAGTCCCGCGAAGTGGATCACCGCATCGAAGGGGCGCTCGGCGAGCATGCGCTTCAGGAGCGCCTCGTCTCGGATGTCGCCGACCACCAGCGTCGCGCGGCGACCGGTGATCGCGGCGACGCGCTCGAGCGACTCCGGGCTCGCGTTCGACAGGTTGTCGAGCACCACGACGTCGAAGCCGGACTGCAGCAGCTCGAGCACGGTGTGCGAGCCGATGTAACCGGCGCCGCCGGTCACGAGGATGCTGCCGCTCATCGAAACTCCCGTCCTGGATCGGACCGACATGTTCCCACGCGGCGCGGGGCCGCTGCGTACAATCCGTCCGATCCTCCCGTACGTTCATCGGACATCGCCATGCTGATCCCGGTCATCCTCTCCGGCGGCTCGGGCACACGCCTGTGGCCGGTCTCACGCGAGGCGTTCCCGAAGCCGTTCATGAAGCTGGGCGGCGAGCTGAGCCTGCTGCAGCGAACGCTGACTCGCTGCCTGCCGATCGCGGACTCCAAGCGCGTCGCGATCGTCACGAACAAGGAGTACCTGTTCAAGACCGAGGAGGAGGTGCACGCGCTGCCTTCGGCCAAGGGCATCGCGTGCACCCAGCTGCTCGAGCCGGCGGGCCGCAACACCGCGCCGGCGATCGCGATCGCCGCGCTCTGGGCCGAGGCGACCGCGCCCGGGTCCACGCTGCTGGTGCTGCCGGCCGACCACCTGATCCCGGACGAGGCCGCGTTCCAGTCGATCGCCCGCGATGCCGAGGCGCTCGCCGCCGACGGCGCGCTGGTGCTCTTCGGCATCCGTCCGACTGCGCCCGAGACCGGCTTCGGCTACATCGAGACCGGCGAGCCGGTGGCCGGCACCGCCGCGATGCGCGTGAAGCGCTTCGTCGAGAAGCCCGACACGGCGCGCGCGACCGCGTTCCTGCAGGCCGGGACCTTCGTGTGGAACAGCGGCATGTTCTGCTTCACCGCCGCCTCGATCCTCGCAGCGCTCGAGGCGCATGCGCCCGACGTGCTCGCGCAGGCGCGCGTGGCGTGGGCGGCGAGCCGCGCCGGTGCGACCGATGCGCGCGTCGTGCTCGACCCCGCGACCTTCGTCGCCTGCCGCGACGTGTCGATCGACTATGCGGTGATGGAGAAGGCATCCGACGTCGTCGTGCTGCCCTCGACCTTCGGCTGGAGCGACATCGGCTCGTGGAAGGCGGTGGCCGAGCAGTTCCAGGCCGACGGCGACGGCAACACCACCGTCGGCGAGGCGATGTTCGTCGACACACGCGACACCCACGTGCAGAGTGACGACCGGCTGGTCGCTGCGGTCGGCGTCGATCACCTGCTGATCGTCGACACCCCCGACGCGCTGCTGGTCGCGAGCAAGGACGCGAGCCAGCAGGTCAAGGAGATCGTCTCGCGCCTGAAGCTGCGGGGCCACGAGGCGGCGCGGCTGCACCGCACCGTCGCGCGGCCCTGGGGCACGTACACCGTGCTGCAGGAGGGCTCGCGCTTCAAGATCAAGCGCATCGAGGTCAAGCCGGGGCAGACGCTGTCGCTCCAGATGCACCACCATCGCAGCGAGCACTGGATCGTCGTCTCCGGCACCGCGAAGGTCACCTGCGGCGAGAAGGCCTATCTCGTCGCCGCCAACGAATCGACCTACATCCCGATCGGCACCCGGCACCGGCTCGAGAACCCGGGTGTGATGGACCTGGTGATGATCGAAGTGCAGTGCGGCGACTACCTCGGCGAGGACGACATCGTGCGGTACGAGGACAAGTACGGTCGGTGAAGCCGCCGGCCCCTGTCATCCCCCGGTCACATCCTCGTCATACTGTGCGTGTTCCCCGCCCGAGGCGAACGCGCCCGTGAACGCCAAGATCCTGATCGTCGAGGACGAGCCCGCGATCCGCGAGCTGCTCGCACTGAACCTGCGGCACGCCGGCTACGAGCCGGTGCACGCGCCCGACGCCGCGGCCGCGCGGCGCAGCATCGACGCCGAGCTCCCCGACCTCGTGCTGCTCGACTGGATGCTGCCCGACCAGACGGGCATCGAGCTCGCGCGTCGCCTGCGCGCCGACGCGCGCACCCGCGAGCTGCCGGTGATCATGCTGACCGCGCGTTCGGCCGAGTCCGACAAGCTCGGCGGATTCGACGCCGGCGCGGACGACTACGTGACCAAACCGTTCTCGCCGAAGGAACTGGTGGCCCGGGTGCGGGCGCTGCTGCGACGGCGCGCACCCGAGGCCGGCGACGAGCCGGTCGAGGTCGCCGGGCTGCGGCTCGAACCGGAGACCTTCCGCGTGATCGGCGACGGCCAGCCGCTGCGGATGGGGCCGACCGAGTTCCGGCTGCTGCACTACCTGATGCGCAACGTCGACCGCGTGCTGTCGCGCGGCAAGCTGCTCGACGGGGTGTGGGGCGACCATGTGTTCATCGAGGAGCGCACGGTCGACGTCCACATCCGCAGGCTGCGGCTCGCGCTGCAGCCGAGCGGGCACGACCGGCTGATCGAGACCGTCCGTGGCGGGGGCTATCGCTTCCTGCCACAATGACCGGCCCCCCGGTCAGGCCCGTTCCGCCCCGTTGATCCTCGTCCGCACCCTGCTGTTCGCCGGCGCCGTCCTCGTCGCGGCGGCCGCGCTCGCCGCGCTGCGCGCGGGCATGCTCGCGGTCGGCGTGCTGGTGGTCGGACTGCTCGGATTGAGCCTCTACCATGCGTTCTACCTGCAGCGACTGCACCACTGGGCGGGGCTGCCGCGCCAGCGCGAGTTGCCCTACGGCTTCGGCAGCTGGGGCCACGCGTTCGACAGGCTCGGGCGCCACATGCGCCAGGACGAGGGCGAGCGCGCCGAGACCGCCGCGGAGCTCGAGCGGATCCACGCCGCGGTCGACCTGCTGCCCGACGGGCTGGTGGTGCTCGACCGGTTCGATCACGTGCAGTGGAGCAACCGGGCCGCGCAGGACCTGCACGGGATCTTCGGCACGCGCCGCCCGGTCGACCACTTCGTACGCCAGCCCGAGTTCCTGGCGTACCTGCGCGACGGCGACTTCACGCGCCCGGTCACGATGGCGCTGCCGAGCGCGCCGGGCCGCCGCTTCTCGCTGAAGATCGTGCCGACGGACGACGCCTACCGGCTGCTGATCACCCGTGACGTCACCGAGTCGACCCGCGTCGAGCAGATGCGCCGCGACTTCGTCGCCAACGTGTCGCACGAGATCCGCACGCCGCTCACCGTGGTGGCCGGCTTCGTCGAGACGCTGCTCGAGATGGACCTGCCGGCCGACGAGCGCCGGCGCTGCCTGGAGATGGTCCGTCGCCAGACCGGCACGATGCAGCGCCTCGTCGAGGACCTGCTGACGCTCGCTACCCTGGAGGCGACTTCGCAATCGCCCGAGACCGATGCGGTCGCGGTCGAGCCGCTGCTGCAGGCGGTGCTCGCCGACGTCCGCGCGCTGTCCGGCGGCCGGCATGCGCTGGTCCTCGAGGCCGCGTCGCCTGCGGGCCTGCGGGGCTCGCCGACCGAGCTGGACAGCGCCGTGCGCAACCTGCTGACCAACGCGATCCGATACACCCCCGACGGCGGCACGATCACCGTCGGATGGCGCGTATTCGACGGAGAAGGCATCCTGTCGGTGCGCGATACCGGCATCGGCATCGCCGCCGAGCACCTGCCGCGGCTGACCGAGCGCTTCTACCGGGTCGACCGCGGGCGTTCGCGCGAGACCGGCGGCACCGGTCTCGGCCTGGCGATCGTCAAGCACGTCGCGCAGCGCCACCACGCCCGGCTGGACATCGACAGTCGGATCGGCGTGGGCAGCACGTTCTCGCTGAGGTTCCCGCCGTCGCGGGTCGCGCCGCCGGCGGCGATGAAGGCGACGGAGTCTGCAGCGTCTGGGCACCCCGCGACGCTGCCCGCGGAGCGCGCGGGGGAGCAGCCGGACGCCCCGAAGCCGGCCTGACGGGGACTCAGGCGGCGGCCGGCAGGTTGCCGTGCCGCATGTCGACGCCATGGACCACGTTGACGACGTATTCGGCGACGTTCTCCGCGTGATCGGCGACGCGCTCGATCGACTGGACGATCAGGATCAGCTCCAGCGCCGACGCGACCCGAGTCGGTTCGGCGCGCATCCGAGCGGTCAGCTCGTCGACCAGCGTGTCGCGCAGGTCGTCGACCGAGTCGTCGCAGGCGCCCAGCTGGCGGGCGACCCGGGTGTCGTGCCGCACGAAGGCGTCGATCGCCCGCGTCAGCATCTCTCCGGCCTGTGCGGCCATGCCGCCGATGCGGCCGATCTGCTCCGACAGCACCGACGCGTCGATCGATCGGCCCTTCAGCGCGATCTTCTTCGCTTCGTCGCCGACCCGCTCGAGGTCGTTGATCGTATGGATCACGCCGATCACCTCGCGCAGATCGATTGCGATCGGCTGTCGAAGCGCGATGATCCGGTTGCAGAGGTCGTCGATCTGCAGGTGGAGCGCATTGACGACCCGCTCGTCGGCGAGCACCTGCTCGACCAACGCCGCGTCGCCAGTGACCACCGACTCGACCGCGCGACGGAACTGCCGCTCTGCGAGCGCCCCCATCTCGACGACGGCGCGGCGCATGCCCGCGATGTCGGCATCGAACGCCCGGACGGTGTGCTCGTTGAGGGTCATGGCGGTGGATCGGCGTGGTTGCGACGCGATTGGACTCCGATCGTCGCGTCTTCGGGCGGCACGATGGTGCGCCGAGTCGTGACTCTAGCTCGATGGTCGGAACCGGAGCACGAAGGGCAGCCCGGAGGGTGCGGGTGGAGGCTCGAGTGTGGCCCGGGCGCCACGCCCAGGCGGGGGGACGACGCCACGACGCGGCGTCGGCGCGCCGGCCGCCGGTGCATCGTGCTCAGCGCCGTCCGACCGCGGCGTCGGCCGGCGGCTCCGCGTCCGTCGCCGCCGCGGGGTGGATCGCCACGCCGTCGGCTCCGTCGGGGCCGCGCTGCGGCCCGGCGCCCTCGCCGCGCCCGACCATGCGCGTGCTGCGCGCCGGCGTCGCGGGCCGCGGCGCTTGCGCGAGCATTGGCACGGTCTGCGCATCGCGCACCCGCAGCGTCCGGCCGGCCGGCACCTCGATCGAGCCCGCCTCGGTGGTCACCGCGACCCGACCGGCCACCACGACGACGACCAAGCCCGGGTCGACGCCTGCCGGGCAGGCGGTCGTGCAGGCCGCGTGGTCGACGGTGAATTCGGTGCCGCGGATGCCGATGGTCGCGGTCGGCGTGCGCAGCCGCCAGTCGTCGCGGTCGCGCTTGCCGATGCTGCCGGACACCGCACGCATCGAGCCCTGCACCAGCTCGAAGAACCCGCGCTGGCGGCTCGCGTCGAACGCGTAGGCCTCGACGCGGAAGTCGCTGCCGGGCTGGATCGAGATCAGCGCGCCGTCGGTGAAGCGCAGCTGGACGCGCCCGTCGGTGCCCGTGCGGATCCGGTCGCCGCTGCGGATCGGCACGTTCGCGCGCACCGGCGTCGAGTACGACGCGCCGCGGACCAGCATCGTCGTGCCCTCGGAGCGCAGCACCTGCGCGGCGTCGGGCGTGCCCTCGGCCGCGGCCGTGCCCGGCGGGGGCGCGGCGGACTGCGCGCACGCGAGACCGGCGGCCACGGCGAGGGCGGCCGCGAGCAGGCGGCGTGTGAAGCGGATCACGGTCGTCGGTTCCGGGTGCACCCCATCGTGTACGGGTTATCGGCGCCCGGTCTGGCGGCTCGAGGCTCGGCGGGTCGGCGCGGGACGAGCGGCGGTCGATGTCGGACCAACGGTCCGCGACCGACCGCGGGCGACCCCTGCGCGACCGCGCAGCACGGGCTCGGGCGCGGCGGCGGTGGCCCGCACCGGGCTGCCCGGAGGCTCAGCTCGCCACGCTGGGGAAGAACAGCTGCTCGCCGTCGATCCGGTAGTCGGCGATGGTCTTCTGCCCCGCCGGCGATACCAGCCAGTCGATGAACCGCTGGCCCGCCTCGGCCTTCACGTGCGCATGGCGGGCCGGGTTCACCAGCATCACGCCGTAGGGGTTGAAGAGCCGCCGGTCGCCTTCGACGAGCACCTTCAGCTCGCCGCGGTTGCGGAAGCTCAACCAGGTGCCGCGGTCGGTCAGCAGGTAGGCGTTCATGCCCGACGCAGTGTTGAGCGCCGGCCCCATTCCCGATCCGGTCTCGCGGTACCACGCACCGCGCACCTTCTCGAGCTCGACGCCGGCGTCCTTCCACAGCCTGAGCTCGGCCGCGTGCGTGCCGCTGCGATCGCCGCGCGAGACGAACGGCGTCCGCGCAGCGGCGATCCGGCGCAACGCCTCGTTCGCGTCCTTGATGCCCGCGATGCGCGCCGGGTCCGAGCCGGGCCCGACGACGACGAAGTCGTTGTACATCACGTCGTGGCGCCGCGTCGCGAACCCCTCGGCGACGAACCTGCGCTCGGCCTCGGGATCGTGGACCAGCACCACGTCGGCGTCTCCGCGCCGCGCGGTGTCGAGCGCCTGCCCGGTGCCGAGCGCGACGACGCGGACTTCGATGCCGGTCTGTTTCGTGAACGCGGGCAGCAGGTGCTTGAAGAGCCCCGACTGCTCGGTCGACGTCGTCGACGCAACGACGATGAAGGTCGGCTGTGCCCACGCGGCGCCGCAGGCCAGCCATGCCGCGGTCGCCGCGAGCAGCGCACGACGGGAGATCGGACGGAAGATCGGCATGGCACGGCCCGCAACATGACGCAGGGGCTCAGTATATGGGATCGCCCAGGTCCGCTCCATCCTCCGGCCGGCCGGCACGGGCGGCGCCCCGCGCGACCGCCACCTCGCGTGCGACACTGGCGCCCCCGCCCGCCCGGAGCCGAGATGGCGATCGACCTCCACGCCTGGAACACCCCGAACGGCCGCAAGATCAGCGTCGCGCTCGAGGAGATGGGCCTCCCGTACCGGGTGATCCCGGTCGACATCACGAAAGGGGCGCAGTTCGACCCGGCCTTCCTGAAGATCAGCCCGAACAACCGGATCCCCGCGATCGTCGATCCCGACGGCCCCGGCGGCGCGCCGATCCCGGTGTTCGAATCCGGTGCGATCCTGCTCTACCTCGCGCAGAAGACGGGCCGTTTCCTGCCGGCCGATGCGCGCGGCCGCGTGCCGGTGTACGAGTGGCTGATGTGGCAGATGGGCGGCTTCGGGCCGATGCCCGGCCAGGTCCACCACTTCCTCGGCGTCGAGGACGAGCGCGACCGCCGCTACGGCCTCGAGCGCTACTCGAAGGAGACGCGCCGGCTCTACGGCGTCGCCGACCGCCGCCTCGCCGAGGTCGAGTGGTTCGCGGGCGGCGAGGTGACGATCGCCGACTTCGCGATCGTCGGCTGGGCATGGCGCCACGAGCGCCACAAGGTCGACCTCGCCGGGTTCCCCAACGTGCGCCGCTGGTACGACGCGATGATGGCCCGCCCCGGGGTCAGGCGGGGCTTCGAGGTGGCGCTGAGCTGAAGCGCGCGTCGACCGGCACCTGATACGCGTCGGCGAGCGTGTTCGTCTGGTTCGCGAGCGCGACCACCGCCATCAGCTCACCGAGCATCGCGTCGTTCATGCCCTTCGCGCGGGCCGCGGCGACGTGAGAGTGCACGCAGTAGGTGCAGCCGTTGGTCGCGCTGACCGCGACGTAGACCAGCTCCTTCGTCAGCGGGTCGAGCGCGCCCGGCGCCATCGTCGCCTTCACCTGCGCCCAGACGCGCGCGAGCGTCGGCGGATGGTGAGCGATCGCCTTCCAGAAGTTGTTGATCCAGTCGACCCCGCGGGTCGCCATGATGTCGTCGTACACCGCCCGGACCTCCGGGCTCGCGTCCTCGTACTCCACCGTCTGCGTGATCGCCATGTCGTGCCGCTCCTCGTCGGGTCCGACGCCGGGGTGCGGCGCCGTCGGGCGATGATCCGCGATCCGTGCCTGCTGCGCGAGCGTCGCGCTCCGGTGCCGGCGAGACCGGCCTCCGGCTAGACTGCAGCGTCGCGCGCTGGAGCGCGCATGGAGCGCCCCCCGATGGCCGGAGCCAGCCTGCTCGCCCTGCTCGACGACATCGCGAGCATCCTGGACGACGTCGCGACGATGACCAAGGTCGCGACCCGGAAGACCGCCGGCGTCCTCGGCGACGACCTCGCGCTGAACGCGCAGCAGGTGAACGGGGTGCGCGCCGAGCGCGAGCTGCCGGTGGTCTGGGCTGTCGCCAAGGGCTCGTTGCGAAACAAGCTGATCCTCGTTCCCGCGGCGATCGCGATCAGCGCATTCGCGCCGTGGGCGGTCACGCCGCTGCTGATGGCGGGCGGGCTGTTCCTCGTCTACGAGGGCGTCGAGAAGCTCGCGCACCGCTGGCTCGACGACGCGCCGCACGCCCGCGTCGAGCACGCGGCGCACGCGCACGCGATGGCCGACCCGAAGGTCGACGTGGTCGCGCACGAGAAGGCGAAGATCGCCGGCGCGGTGCGCACCGACTTCGTGCTGTCGGCCGAGATCATCGTGATCGCGCTCGGCGTCGTCGCCGACGCGGCGATCGGCACCCGGATCGCGGTGCTCGCGGGCATCGGCGTGCTGATGACGGTCGGGGTCTACGGGCTGGTCGCCGGGATCGTCAAGCTCGACGACCTCGGGCTGTACCTGTCGCGGTCGGGCGAGACCGCGCTCGGCCGGTCGATCGGTCGCGGCATCCTCGTCGCCGCGCCGTGGCTGATGAAGGGGCTGTCGATCGCCGGCACCGCTGCGATGTTCCTCGTCGGCGGCGGCATCCTCGTGCACGGCGTGCCGGCGCTGCACCACGCGACCGAGTCGGCGGCGGCGGCACTCGGCCTCGGCCCGGCGATCGCCGGGACGGTCCGGCCAGTGCTCGACGCGCTGGTCGGACTGGCGGCCGGCGCGGCCGTGCTCGTGATGGTGACGGTCGCGAAGCGCGGCATGGCGGGGCGCTGAGGCGTGCCCGCGACGGCCCGCGGCCCCGGCGCCCCGACGGACGGCCGCGGTCGGCACGGCGGGGGGCGTACACTGCCTGTGCACCCGCCGCCGTTCCGACCATGCCGCCCGCCCGCCGCCTGCTGATCGTCCGCGCCGCCGCCCTCGCGGCCCCGGCACTGCTGCTGTCGCGCAAGGCCGGCGCATCCGTGCCGCGCGCGGACATGCTGTCCTTCGTGCACATCCACACCGGCGAATCGCTGTCGGTCGGCTGGCGCGTCGAGGGAGAGCCCGACGCGAACGCGCTTCGCCGGATCGACAGGCTGCTGCGCGACGTGCGCACCGGCGACGTCCACCCGATCGACCCGGCGCTGCTCGAACAGCTGCACCGCGTCTCGCGCGCGGTCGGCTCGCGCGGGCCGTTCCAGGTGATCTCGGGCTTCCGCTCGCCGCGCACGAACGCGATGCTGCGCCGGACCGGGGGCGGCGGCGTCGCGCGCGCGAGCCTGCACCTCGAAGGGCGCGCGATCGACGTGCGACTCGCCGACATCCCGCTCGCGACGCTGCGTGACGCGGCGCTCGAGCTGCGCGCCGGTGGGGTCGGCTTCTACCCGTCCGAGGGCTTCGTCCACCTCGACACCGGACGCGTGCGCACCTGGTGACGCATGCCCTGCGGCGTGCCGGGTCGCGGCGCGCCGCTCACCGAGGCGGCGCGCGCAGCGCGGCGTCGAGCCGCGCGTCGTGCCCGTAGACGTCCGGCACGAAGCGCAGCCGGCCGTCGTCGCCGACGTTCACCGCCGCGTAGAAGATCAGCACCGGTACCGGCGGCGAGACCCTCAGCGAGCGGTTCGCGCCCGCGTCGATCGCGGCCTGCAGCGCTTCGGGCGCGCCCTCGGGGCGGCCGGCGAGCACGAACGAGGCCAGCGCGAGCGGCTCGCCGAGCCGGATGCAGCCGTGGCTGAAGTCGCGCCGGCTGCGCGCGAAGAGCGACTTCGCGGGCGTGTCGTGCAGGTACACGTCGTGTGCATTCGGCATCACCAGCTTGACGCGGCCGAGCGCGTTGTCCGGGCCGGGGCGCTGGCGCAGGCGCACCGCGCCCGAGGCGAGCGCCTGGCGCAGCGCCTCGCCGCGCACTTCGCCGCCGACGAACTCCATGTGCTCGCGGGCGAGCCACCCGGGGTCGCGAGCGAGCATCGGGTAGAGCTCCTTCGACGCGATCGAGCGCGGCACGTTCCAGTACGGGTTGACCTCGACCGCCTGCACCGCGTCGACGAACACCGGCGTGCCGCTGACCGCGCGGCCGACGACCACCGGCATCGTCATCGCGACGCGGCCGCCGTCGATCGCCCACAACCGGTATTCCGGGATGTTGACCGCGACCCATCGCCCCCCGGGCGTCGAGCCGATCCAGCGCAGCCGCTCGAGCGTCAGCTCGATCTGCCTCACCCGCGCGGCCGCGGGCACGCGCAGCGCGGCGAGCGTCGCGGCCCCGATCACGCCATCGGCGTCGAGCCCGTGGCGGGCCTGGAAGCGCCGCAGCGCGTCCGAGGTCGCCGCGTCGAGGCGCCCCGGCGTCGACGGCGCGTCCGGCTCGAGGTCGCCCTCGTCGCGCAGCCGCGCGCGCAGCGCGTCGGTGCCCGCCCACGCGTCGCCGGGTTCGACCTTGCTGCGGGACGCCGGCAGCGGCGGGAGCGGCGCGGCCACGGGCGCCGCGGCGCGCCGCCGCCACTCGGGCAGCGCCGCCTTCAGCGCACGATAGGTCGGCAGGACCGGCTGGACCGCGTCGAGCGCGATCGCCGCCGTGGGCAAGACGATCGCCGCGCGGACCGCCGGCCCGAGCGCCTCGGCGCGCCGCCGCGACGGCAGGTCGTGGCCGAGCGCGCGCGGGTCGACGCGGCCGAAGCCCGCATCGGCGAGGTGACGCCCGAAGGCGAGCGCGATCCCGGCCTCGAGCCGGGCAGCGCCCGCCTCGTCGCGCGGCGCATCGAGCGCGGCGCGCCACCCGGACGCGCCGTAGGCGTCCGCATCGAGGCCCCGCGAGGCCGCGTCGGCGAGCGCGTCGACCGTCTCGCGCGCGAGCGGGGTCGCGCGCCACGGCGGGCTGGGCTCGACGTAGCGCGGTGCGTGTGCCGCCGCGGCCCAGGCGTCGGCGACCGCCCGCCGGACCGCCTCGGGCACGCCGCGCACGAGCGGCGAGGCGGACGCGAGCGCTTCGCCGACCGCCGCTTCGAGCGCGGCGGACGCGGTGCCGTGCATGCACGCCGCGCTCCAGGCGAGCGCGCGCAGCGCGCGCGCCGCACGCCGCCGCCACGCCGACCGGATCGGTGCCGCCATCCCGGGAGGGTACCGCTTCGCGCGAGCGCGTCCGCTTGCGTGCGGCCGCCGCCCGCCGTACGGTGCGGCGATGACGACGGCACACCTGAGAGTCCACCGCTTCGATGCGCTGCGCCCTGGCCCCCGGCTGATCGTGGTGGGGGGCGTGCACGGCAACGAGACCTGCGGCAGCGTCGCGCTCGAGCGGCTCGCCGCCGATCTCGACGAGGGCCGCGTCGCGCTCGCACGCGGCACGCTGACGCTGGTGCCCGTGGCCAACCCGCTCGCGCGCGCGCTGGGCCGCCGCGAGGGCGACCGCAACCTGAACCGCATGCTGCGGCCGACCGCGATCCCGCGCGACAACGAGGACCGCATCGCCAACCGACTGTGCCCGCTGCTCGCCGAGCACGAGACGCTGCTCGACCTGCACTCGTTCCACACCGGCGGCGAGCCCTTCGCGATGCTCGGCCCCGAGGACAACGACGGGCCCGTCGAAACGTTCGCGCAGGCCGCGCGCGAACAGGCCTTCGCCGCAGCCCTCGGCGCGCCACGTGTCGTCGAGGGCTGGCTCGACACCTACGCGCGAGGCGTGAAGCGCCGGCGCGAGCGCGACGGCGCCGGGGCGCCCCATGCCGATCCGGAGTACGGCGTCGGCACCACCGAGTTCCTGCGCTCGCGCGGGGGCGCGGCGGTGACGCTCGAATGCGGGCAGCACGAGGACCCGCGCGCGCCCGAGTTCGCGTATCGCGCGACGCTGCGCGCGCTCGCGCACCTGCGGATGGCCGAGATCGGGATCGAGCCCGCGGCGCCGCCGCGCGAGGTGCTGCGTCTGGTCGAGGTGTTCGACAGGCTGCACCCGGGCGACCGGCTCGCACGCGCCTGGACGAGCTTCGAGCCGGTGCTCGCCGGCGAGCCGATCGGGCTACGGCACGACGGCACGCCTGTCGCCGCGCCGGCGGACGGGCGCGTGGCCTTCCCGAACCCGAACGCGACGGTCGGCGCCGAGTGGTTCTACTTCGCGGTGCCGAGCCCGCGGCGGCTCTGAGCGCCCCGCCCCGCTCGAGGCCGCTCCTCCCGCAACCCCAACCCCGGCCCCGACCCGGCGACCGGCCCGCCGCGCGCCGCATCGCGTATCCTCGCGCTCCGAGCGGGGCGCCGCCCCGGCACGCACGAGGCACCCCGATGAAGCTCCGGATGGCCGAGAACTCGCTGTTCGCGATCCTGCTGCGCAAGCCCTGGTGGGTCAGCGCGATGGTCGCCGTGGCGCTGCTCGCGTTCGCACGCTTCGGGATTCCGCCGGCGTGGTTCCTCTACGCGGCGCCGATCGCGCTGCCGTTCATCGTGATCGCGGGCATCACCGGATGGCGCCAGCTGCAGGCGCCGAGCGCGTCGCGGGTCGCCGCGACCGAGGCCGCGCTGCGCACGATGGGCTGGGCGGACTTCTCGGCCGCGCTCGAGGACGCGTGGCGCCGCGACGGCTGGACGGTCGCGCGGATCGACGACGCGGGCGCCGACCTCGAGGCGAGCCAGGGCTGGAAGCGCGCGGTGATCTCCGGGCGCCGCTGGAAGGTCGCCCGCACCGGCGTCGAGGCGCTTCGCGAGCTGTCGGCCGCCCGCGAGCGGCGCGAGGCGCACGAGGGCGTCTACCTGACCGTCGGCGAGGTCACCGAGCAGGCGGTGAAGTTCGCGCAGTCGAACCGGATCCGCATCGTCACCGGCCCCGACCTCGTGCGGATGCTGCCGGCGCTCGGCCGCGGCGCGGGCGCGGGCATCAAGGCGGCGAAGAGCGCGGGCCGCTGAGGCCGCGTGGCGTCGGGGCGCGCACGGCGCCGGCGCACGGTCCCCGCGCGACGCCCGTGAATCGTCCGCTCACGCGCTGTCGCGCATCACCAGCTCGAAGCCCAGGTCCGTCGTGCGCGGCGTGCCCTCATCCGGCGCTTCCCCGTCGCCCGCGAGCCGCTCGACCACCCAGCGCGCCGCCGTGCGGCCGATCTGTGCGCCCGGAATCCGCACCGTCGTCAGCGGCGGATTCGACGCCCGCGCGATCTCGAAGTCGCCGAAGCCCGCGATCGCGAGCCGCCCCGGTACCGATACGCCGCGCCGCTGGCAGGCCTGCACCGCGCCGAAGGCCGCGACGTCGTTGACGAAGAACGCCGCCTCCGGCGGGTCTGGCCGCGCAAGCAGTGCCGCGGCCGCGCGCTCGCCCGAGCCGATCGTCACGCCCAGCTCGTCGAGCATCGCGACGTCGGCCACGCGCCCGAGCTCGCGCATCGCGGCACGGTAGCCGTCGAGCCGCTGCGAGGCGCGCCGCTCGACCTCGGGCGGCGTGCCGACGAACGCGATCCGCCTATGCCCGCGCGCCGCGAGCGCGAGCGTCATCCGGTAGGCCGCGTCGCGGTTCGAGAAGCCGACCGCGCGGTCGATCGGATCGTCGGCGAGCTCCCAGGTCTCGACGACCGGGATCGCGCGCGCGCGCAGCATCGAACGCACCTCGGGCGCGTGTCGGGTGCCGGTGAGCACCACCGCGTCGGGCTGGCGTCCGAGCATGCGGCGCAGGATCTGCGCCTCCGCGTCGATCGAGTAGCCGGACGACGCGACCAGCAGCTGCAGCCCATGCGCGTCGAGCCCCTCGGCGAGCGCATCGACGGTCTCGGCGAAGATCGCGCTGCGCAGCGTCGGCACGATCGCCGCGACGATGCCCGAGCGGCGCGACTTGAGCGTGCCCGCCGCGAGGTTCGGCACGTAGCCGGTCGCCTCGATGGCCGCGCGCACGCGCTCGCGGACCTCGGGCGACACGCGCTCGGGCGTGCGCAGCGCACGCGACACGGTGATCGCGCCGACGCCCGCGCGACGCGCGACGTCGGCCATCCGCGGCCGCGCGCTCGTCACGGCGCGCCTGCGCTCAACCGGGCAGCTCGATCTGCAGCGCGCCGCCCTCGATGCGGACCGGATAGGTGCGCAGCGGGTCGCAGGCGGGTGGGTCGATCGCGCGGCCGCTCGGGATGTGGAAGCGCCCGTTGTGCAGCGGGCACTCGATGAAGTCGTCCATCACGAAACCCTCGGCGAGCCGCGCGACCGCGTGCGTGCAGATGCCGTCGGTCACGTACTCGCGCCCGCCGATGCGGTAGGCGCAGTAGACGTGGCCGTCGCGCACCACCTCGAGCACGTCGTCGTCCGGCACATCGGCCGCCGGGCACAGCGCCACCCACATCGCGCGCGCTCCTCAGCTGCCGGCGCCGGCCTGCGAGCCGGCCGCATCGGCCGGCAGCGGGTGGTAGGCGGTCGCCGTCGGGTCGCGCCGCTGCGCGAGGATCGTACGGACGATCTCGGCGTGCGCGGCGAACAGGCTCGGGCTCGGCTCGGGCAGCTGGTCGCGGATCGCAGCGTTCAGCGCCGGCAGCGCGTGGAACGGGATCGACGGATAGACGTGGTGCTCGATGTGGTAGTTCATGTTCCAGTACAGCACGCGGCCCAGCCAGCCGTTGGTCATCGAGCGCGTGCAGATGCGGTGGTCGTCCACGTCCTGCGCCATCGCCATGTGCTGCGTCGTGATGAACGAGTACACGCCGAACGCGCCCGCGAAGCGCGGGATGAAGAAGTACAGCATCGGCACCCAGGTCTGCCCGACGACCGCCCACGCGAGCAGCGCGAAGTAGCCCGCCATCAGCAGCCGCGCCTCGCGCACGACGATCGGCACCTGGCTCTCCGGCAGGTAGGTGCGCTCGCGGTCGGTGATGCGCCCGCGCGCGTGGCGCACCATCAGCTTCGCGCGCGGCCAGAACTCCAGCAGCCCGATCACGTCGCCGAACCAGGTGCGCAGCCGCACCGGGTTCGTGTAGCCCATCTGCGCATCGACCTTCCAGTGCCAGGTGTGCGTGTGGTGATGCGAGTGAGCGAAGCGGCGGTGCGTCGGCGACTCGCCCCAGACGAACGAGGTCATCCACAGCACCGCGTCGTTCAGCCAGCGGGTCCGGAACGCGGTGCCGTGCGCGCACTCGTGCGACGGCGCGTAGGCGAACCCGAGCACCAGCCCGTAGGCGACCACCGCGGGCACGATCCAGCCGGTGCCGCGCGCGTAATGGACGCCGATGCCGGCCGCGACCAGCAGCACCGCCCAGACCCCGAGGAAGTACAGGCCGGGACCGTCGGAGCGCTTCATCAGCGCCTTGAGCGTCGCGCGCTCGATGCGCGGTTCCCACCACGCGGCGTTCGCGGTGCGGACGGGTTCGGGGGCCGGCATGGCGCGTCTCCAGTCGTGCGGGGCGGTTCGCGGCGGGCGCCGCGCCGGACCCGACGGGTGATGTGTCGTTCGGATGGTATCGATACCATTCCAGGCGGTCAACGGTGTCGCCCGGCCGGACCGGAACGGCCCCGGTCAGCCCTTCGCGGCGAGGAACGGCGGGATGCGCAGCCCTTCGCGGACCCGGCGGTCCATGTCCGCCTCGGCCGCGCGGATCGCCGGCAGCCGGGCGACGACCTCGGCAAGGCGCTCGCGCGGCACGACGACCACGCCGTCGTCGTCCGCGACCACCACGTCGCCCGAGGCGACGTGCACGCCGGCCACGACGACGGGGAAGCCCACCGTCCCCGGGCCGTTGCGCGCCGGCGAGTTGGGCGTGACGCCGACCGAGAACGCGGGCAGCCCGACCGCGCGCAGCCCGGGCAGGTCGCGCACGCACCCGTCGGTCACGAAGCCGACCGCACCCGAGTTGCGAGCCATGCCGAGCACCAGGTCGCCGGTCACGGCGCAGCCGGTGTGCCCGGCCGCCGCCGCGACGAGCACGTCGCCGGGCTTCACCGACTCGAGTGCAGCGCACAGCGCGAGGTTGTCGGCCGGGCCGCAGTCGCAGGTCAGCGCCACGCCGCAGAAGCGCGACTGCCCGGCGATCGCGGGCTTCACGCGATGCTCGAGCGCGCCCGAGCCGCCGAGCGCATCGACGACGAAGCCCGTCGGCGCGTCGGCGAGCGCGGCGACGTGCGCGGGGTCGGGCCGGGTCCAGTCGCGCCGCTGGATCTTCGGGGCGTCGTCGAGCATGGCGTCTCCTCATGGGGGCCGACCGATCGTATCGGCGGGCCGCACGGGGTGTCCACGCCGCGTGACGCATCGCGGAACCGTGGCGCGCCGTGCTCGTCCTTGCGTTGGTGCGTGGGCTCGGCTTGCGGTACCCTGCCGACCGCGTCGGATCAGCGCACCCGCGTCGATCCGGGACAGCTCTCCCACCCGAGCCCCTTGCGAATGATGCGACGTCGAGTGATCCGCCCGCGACCGAGGTTGTGTTGATCCGAACCGCCGGTCGCCGCGTCGCATCCCGTTTCGTGCACGCGCATCGCCGCACGTTCGGCGACACGCCGCTGGACCTGCTGCTGCGCCCGCCCCGTCCGCGCGAGCGCCGCCGCGACGCGATCGCCGGCGGCTGGGCGTTCTTCCGCGCGTGGGTCCGCGCCCCCAGGCGCGTCGCCGCGATCGTGCCGTCTGGCACCGCGCTCGCGGCCGCGATGACCGCCTCGATCGCGCCGGAGTGCGCACCGGTCATCGAGCTCGGCCCGGGCACCGGCGTCTTCACCGAGGCGCTGCTCGGCCGCGGCGTACCCGAGCACCAGATCGCGCTGGTCGAGCTCTGCGAGGAGTTCGCCGCGTCCCTGCAGCGCCGCTTCCCGTCGGCCACGCTGGTGCAGCACGACGCCTCGTGCCTCGGCTCGGTCGAGCTCTTCGGCGGCGAGCTCGCGGGCGCGGTGGTGAGCGGCCTGCCGCTGCTCGCGATGACTCCGGCCCGCGTGCGCCGCGTGCTGCAGGATGCCTTCGCGCGGCTGCGGCCCGACGGCGCGTTCTACCAGTTCACCTACGGCTTCCGCTGCCCGGTGCCCGCGCGCCTGCTCGCCCGCCTCGGCCTCAAGGCCACGCGCGTCGGCGTGGCGCTGCGCAACCTGCCGCCGGCCGCGATCTACCGCATCGAGCGTCGCTGAGCGGTCGCCGGACGCGGCCGTTGCCCGCCGCACGACGGCCGGGCTAGCCCCGCCCCGAGACCGGCGCACGAGCGCCGGCGAGGGACACGACGATGACGCAGTCCCGCCGGCCGATGCCGGGCGCCCCGGGCGCCCTTCCCGACCTTCACCCCGCGATGCCGCGGCGCCCCCGCCGCCGCGCGCTGCAGGCCGCCGCCCTGCCCGCCGCCTGGCTCGCGCTGCCGACCGTG
>JADCHE010000161.1 GCA_020248665.1 Burkholderiales bacterium | reverse complement strand
TGGATGCACGCCGCCGAGGCGCGACGCTGCGCGTGCCGGCGCCCGACGGGCCGGCGCCGGGCGGCGCGAGCGGCGCCGGCGGTCGAGGCGACGGCGACCGGGGCGACGGGCGACCTGCCGGCGAGGACGGCGACGGCACGCCGGTCGAGGCCTCCGGCGGTACTGCGACTGCACGGATCGGGCGCGGGGAAGCCCCGGAGGTCGCGGGCGCCGCGGAGCCGCCCGCACGCGACGACCGGCCCCGCGACGACGCGCCGCGCCCGACGCGCTCCGCCGCGCCGCGCGTACCGGTGCATCCGCCGCCGGGCGGCGTGCTCCACGACGAGTGGGACTACCTGTCCGGGCGCTGGCTGCGCGGCTGGTGCCGCGTGCACGAGCGGCGGCTGCGCGGCACCGACACCGGCTTCGTCGACGACGTGCGCCGGCGCCATCCCGAGCTCGCGCGCTCGGTGCGCGAGCGCTTCGCGCGGATGCGGCCGACCGGCCGCGTGCCCGCGCGCCGCGTCGGCGACGGCGAGGATCTCGACCTAGACGGGCTCGTCGAGGCGGTCGTCGACCGCCGCGCCGGCCGCGCGTCGGACGAGCGCGCCTACGTGCGGCGCGACCCGGCGGTGCGCGACGTCGCCGCCGCGTTCCTGGTCGACATGAGCGCGTCGACCGCGGTCGCGCTGCCCGACCCCGACGCGCCCGCGCGCGCGGAGGCCCCATCGCGCGCCGCCTCGTGGGTGGACAGCGGCGCGCTCCTGTACGGCGCCTACGACGACGAGCCCGAGCCGGAGCCGCGGCCGCGCGCGCCGCGGCGGCGCGTCGTCGACGTCGAGAAGGATACGCTCGCGCTGATGGCCGACGCGCTCGCGACGCTCGGCGATGCGTGCGCGGTGTACGGCTTCTCCGGCAACGGCCGCGACGACGTCGAGTTCCACGTGGCCAAGGACTTCGCCGACCCGCCGTCGCGCTCGACCTGGGCCGCGCTCGCGGCGATCGAGCCGCGCGGCTCGACGCGGATGGGCGCGGCGATCCGCCACGCGGCAGCGAAGCTCGCGCGCCAGCCTGCGTCGCTCAGGCTGCTGGTGGTCGTGTCGGACGGCTATCCGCAGGACATCGACTACGGACCCGACCGGCTCGACGAGGAGTACGGCATCCAGGACACGGCGCGCGCGCTGCGCGACGTCGAGACCGGCGGCACGCGGACCTTCTGCGTGACCGTCGACCCGGCGGGCCACGACTACCTGCGCCGGATGTGCCCGCCGGGGCGCTATCTGGTCATCGACGACGTGCCGGCGCTGCCGGCCGAGCTCGCGCGCGTCTACGCGACGCTCGCCGGACGCGGCTGAGCAGCCGGGTCAGAGCACCGGCGAGGCGAGCTGCGCCGCGTTCTCGACCATCCGGCGCCAGAAGGGACGCGCGCGCCACGCGTCGAGCTGCAGCGGCTCGCAGTCCTCGAGGTAGCGCCGCTGAAGTGCGAGCAGCGACTCGGCGAACGACCGATCGTAGATCAGCATCGACAGCTCGAAGTTGAGGTGGAAGCTGCGCAGGTCGAAGTTCACCGTGCCGAACACCGACAGCTCGCGGTCGATGACCATGCTCTTCGTGTGCAGCAGCCCGCCGTGGAAGCGCTCGATCTTGACGCCGGCCGACAGCAGCTCGTCGAAGTACGACGCACTCGCCCACTGCACCGTCCTCGAATCGCACTGCCAGGGCAACACCAGTACCACGTCGACGCCGCGGCGCGCGGCCGAGCGCAACGCGGTCACCACCGACTCGCCCGGTGCGAAGTACGGGGTCGTCAGGATCAGCTCGCGGCGCGCCGCGTAGATCGCGGTCAGGATCACCGATTCGACGTGCTGGAACGCGAAGCCCGGCCCGGACGGATACGCCTGCAGTGCGACCGGCCCCGCCACCGCACCGCGCTCGGCCTCGCGCTCGTCGCGCAGGCGGGGTCCCGCCTGCAGCACCGCCATCGCGTTCGACAGCGCGCCGAGCACCAGACTGCTCGGCCCCTGGATGCGGACCATCGCGTCGACCCACTGGCCGACGCCGGCGTCGCGCTTGAAGTGGCGCGGATCGGCGAGGTT
Organism: Burkholderiales bacterium; assembly: GCA_020248665.1. GTDB lineage: Bacteria > Pseudomonadota > Gammaproteobacteria > Burkholderiales > Burkholderiaceae_E > UBA4615. The sequence continues at coordinate 11,905 of JADCHE010000161.1, read as the reverse complement.
GAAGCTGCCCGTCCAGGCAATGCGGTCGTCGAAGACCGCGATCTTGCGGTGGTTGCGCAGGTCGGCACGGGCGACCGCCATCCGCAGCGCGCTCACCGGGAGCACGACGACCACCTCGATGCCCGCCGAGCGCATCGACGCGATCGCCCGGCCGCGCTCGACGAACGGGCGGCTGCCGAGGCCGTCCATCAGCGCCGTCACGCGTACGCCGCGCTTCGCGGCGCGGATCAGCGCGGCGACCAGGTCGTCGACCAGGCCGCCCTCGTGCCAGATGTAGAACTCGAGCGAGCAGTGCTCGCGGCATGCGTCGACGTCGTCGATCAGCGTGCGCAGGATCAGGTCGCCGTCGGCGAGCAGTTCGACGTGGTGGCCGCGCATCACCGGGATCGCGCCGAGCGACTGCGCGAGCCGCGCGACCGGCTCGCCGACCGGGCCGGTGTCCGCCGGATCGAGCACCGCGTCGGCCGCGAGCCGCTCGAAGCGCCGCGCGATCGCCGCGCGCTCGGCCTCGGCTCGCTGGATCCAGCGACGGCCGAGCCGGCGCTCGCCGATCATCACGTAGAGCACCAGGCCGCCGACCGGCACCAGCAGCACCAGCAGGATCCAGGCCATCGACACGCCCGGCGGATTGCGGCGGGCAAGCACGCGCAGGGTCACCGCGACGAACACCGCGACGTGAGCCAGCGCGAGGAGAAGGACCTGGAGTCGCATCGCAAGGCAGTCTAAGCGAAAGCATGCCGACCGCCTCGACGGTCGGGTCTCCGGCGCGACGGCGGCGCGAGCGGGGATAATCGGTCTCCATGGCGTACCCTCCGGCTCCCGGGGACGAACGCGGACGGTTGTCCGGACACGGGCCCCATCATGATCATCGGCACGCCGACGGCCGAGCGCACGACCACGGGCACGGGCACGATCACGGCCATTCGCGCAGCCACGCGCGGTCACACGGCCACGTGCCGGGCCACTCCCACGCTCACGCCCCCGAACGCGGCCACGAGCGCGTCTTCGCGTTCGGCCTCGCGATCAACGCAGCGTTCGTCGCGCTCGAGGCCTGGGCCGGATGGCGAGCGGGCTCGCTCGCCCTGCTGTCCGACGCGGGCCACAACCTCGGCGACGTGCTCGGCCTCGCACTCGCTTGGGCGGGGGCGTGGGCGGCGCGCCGTCCGCCGAGCGCACGCTACACCTGGGGTTGGCGCCGCGCCGCGCTGCTCGCGGCGCTGGTGAACGCGGTGCTGCTGCTGATCGCGGTCGGTGCCATCGCGTGGGAGGCGGTTCGCCGGCTGGGCGCACCGGCGCCGGTCGACGCCAGCGTCGTCGTCGGCGTCGCCGCCGCGGGGATCGTGGTCAACGGACTGACCGCGTGGCTGCTCTCGCGCGGCCGGCACGACGACGTCAACGTCCGCGGCGCCTACCTGCACATGGTGGTCGACGCCGCAGTGTCGGCCGGCGTCGTGGTCGGCGGGCTGCTCGTCGCCACGACCGGCTGGCTGCGGCTCGACCCGGCGATCAGCCTCGCGATCGCCGGGCTGGTGGGCTGGAGCGCGTGGTCGCTCGCGCGCCAGTCGCTCGCGCTGTCGATGGACGCGGTCCCCGACTCGATCGACCCGACCGAGGTCGGCCGCCACCTGCGCGGCCTGCCCGGCGTCGCCGGCCTGCACGACCTGCATGTCTGGCCGCTGGGCAGCGCGGGCGCATCGCTCAGCGCGCACCTGCGGATGCCGGGCGGCCACCCCGGGGACCGCTTCCTGCTGGACGTGCGCGAGGCGCTGCACACGCGCTTCGGCATCGAGCACGTGACGCTGCAGATCGAGACCGGCGACGACTGCCCGCAGGACTGCGCGGGCGACCGGGGCCCACGGCCCTGAAGCGTGCTCAGGTCGGCGCGGGCGCTTCGCCGAGCAGCAGCCGCACCGGATCGCCGACCGGCCGGATGCGCTCGCCGAAGGGCGGCCGCCCGGCGCCGCGGAACAAGAGGCCGATGCGCACGTCGCCGTGGACCGCCGCGGCGAGCGGCGCGGCGCTCACCGCTCGCCCGCCGCAGGCGCGCCGCGGTCCTCGGCCGCCTGCGCGAGCGCGGCCGCGTCGAGCACGCGGAACCGCGTGCGCCGCGACTCGATCGTGCCGAGCCCGGCCAGCGCGTGCAGCTCGCGCGACAGCGTCTCGGGCGTCATCGCCAGCCGCGACGCGATCGCACGCTTGGGCTCGGTGAACGCGATCTCGCCGGTGGCATCGGTCGACTCGCGGCTCAGGTCGAGCAGCATCCGCGCGACGCGGGCCCGGGCGTTGCGCTGCGTGAAGCCGCCGATGTCGCGGACGAATCGCGCGAGCTTCGCGCCCATGTCGCCGATCAGCCGTGCGGCGATCGACGGATGCTCGGCGATGGCGCGCTGGATGCACGGCGCGGGCAGCGCGACCAGCGTCGACGCCTCGGCGGCGACGGCGGTGACCGGGTACAGGTCGCCGCGCAGCAGGGCGGCCATGCCGATCGTGTCGCCCCGGGCCATCACCCCGAGCGCGCGCGCCCCGGGTCCTTGCCCCAGCACGAGCCGGACCTTGCCGAGGATGACGACGTACAGCGTCTCGGCCGGTTGACCCGCCTCGAACAGCACGGTGCCCGCGGGCACGTTGCGCACGCTCGCGTCGCCGAACGGACCGACCTCGCCGTCGGGCAGCACGCCCTCGAACAGGGCGAGGTGACTCATCAGGCGGACCGCCCGGCGCGGCCCGGTCTGCGTGTCGGGCTCGGCCGGGTTCGGCGTTCCGCGGACTCGTTCGAGATCGAGGTGCATCGTGTGGAGGGGAGAGGCGCGACCCCCCGGTCTGGGTTGACGGCAGGGTGTCACGCGGCCCCGGCGGCGGTGTTGACACAGGTCAATCAACCCTGTCCCGCGGGGGCGCGATGCTATCCTGCGCCGATCCGGGCTTTCGACGACCTCGATGGACGTTCTCCTGCTGCTGCTCCTCATCCTGCTGAACGCGGTGTTCGCGATGTCGGAGATGGCCGTGGTCTCGTCCCGCAAGGCTCGGCTGCAGCGGATGGCCGACGACGGCTTTCCCGGCGCGAAGTCCGCGATGGCGCTGAACGAGGAGCCGTCGGCCTTCCTGTCGACGATCCAGGTCGGCATCACGACGATCGGCATCCTGAGCGGCGTGGTCGGCGACGGCCTGCTCGCGGCGTCGATCGCGGCCTGGCTGTCGCAGTTCGAGTGGCTGGCGCCGTACGCGAAGGGCTTCTCGGTCGCGCTCGTCGTGGTGATCATCACCTACCTGTCGGTGGTGATCGGCGAGCTCGTGCCCAAGCGGCTCGCGCTCCTCGCCCCCGAGCGGATCGCCTCGGTCGTGGCGCGGCCGATGGTCTGGCTGTCGGGCATCGCGCGGCCGATGGTGATGCTGCTGTCCTCGTCGAGCAACCTGCTGCTGCGCCTGCTCGGCGCGCGCCGCACCGACGAGCCGCCGGTCACCGACGACGAGATCAAGGTGCTGATGGAGCAGGGCGCCGAGGCCGGGGTATTCCACGAGAGCGAGCAGGCGATCGTCTCGAACGTGCTCAGGCTCGACGACCAGCGGGTCGGCGCGATCATGACGCCGCGGATGGACATCTACGCGATCGACCTCGAGGAAGGCGAGCACGAGATCCGCGGCAAGATCGCCGAGAGCCCGCACTCGCGCGTGATCGTCTGCCGCGGCGGCCTCGAGCACATCCTCGGCGTGCTGAAGATCGGCGACCTGCTCAAGCCGGTGCTGCGCGGCGATCCGTTCTCGGTCGAGCCCTACCTGACGCCGCCCCTGTTCGTGCCCGAGACGATCAGCACGACGCAGCTGCTCGAGAGCTTCCGCAAGGAGCGGGTGCAGTTCGGGCTGATCGTCGACGAGTACGGCGACCTGCAAGGGCTGGTGTCGCTGACCGACGTGCTGACCTCGATCGTCGGCGACCTGCCCGAGCCGGACGACGCGGGCGACACCGACGTCGTCCGCCGCGAGGACGGCTCGTGGCTCGTCGACGGCTCGGTCGGCATCGAGCGGCTCAAGCAGGTGCTCGAGATCGACGACCTGTCGGACGAGGACGAGCGCGGCTTCCACACCGTCGGTGGCTTCGCGATGCACCGGCTCGGTCGCATCCCGACGGTCGCCGACCACTTCGTGGCCGCCGGATTCCGCTTCGAGGTCGTCGACATGGACCGCAACCGCGTCGACAAGATGCTGGTCGCGAAGCTGCCCGATCCGAAGCCGGTCGAGGTCGACGAGCCCTGAGCGGCGCGGGCCGCGTCAGGCCCGCCGGCGCGCGAGCAGACGCCAGGCGAGCGGCCCGATCGCGAGCACCGCGGTCACCGCGAGCAGCCCGGCCGAGATCGGCGAGGCGAGGAATGCCGACGCATCGCCCTGGCTGATCGACAGCGCGCGCCGGAACTGCGCCTCGGCGAGCGGCCCGAGGATCAGCCCGATCACCGCCGGCGCGACCGGGAAGCCGAAGCGGCGCATCGCGAAGCCGAGCAGCCCGAAGACGAAGAGCGTCGCCAGGTCGACCACCGACTGGTGCAGCGAGTAGGCGCCGAGCGTCGCGAACACCAGGATGCCCGCGTAGAGCTGCGGCTTCGGGATCGACAGCACCTTCACCCACAGGCCGATCAGCGGCAGGTTCAGCACCAGCAGCAGCACGTTGCCGACGTACAGGCTCGCGATCAGCCCCCAGACCAGCGCGCCCTGCGTCTGGAAGAGCAGCGGGCCCGGCTGGATGCCGTAGTTCTGGAAGGCGGCGAGCAGGATCGCCGCGGTCGCCGAGGTCGGGATGCCGAGCGTCAGCAGCGGCACCAGCACGCCGGTCGACGACGCGTTGTTCGCGGCCTCCGGGCCGGCCACGCCCTCGATCGCGCCATGGCCGAACTGCTCGGGGTGCTTCGAGAGCTTCTTCTCGAGCGCGTACGACAGGAAGGTCGGGATCTCCGCACCGCCGGCCGGGATCGTGCCGAACGGAAAGCCGACGCAGGTCGCGCGCAGCCACGCCGGCCACGAGCGGCGCCAGTCGTCGCGGCTCATCCACAGCGAACCGGAGAGCCGCTCGATGCGCTCGTCGAGGCGGCTCTGGTAGGCGGCGACGTACAGCGTCTCGCCGACCGCGAAGAGGCCGACGGCGAGCACGACGACGTCGACGCCGTCGAGCAGCTCCGGCACGCCGAACGTGAAGCGCATCTGCCCGCTCGCCTCGTCGATGCCGACCAGTCCGAGCAGCAGGCCGACGAAGAGCGCTGTGAGCCCGCGCACCGTCGAGCTGCCGAGTACCGCGGCGACGGTGACGAATGCGAACACCATCAGCGCGAAGTACTCGGCCGGGCCGAACTTCAGGGCGAGTTCGACGACCCAGGGCGCGAGCAGCGTGAGCAGCAGCGTCGCGATCGAGCCGGCGACGAACGAGCCGATCGCGGCGGTCGCGAGCGCCGGACCGGCGCGACCCGCGCGCGCCATCCGGTTGCCCTCGAGCGCGGTCGCGATCGAGGCCGATTCGCCGGGTGTGTTCAGCAGGATCGTCGTCGTCGAGCCGCCGTACATCGCGCCGTAGTAGATGCCGGCGAACATGATCAGCGCGCCGGTGGGCTCGAGCTTCACCGTCAGCGGCAGCAGCATCGCGACGGTGAGCGCGGGTCCGACGCCCGGCAGCACGCCGACCGCGGTGCCGAGCGTGACGCCGATCAGGCCCCACAGCAGGTTGCCAGGCTGCAGCGCGACGGCAAAGCCCGCGGCGAGCGCGGAGAAGGTGTCCATCAGATCCCCGCGGCGCCGAGCACCGGCAGCAGCCAGCCCGCCGGCAGGTTGACGTTCAGGAAGCGCACGAAGAACAGGAACACGCCCACACCGATCGCGAGTCCGACGCCCGCGTCGCGCGCCCAGCGCACGCTGCCGAAGCCGCGCGCGACGAGGGCGAACAGCACCGCGGCCGCGAGCGGGAAGCCCGCGGTGTGGATCAGCGCCATCTGCGCGACGAGGCCGGCGGCGACCCACGCGAACGCGGCCGGCACGAACGCGTGCTCGCCGCGCTCGGCCGGGTCGTCGGGCAGCGCGGCGCGCCAGCCCCCGGTCAAGGCCTCGGCGAGCAGCCACAGTCCGAGCACGACGAGCGCGCCGGCCACGCCCTTGGGCACGAAGTTCGGGCCGATGCGTGCGTAGCCGCCAGCCTCGGGCAACGAGGCCGCGACCCAGGTCGCGCCGAGCCCGAGCACGAGCACGCCGAGCGAGACCGCGACCTCTGCGGGGCGGGGGCCGCGCCGGACCCGCGGCGCGGCGGCGCTCAACGGCGCAGGCCCAGCGAGTCGATGATCGCGGTGATCCGCTTCGTGTCGGCGTCCAGGAAGCGCCTGTACTCGTCGCCGGGCAGCCACGCGTCGTCCCAGCCGTACCTGTGCAGCGCGTCCTTCCACGCCTGCGCGTCGACGCCGGCCTTGACCGCGGCGATCAGCGCGTCGCGCTGCGCGGGCACGATGCCGGGCGCCCCGAACACGCCGCGCCAGTTGCCGAGTTCGACATCGATGCCCTGTTCCTTCAGGGACGCGATCCCGTCGATCGCCTTCGGCCCGGACACCGCGAGCGCGCGCATGCGCCCGGCCCTGATCTGCTCGGCGAACTCGCCGAGGCCGGAGACGCCGGCCGCGACGTGCCCGCCGATGATCGAGGCGACCGCCTCGCCGCCGCCCTTGAACGGCACGTAGTTGATCTTCGTCGCGTCGCCGCCGACCGCCTTCGCGAACAGGCCGACCAGGATGTGGTCGGTACCGCCCGCGGAGCCGCCGCCCCACGAGACCTTGCCGGGCTCGGCCTTCAACGCCCTCGCGAGATCGCCGATCGTCTTGTGCGGCGAGGCCGCGGGCACGACGATCACCTCGTACTCGGTGGTCAGCCGCGCGATCGGCGTGACCGTCGACAGGTCGACCGGTGACTTGTTCAGCGCGATGCCGCCGACCATCACCATGCCGCCGACCATCAGCACGTTCGGGTCGCCCTTCGAGGCGTTGACGAACTGCGCCAGGCCGATCGTGCCCGCCGCACCACCCTTGTTGTCGAACTGGACCGACTGCACCGCCTTCGCCGCCTGCATCGCCGCGCCGAGGGCGCGGCCGGTCTGGTCCCAGCCGCCGCCCGGATTGGCTGGGATCAGCATCTTGAGCGTACCCAGCCCCTGGGCCCGCGCGCCGCGCCGGGCCGGCAGCGCGGCTGCGGCGAGCGCGGCGAGGCCCGTCGCCGCGAAACGTCTTCGCTCCATCGCCCTCCCCCTGGTGTGCGCCGTCCGCGCGCCGCGTCGGCGACCTGCCGGCGCAGCGTACCGGCTGCGCGGCCCCCCGACAACCCGCGGCGGGGCCTTCGGGTAAGCTCTGCAGCGCCCCATCCACCGCCCACCGTCCGCCGGAGCCCCGATGCCCGCGATCGTGTCCGTCCGTACCGACCTGTACCGGATCGCCCTGCCCGTCGTGCTGTCGGACAGCACGCACGGCGACATGAGCCACTTCGAGCTGGTCACCGTCCGGATCGTCGACGTCGACGGCGTGCAGGGCGTCGGCTACACCTACACCGTCGGCGTCAACGGCGTTGCGGTGCACGCGACCGTCGAGCGCCACCTCGCACCGCTGCTCGCAGGGCGCGAGGCGGCCGACATCGCCGCCGCGTGGCAGGCGATGTGGTGGGCCACTCACTACGGCGGGCGCGGCGGCGCGGCGGTGCTCGCGATCTCGGCGGTCGACATCGCGCTCTGGGACCTCGCCGCGAAGCGCGCCGGCTTGCCGCTGTGGCGGCACCTCGGCGGCTTCGACCCGAAGGTGCCGTGCTACGCGGGCGGCATCGACCTGATGTTCACGCTCGACGCGCTGCTCGAGCAGACCGAAGGCAACCTCGCGAAGGGCTTTCGCGCGATCAAGATGAAGGTCGGCCGCGCGCGGCTGTCGGAGGATGTCGAGCGGGTCGCCGCGATGCGCGCTCGGCTCGGCGCCGACTTCCCGCTGATGGTCGACGCGAACATGCGCTGGACGCCGGACCAGGCGGTGGCCGCGGCGCGTGCGCTGCAGCCCTACGCGCCGACCTGGATCGAGGAGCCGACGATCCCCGACGACGTGACCGGCCACGCGCGGATCGTCCGCGAGGGCGGCCTGCCGGTGGCGACCGGCGAGAACTTCCGCACGCTCTGGGAGTTCCGCCAGATGATCGCGGCCGGCGGCGTCACCTACCCCGAGCCCGACGTCACCAACTGCGGCGGCGTGTCGGTGTTCATGAAGGTCGCCGCGCTCGCCGAGGCGTTCAACCTGCCGGTGACCTCGCACGGCGCGCATGACCTCACCGTGCACCTGCTCGCGGCCGCACCCAACCGCTCCTTCCTCGAGGCGCACGGCTTCGGCCTGGAGCGCTACATCGCGCAGCCGCTCGAGATCGCGGACGGCTTCGCGCTCGCGCCGTCGCGCCCCGGTCACGGCATCGAGTTCGACTGGGCCGGGCTCGAGCGGACGCGGCCGGCATGAGCGCCACGTCACCCACGGCGGGCGGTAAGCTCGACGACGCGGTCGCGCCCGCGCAGAAGCCCGAGGGTCGATTCGCGCGCCGCGCCTGGGGACTGGTGAAGCCGTACTTCGCGAGCGAGCGGCGCTGGCAGGCGATCGGGCTGCTCGCCGCGGTGGTCGCGCTGAACCTGGTCACCGTCTACGTCGACGTGCTGATCAACGCGTTCCAGCGCGACTTCTTCAACGCGCTCGAGACTAAGGATTATGCGGAGTTCACGCGCCAGCTGTGGCGCTTCACCGGGCTCGCGTTCGCGTTCATCCTGGTCGCGGTCTACAAGTTCTACCTCACGCAGCTCTTCGAGCTGCGCTGGCGGACCTGGCTCACAGAGCGCTACGTCGACGGCTGGCTGTCGCACCGGGCCTACTACCGGCTCGAGCTCGGCGGCACCGCCACCGACAACCCCGACCAGCGGATCGCCGAGGACATCCGGATGTTCACCGAGTACACGGTGTCGCTGTCGATGGGCCTGCTGAGCTCGCTCGTGACGCTCGGCTCGTTCGTCGCGATCCTGTGGGTGGTCTCCGGGCCGCTGACCGTCGCGCTGTTCGGCACCGAGCTGACGATCCCCGGCTACATGGTCTGGGTGGCGCTGCTCTACGCGCTCGTCGGGAGCTGGATCTCGTACGCGATCGGCCGGCCGCTGATCGGGCTGAACTTCGCGCAGCAGCGCTTCGAGGCCGACTTCCGGTACGGACTGGTGCGCGTGCGCGAGCACGCCGAGAGCATCGCGCTGTACCGCGGCGAGCCGCCCGAGCGCGCCGGTCTCGTGCAGCGCTTCGGTCGTGTCGTCGCCAACTACTGGGCGCTGGTGCGGGCACAGAAGCGGCTGATCTGGGCGCAGAGCTTCTACGGGCAGCTCGCGGTGATCTTTCCGTTCGTGGTCGCCGCGCCGCGCTACTTCAACGGGCCGCTCAAGCTCGGCGACGTGATGCAGATCTCGAACGCGTTCGGCCAGGTGCAGGGCTCGCTGTCCTGGTTCGTGTCGGCGTACGCGCAGCTCGCGACGTGGAAGGCGACCACCGACCGGCTGCTGACCTTCGACGACGCGCTCGCCGCGCTGCGCGGCTCGGAGGGCCGGCTGCTGCACGCGGTGCCCGGCACCGCGCCCGCGCTGCGCGAGGTCGCGCTCGAGACGCCGCGCGGCACGCCGATCGTCGCGCGCGCGTCCCTCGAGGTCGCCCCGGGCGAGCGGCTGCTCGTGACCGGCCCCTCGGGCAGCGGCAAGAGCACGCTGTTCCGCGCGCTCGCGGGCATCTGGCCCTACGGCAGCGGCCGCGTCGAGCAGCCTGGCGGCGGCGTGCTGTTCCTGCCGCAGCGGCCCTACCTGCCGATCGGCACGCTGCGCGCGACGGTCAGCTACCCCGCCGCGCCGGACGCGTTCGACGACGCGACGATCGCGCGGGCGCTGCGCGACTGCCGGCTGCCGCAGCTCGCCGACCGCCTCGACGAGGAGGCGGCCTGGGACCGGCGCCTGTCGCCCGGCGAGCAGCAGCGGCTCGCCTTCGCACGCGCGCTGCTGAACGCGCCGCGCTGGCTCTTCCTCGACGAGGCGACCGCCGCGCTCGACGAGGCGACCGGCACCGCGCTCTACGCGCTGCTGCTCGAGCGGCTGCCCGACGCGGCCGTCGTCAGCATCGCGCACGACGCGTCGGTCGCGGCGTTCCACCGCCGGCGGGTGCACCTGACGCCGGCCGAAGGCGGCGCACGGCTCGCCGAGGCGCCCATCGGGGGCGGCTGAGGGGCGGCCCGCCCGCGCCCACCGACCCTCGCGGACCGCTGATCGAGCGGCCGGACACGATTCGCGGTATACTTGCCGATTCGGCGCCGTATGGCTGCGCGGTGAACACCGCGTGTCGGCACGGGCCGTCGTTTCCATCGCCTCCGACATCGCCGCGCCCGTCCGACGGGCCAGCGCCCGGTCCATCCGGGTGACAGCGGCGGGCGCGCGCCCCGAGCGAGGGTCGCGGTTGGCGCCGATGTACGCCAACCGCCCGAACGCTTCGGGTGAACCAGGATCTGCACGCCATGTACCGCGACCCCGCAGGCGAGCCCGTGCTCGCCATCTCCACGCCCTCGATCGATCCGACCTCCGTCGACGTCATCCACCACCCCTGCCTCACCGACCCTGCACAGACGCTCGTCGATGGCTTCGAGCCGCTCGGCCTGCCGATGGGCCTGCGCCAGACGCTGATCAGGCTCGGCCACGAGACGCCGACGCCGGTGCAGTCCGCCGCGATCCCGGTGCTGCGCGAGGGGCACGACCTGCTGGTGTCGGCGCAGACCGGCAGCGGCAAGACCGCCGCGTTCCTGCTGCCGGCGCTCGAGCGCCTCGCCGAGCCGTCGACCGGCCCGCGCGGCGCGCCGCGCGTGCTGGTGCTCGCGCCGACGCGCGAGCTCGCGATGCAGGTCGAGCAGGCCGCGCTGCGCTACGGCCGCGGGCTGCGCCGGCTGCGCACCGTCTCGCTGATCGGCGGCGCGCCGTTCGGCCCGCAGCTGCGCCGACTCGCGGAAGGCGTCGACCTCGTCGTCGCGACCCCGGGCCGGCTCGCCGACCACCTGCAGCGCGGCCGCGTCGACCTGTCGGCCGTCGGCCTGCTGGTGCTCGACGAGGCGGACCGGATGCTCGACATGGGCTTCATCGACGAGATCGCCGCGATCTGCGCGCGCCTGCCCGAGACGCGCCAGACGGTGCTGTTCTCGGCCACGCTCGACGCCCGCATCGAGGGCGTCGCCGCCCGCGTCACGCGCGCGCCGCGCCGCATCGAGGTCGGCGACAGCGTCGACGCCGGCGAGCTCACGCAGCGCGTGCACCACGTCGACGACCTGCGCCACAAGCTCGCGCTGCTCGACGCGATCCTGTCCGGCGGCGACGTCGCGCAGGCGATCGTGTTCGCGTCGACGAAGGTCGCCGCCGACGAGCTCGCGATGCGGCTGCGCGACGGTGGCCGCGAGGCGGCCGCGCTGCACGGCGACATGCCGCAGTCGGCGCGCGACCGTGTCGTGCGCCAGCTGCGCCAGGGCCGCATCGGCGTGCTGGTCGCGACCGACGTCGCCGCGCGCGGCATCGACGTGCCGACGATCAGCCACGTGGTCAACTTCGACCTGCCGATGAAGCCCGAGGACTACGTGCACCGCATCGGCCGCACCGCGCGCGCCGGCCGGCCCGGCACCTCGGTGACGCTGGTCGGTGCCCGCGACCGTCGCCAGCTCGCGGCGATCGAGCGGATGCTGCAGACCCGGATCCCCGAGGCGGTCGTCCCCGGCCTCGAGCCGCGGTTCGTGCCGTCGCGCCGCACCGGCGCACCCGGCACCTCGCCGCGCGGCGCGGGTGCGCGCGGCTCGGGCGGCCCCGGGCGCGGTCCGGGCGGACGCA
>JADCHE010000160.1 GCA_020248665.1 Burkholderiales bacterium | reverse complement strand
GGCGCGCTTCGGTCGCGAGGCGGGCGCGGTGTCGCCCGAGCTTCGCGGTTGCCGTGATGAAGCCATGGACTCCTCGGTGTCGTTCGTCGGCGCGCAGTATGCTGCGCCGACCTTTCGTGAATCTTGCGCCGCGTCAAGGGAGTTGTCCACGCGGCGCGGCACCTCCTCCCCGTGTATATCGTCGCCATCGCCTGGCTCTACGTCGTGCTCATGATGTCGCTGACCGAGACCTCGGTCGTCGCGGGCATCGCGACCTTCGTGTTCTACGGCCTCGCTCCGCTGTCGCTGTTCCTGTGGCTGGTGGGCACGCCGCAGCGACGCCGCAATCGCCGCTCAGGCGGCGAGCCAGACGAGTGACGCGAAGCGGCCGCTGCCGCGGTCGCGTCGGTGAGAATAGAAGCGCGCGCGCTCCGTCACCGTGCACAGCCCGCCGCCCGCGACGTCGACGACGCCGCGCGCGGCCAGCCTCAGGCGCGCGAGCGCGAACAGGTCGGCCCACCACTTACCCGGCGTCGGCCCGGGCATGAACGCGGCGGCGGCGGCGGCGTCGAGCTCGCAGAACGCCTGCCGGACCTCGTCGCCGACCTCGAAGGCCGACGGACCGATCGCGGGGCCGAGCCATGCGAGCAGGCGGGCCTCGCGGCCAGCACGCTCGCGCACCGCGTCGACGGCGGCCTCGGCGACACCGGCGGCGAGGCCGCGCCAGCCGGCGTGCGCCGCACCGACCGCGCGGCCCGACACGTCCGCGAGCAGGATCGGCAGGCAGTCGGCGGTCATGACCGCGAGCACGGCACCGGGCCGGGTCGCGACCGCCGCGTCGGCGACCGGCGGCGCCGCACCGGTCCACGGCGAGTCGGCGTCGTGCACGGCGGTGCCGTGCACCTGCTGCAGCCAGCGGATCGGGCCGGGCACCGCGGCCGCGAGCCGCGAGCGGTTCTCCCTGACGGCGTCGGGGTCGTCGCCGACATGGTCGCCGAGGTTCAGGCCACCGGGCTCGCCACCGTCGAGCCCGAAGGACCCGGCGCTCACGCCGCCCCTGCGCGTGGTGACGAGCGCGCGCACGCCCGCGGGCGCGGCCCAGTCGGGTACGAGGCCGGGCAGCGACGTCGCGGCCGTCATGCGCGACCGCCCGGCCCCGCCTGCACGGGCGGCGGCAGCCCGAGCGCGACGAGCAGCGCGACGAGATCGTCGGGCAACGGGCTCGCGAACGCCATCGGCGCCCCGCTCGCCGGATGCTCGAGCTCGAGCCGCCACGCATGCAGCGCCTGCCGCGCGAAGCCCGCCCGGGTGCGGCCGCCGTACAGCGCGTCACCGACCAGCGGATGGCCGCGATGCGCGAGGTGCACGCGGATCTGGTGGGTGCGGCCGGTTTCGAGCCGGCACTCGAGCGTCGCCGCGCGCTCGACCGACGCGAGCCGCTCGACGTGCGTGACCGCGGGCCGGCCCCGTTCGGGCGCCACGACCGCCATCCGCAGCCGGTCGCGCGGGTCGCGGCCGATCGGGGCATCGACGGTGAACCGCGGCGGCGGCACGCCCTCGACCACCGCGAGGTAGCGGCGTACGACCGTGCGCGCCGCGAGCGCAGCGGTCAGGCGCTCGAACGCGCCCTCGCTGCGCGCCACCATCATGAGTCCGCTGGTGTCCTTGTCGAGCCGGTGGACGATCCCCGCGCGCGGCAGCTTCGCGGAATCGGGGCGCGCGTGCAGCAGGCCGTTCATCAGGGTGCCGCGCCAGTGGCCGGGCGCTGGGTGCACGACGAGGCCGGCAGGCTTGTCGATCACCATCAGGTCGGCGTCCTCGTGCACGACCGCGAGCGGCATCGCATCCGGCTCGAATGCGCGCTCTGCCTCGGTCGGCAGCGGCCAGGCCTCGATCGACTCGAGCCCGCGCAGCCGGTGGCCCGGCAGCGCGGGCGCGCCGTCCACCGCGACCGCGCCGAGCGCGATCCAGCGCTGGATCCGCGTGCGCGAGACGCCGTCGATCGCGGACGCGAGGAACCGGTCGAGCCGCTGGCCGGCGCCGGCGCGCGCGTCGAGCCGCAGCGGTGCGACCGCGCCCTCGGCGTCCTGCGGCGCGTCGCCGTCGGCGAGCGCGGCGTCGGCCGCCCCCCCTTCGCTATAATCGTCCGGATGGATCTGCATGGACGGCAGTGGTGATGACGAACTCGAAGCGCGTCCGCTCGTGGCGCGGCGCAGCCGCGGCCCTCGTGCTCGCGAGCCTGGCCGGTCTCGGCGGCTGCGGCATCTTCGGCAAGGGCGAGATCGATCGTACCGCGAAGATGAGCCCGCAGGAAATCTACGCCGAGGCGAAGGACCAGATGTCCTCCGGCCGGTACGGCGAGGCTGCGAAGCTCCTGGTGAAGCTCGAGTCGCGCTATCCATTCGGCGCCTGGGCGCAGCAGGCCCAGCTCGACCAGGCCTACGCCTACTACAAGGACAACGACCGCACGCAGGCGCTGGTGACGATCGAGCGCTTCATCCGCCTGTACCCGACCAGCGAGCAGCTCGACTACGCGTACTACCTCAAGGGCCTGGTCAACTTCAACGAGGACCCGGGCGCGATGTCCGCGATCGGCGGCCAGGACCTCTCGGAGCGCGACCTGAAGGCCGCGCGCGAGGCCTTCGAGGCGTTCCGCCAGGTGCTCGTGCGCTTCCCCGACAGCCGCTACGCCGAGGACTCGAGGGCGCGCATGCGCTACCTGGTGAACTCGATGGCCGGCGGCGAGGTGCACATCGCGCGCTTCTACTACAACCGCGGCGCCTTCCTCGCGGCGGTCAACCGCGCGCAGGGCGTGGTGCAGCAGTACCAGGGCGCACCCGCGGTCGAGGAGGCCCTCTTCATCATGATGAAGGGCTACGAGAAGCTCGGTCTGGACGACCTGCGCGCGGACGCAGAGCGGGTGATGAAGCTGAACTTCCCGGACTCCGAGCTCTACGCGAAGGGCCTGCGCGTCGACAACCGGCGCTGGTGGCAGGTCTGGCGCTGAGCCGCCCCGGGCCGGTCCCGCCGGTCGCTCAGGCCGACGGCGCCCGCGGCAGGAACGGCACCGCGTCCTGCCAGTGCTCGACGCGCGCGAACGGCGGCAGGCTCGCGATGAGCCGTCGCCCGTAGCCGCGGGTCACCAGCCGCTCGTCGCAGACGATGAGCACGCCGCGGTCGCGCTCCGAACGGATCAGCCGGCCCGCGCCCTGCTTCAGCGCGAGCGCGGCGGCGGGCAGCTGCTCGTGCGCGAACGGATCGCGGCCCGCGCGGCGCAGTGCCTCGCCGCGCGCTTTGACCACCGGGTCGTCGGGCGGCGCGAACGGCAGCTTGTCGATCACGACCAGCGACAGCGCGTCGCCGGCGACATCGACGCCCTCCCAGAAGCTCGCACTGCCGATCAGCACCGCGCGCGGCTCGCTTCGGAAGCGCTCGAGCAGCTCGGCGCGCGGTGCATCGCCCTGCACCAGCCGCGTCAGCCCGAGGCCCCCGGACGCCTCGAGCTCGGCGAGCCGCTCGGCGATCTCGCGCATCGCGCGCAGCGTCGTGCAGAGGAAGAAGGCACGCCCGCGGTTCGCGACGAGGAGCGGCCACGCAGCCTGCGCGACGCGCTGCGCGAAGCCGGGCGCCGACGCCTCGCCGAGGCCGCGCGGGATCCACAGCGCGGCCTGGTGCGCGAAGTCGAATGGGCTGTCCCAGCGCTCGCAGCGCGCGTCGTGCAGGCCGAGCGCATCGACGAAGTGGCCGAACGCGCCGCCGACCGACAGCGTCGCCGACACGAAGACCCACGCCCGCGGCGGCCCGGCGCGGTGTCGCTCGAAGGTCGCCGCGACCGACAGCGGCGTGCGCCGCAGCGTCGCGTGCTGCGCGCCGGTCTCGGCCCAGACGACCGCAGGCTCGTCGTCGGCGGCTCGACCGACGACGCCCGCCGCATCCTCGGGACCCTCGACCACGCCGTCGTCCGGGTCGTGCGACCGCTGTACGCGCGCGCGGGCCGCGACCTCGCCGTCGGCGAGCAGCGCGGCGCACCAGCGCTGCAGCCGCTCGCAGAGCTCGCCGGCCCGGAGCCCGCAGCGGTCGAGGTCCGGGCCGCGCCCGACGTTGTTCGCGACGATCGCGCCGATCGACACCAGGTCGGCGACCACGGTGTCCACCGCGTCGTCGAGCTCGGGCAACGCGCGCAGCTGCTCACCGCTCCAGCGGCGCGCGGAGCCGCCGCGGACCGGTCCCCGTGCCCCGCGCGCGGCCGCCGCCGCGCCCGCCTCGAAGGCCAGCCGGAGTTCGCGGCTCGCTCGCTCCAGGCGATCGGCGAGCGCGCGCCAGTCCGCGCCGTCCGGCGCCGACACCAGCCCCGCGCGGACGACGTCGCGCGCGAGGTCCAGCAGCTGCCGTGTCGAGACCGACTCGCCGAAGAACTCGGTCGCCGCGTCCGGCAGCTGGTGCGCCTCGTCGAACACCACCGCGTCGGCCGTGGGCAGCAACTCGGCGATCGAGTCCTCGCGCAGCGCGAGGTCGGCGCAGAAGAGGTGGTGGTTGACGACCACCAGGTCGGCCGCGAGCGCCTCGCGGCGCGCCCGGAACACGAAGCACCGCGACAGCTCCGGGCAGTCCTGGCCGAGGCAGTTCTCGCGGGTCGATGTGGCCCACCCCCAGGCCGGATCGTCCTCGGCGAGCCCGGCGCATTCGGCCCGGTCGCCGGTTGCGCTCGCCGCGGCGAACCGGTGGATCCGCCGCAGCTTGACCGGCGTGCCCGGGTCGGGGAACCGCCCATCGGCCAGGTGGCGCTCGAGGTGGTGGTGGCAAACGTAGTTCGCTCGACCCTTCAGCAGGGCCGTCCGGACGTCCACGCCGAGCGCGGCCCGGACCGCGGGCAGGTCGCGGCCGTGCAGCTGGTCCTGCAGATGGCGCGTGCCGGTCGAGACCATCGCCTTGCCGCCGGCGAGCAGCAGCGGCACCAGGTACGCGTAGGTCTTGCCCGTCCCGGTGCCGGCCTCGGCGACCAGGGTACCGCACTCGCCGACCGCCCGCGCGACGCTCGCGGCCAGCGCCTGCTGGCTCTCGCGCGGCCGGAATCCCGGCATCGCGCGGGCGAGCGCGCCGCCGTCGGCGAGCGCGTGGCGGGCGGCAGCGGCGAGGTCGGGTGCGTCTGAGGGGGTCGGCGCGGGCGCGCCGCTCACGCCGGAACGTCCGGTGTCAGCTGCATCTGCAGCAGCACGATGGTGTCCTTGATCTGCAGCTTGCGCTTCTTCAGCCGACGGACCTGGAGCTCGTCGACCGGCGGCTCGTCGACGAGCGCGGCGATCGTGGCGTCCAGCCCACGGTGCTCGATCTGCAACACGGCGATCCGGCGCTTCAGGGCCTCAGGGTCTAGCATGCGTCGCGTCGTCGTCAGTGCCGATGAATGGTCGTTCCCGCCCACGCGCGGGCCGTGGAATGATAAGCCGCTCGATGACCCGCGTCCAAACCGCCCCCCTCGCGTTCACCGTCGCAGGCTGCTCGGCGCAGCACCGCGGCGACCGCCCCGAACAGCAGGATCGCGTCGCGATCCTGCGCGGTCGCCGCTCGCCACGCAGCGTCCTCGCCCTGCTGGCGGACGGGGTCGGCGGGCGCACCGGGGGGGCGCTCGCGTCCGAGCAGGTCGTGGCGACCGCACAGCGCCGCTTCGACGAGCACGGGCCGGACGAACCGGTCGAGCGCTTCTTCGAGGACCTGATCGCCGAGGTGCACATCGTGCTCCAGCTCGCGGGCACGACCGCGTCGCTCCAGCCGCACTCGACGCTGGTCGCCGTGCTGGTGCAGGCCGGGCGGGTCGACTGGTGCCACGTCGGGGACAGCCGCCTCTACCACGTCCGCGACGGCCGTATCGCGCATCGCACGGTCGACGACACGCTCGGCGGGCGATTGATGCGCGAACGGCGCCTGACGGCCGAGCGCGCGCGGCTGCACCCGTCGCAGGCGCTGCTCACTCAGGCGCTCGGCGGCAGCCGGCTTCCGGTGCCGACGGTGGACGGCCTGGGCGACCCGCGGGCGGGCGACGCCTTCCTGTTGTGCTCGGACGGCGCCTGGAGCGAACTGTCGGATGAGGAGATCGGGCAGGCGATCGGCGGCTCGCCGCCGCGCGACGCCCTCGCCACGCTGCTGGAGACGGCGCGCGAGCGCGCCGACGGGCACGGCGACAACTGCTCGATGGTGCTGCTCAAGCTCGAGCCGGTCGGCGACTGACGCGCGCCCCGACTTCGGACGTCACCGCACCGGCACGACCGGCTCCACCGCCTTCGCCCCGCCGACCGGGCGCCGCCCGGACGCCTCGCGTTGCGCCACACGCCGTGCCGCCTCCTCCTCCCGGCGGGCGGCTTCCTCGCGGCGCCGTGCGCGCTGCGTCGCATCGCGCGCCTCGCGGGCCTCGGTCTCGCGACGCCGCGCCGCAAGCTCGCGCTCGCGGGCGGCGGCCCGCTCCGGGTCGCCGCCCGCCCGCCGCTCGGCGTCGACCCGCCGCTGCGCATTCTCGGCCTCGCGCCGCTCGCGCTCCGCCCGATTCGCCGCCGCACGCCGCTCGAGCTCCGGCGCCTCCGCCTCGCGCTGCACGCGCTCGGCCTCCGCGGACGCGGTGCGCGCCTCGTACGCCCGGCGGTTCTCCTCGCGACGCGCGGCGTCCGCATCGGCCCGCTCCTCGCGCTCGGCCAGCACCTGCGCCGCGCGCCGGTTGAGCTCGAGCGCGTCGGCCTCGCGCAGGGTGCGGTTGACCGCGACCTCGATACGGTCGAGGCGGGACTCGACCTGCCGCTGCCGCACGCGCACGTCGGCGAGGCAGCGGTTGACGAAGAACGTCCGGTAGCAGGCGATCCTCTCGCGCGTCAGCGTGTCGTCGGCGTCCTCGCGGGCGATCTTCACCGCGTCCTGCAGCGTGCGAGCTCGGGCGACGTCCATCGGCGCGTTCGCGTCGACCTCGGGCAGCACCGCCGGCGCACGCAGCTTCGTCGACACGCCGGGCGCCGTCGCGGCGACGTCGAGCGGCTCCGTGCTGCCCTCGCCCTGGGCGTGCGCGGCACCCACGCCCGCGAACGCGGCGAAGAGCACCAGACGCGCGACGTTGCGGCTGGCCGCCACGATCCGCGCAGATGCGCCCCGGTTCGGCCTACGCCCGGCCATCGTCGCGCTCCGTATCCGCGAGCGGGGCCGCGGCCATGCCCGGTAGTGGGGTGCCGGTCCCCGGAGCGGCCGCCATGTTCGGGAAGTACAGCCCGGTCAGGTTGCGGTCGTGCACCGGCGCGTCCACCTGCCCGTGGCGCGCGCCGTACCGGCGCCAGTCGCGGACCCAGAAGGTGTCGTCGACGATCGAGCGCAGCCCGCGCGTCTCGCGGTCGCCGATCAGCACCCCCTGCACCCGCAGGCCGAGTTCGCGGCGCGCGGCCTCGACCGCTTCGACGGTCGCCGCCGTCGGCCCGAACTCGCCGTCGGACGCGATCAGCAGGTCGGCCTGTCGCCAGCCCTCGCCGCGCACTTGCGCGAGCGCGCGCTCGATCGGCTCGACCACGTCGGTGCCCCCGTGAAAGCTCGCGGCGACGAAGTCGGCGAGCCGGCGGAGCCCGTCCAGGTCCGACGACAGCTCGCACTCGGCGACCTGGCGCGCGCCGCTGAATGCGTACACGTAGCAGGGCCGCCGCTCGGCCGCCGCGGTCCGCAACGCCTGGACGACGATCGCCTTGGCCACGCGCTCGGGGCCGCCGGCCATCGACGACGAGGTGTCGACGCAGACGACGATCGGGCCCGCCTCCAGCACCGGCCGCCGGACCGCGCGGGGCACGCGCCGCGCGCCCGGCGCGGGCACCCAGGTCGGCTCCGACCAGCGGTCGCGGTGCTGCCAGCCGAGCAGCGCCTGCTCGGCGAGCCGCGCGGCGAACAGACGCCTCAGCCGTCGCGCGCGCGTCGGGGCGAGCCGGTTCGAGCGCCACAGCGCCTCGATCGGCAGCATCCGCGCTGGATCGCCCGAGCGGCGCACGCCCTCGACCTCGACCGGCGTGCCGGGCAGTTCGGTCTCGCGCAGCTGGCGCACCCAGGTGTCCGGTCCGCCGCCGCCGGCCGCCTCGTCGAACTCGACGTGATCCTCCTCTCGGGGCCGCACGCGCCCGAGGCGGCGGATCAGTTCGGCGAGCCGGGGCATGCGCTCGATCAGCTCGCGCGCCTCGAGGATGCGCTGCCACGACTCGGCTCGCAGCAGCCCCTGCAGCTCGCTCCAGCGCGCGAAGTGGGCGACCCCGTCGAGCGACTCGACGAGCCGCATCACCTCGTGGAGCGCCTCGCCGCGCTCGACCCACTCGGCATCGAACGAACGTACGACGCGCTCGATCGCGACCGGTCGCGGCACGCCACCGGCCACCCGCGCGACCTGGTCGACGTGCCACAGCAGCGAGCGCAGCACCTGCTCGGCGACCGCCGGTTGCGACTGGCACAGCGCGGGCAGCGCGAGCCGCTCGAACGACGGCGCGAAGCCGCGCGCCAGGTCGGCCGGGAGCCCGTCGTCGGGGACCTCGGCGAGCGGCGAGTCGCCGGCGAGCAGCCGCGCACGCGCCGACTCGACCCAAGCGAGGCGCGCGAACGGATCGCCTTCGTTGTTGACGATCGCGGGCAGCCACAACGTCCGCGGCAACGCGTCGAGCGGCGCGAGCCGCGCCTCGAGCGCGTCAGGCCGGAACCGGCTCGGGAATCCGGCCATCGTCGGTCTCGGACAGCGGCAGCGCCGCGAAGGCCGTGCGCGTTCCGGCCATCGTCCCGCGCAGCGCGCGCACCGCGCGCTCGCCGGCCTCCAGCCGCCCGAGCACCGTCGAGGCGAACCCCGGGTCTATCCAGAGCGCGCCGTCGAGCGCGCCGGCCACCGACGCGCGATGCGCGGCGGCGCCGTCGAGCCAGGCGTCGGTCGCGGCGAGCAGCGCGTCGAGCTGGGCGAGCCGGGCGTGCACGTGGGTCGCCGAGAAGCGCCGCCGCCGGCTGAATGCGGACATCCGCGGCGCCGCGTCCGACATCGTGCCCTCGTCCGCGCCGCCCAGGCCTTTCGCGAGCGCGAGCTTGCCGCTGTCGTCGAACGCGAGCTCGGTCGCGGTCTGCTCGATCTCGAGCTGCTTGTCCCAGGCCTGCGCGACGCGGGCGAGCCGCGCGGGCTCTAGCCCGCGCGCGCCGCCGAGGCGGTCGGCGACCCAGGTCTCGATGCGCGCCGCCTGGCCAGCGTCGAGCGCGAGCAGCCAGCGCAGCAGCCACAGGTCCGGCTCGGCGATCGCGTCGCGACCCTCGGTCGCCGCCGCGAACCTCAGCGCGCGCACGGTACGCACCCAGCGCCGGTCGGTCACCTCGATCGCACCCTCGGCGAGCAGACTGCGCAGCTCATCGAGCGCGGCGACGATCGAGGCCGGCAGCGCGACCCGCCCGGCCGCGTCCTCGACCTCGCATCGCAGCGCGTCCGACAGCCCCGGCGAGCCGCCGCCGCCACCGTCCGCCCCGCCGTCGTCGCTTCGCAGCAGCGCCTCGAACGCGTCGCCCGACACGGGCGCGACGGTGCAGCGGAACAGGAACCGGTCGAGAAACGCGCGAAGCGACTCGTCGCTCGGCACCTCGTTGCTCGCCGCGACCAGCGTCGCGAGCGGCACCGCGATCCGCTCGGCACCCTGGTCGAACGCGCGCTCGTTGAGCAGCGTCAGCAGCGCGTTCAGGATCGCGGAGTTCGCCTTGAACACCTCGTCGAGGAACGCGACCGTCGCCGTCGGCAGGTAGCCGTCGACCTCGCGCAGGTAGCGCCCCTCGTCGAGCGCCGCGAGCGACAGCGGCCCGAACAGCTCCTCGGGCACCGTGAAGCGCGTCAGCAGTCGCTCGAAGTAGCGCCCGCCGACCAGTGCGCGCAGCCTGCGCGCGAGCGCGCTCTTGGCAGTACCCGGCGGGCCGATCAGCAGCACGTGCTCGCCGCACAGCGCCGCCAGCAGCAGGCAGCGCGCCTGCTCGTCGCGCCCGACGAGCCCGTCGGCGAGCCGCGCGAGCGCGGCGCGGATCGCCGCCCGCGGCGGCTCGGTTCGGTCAGGGTGCGAGTCGGGTCCCACGGGGCGTCCTCCGTCGCGGGCGATTGTGGCACAGCCGCGGCGCTCGACGCCGGCCGGCGCCGCGCGCTCAGGCCAGCTTCTCGGCCACGCCGCGCCGCGGCGCCTCGAGGTACTCGCGCGACTGCATCTCCACCAGGCGGCTGACCGTGCGCGCGAACTCGTGGGCCATCGCGCCGTGCACGTAGAGCTGCTCGGCCGGGCACTCGGCGGAAATCAGCAGCTTCACCTTCTGGTCGTAGAGCACGTCGACCAGCCAGGTGAAGCGGCGCGCCTCGGAGGACATCGCCGGCGTCATCCTCGGCACGTCCGACAGGATCACCGTGTGGAAGCGCGTCGCGAGCTCGAGGTAGTCGAGCTGCGAGCGCGGCCCGCCGCACAGCGTCGCGAAGTCGAACCAGACCACACCGCCCGCGCGCCGCTTCGCGCGGACCTCGCGGTGCTCGATCGTCATCCGCGGGTCCTCGTCGGCGGTCTCGGCGAGGCGCGAGAACGTCGACGAGAGCGACGCGTCGGCGTCGGGTCCGGCGGGCACCAGGAAGGCCGGCACGCTCGCCATCGTCTGCCGCCTGTAGTCGACGCCGGCGTCGACGG
>JADCHE010000016.1 GCA_020248665.1 Burkholderiales bacterium | reverse complement strand
CGGGGTCCGCTCAGCGCGGCCGCGACGCGTACACCCGCGTCTCGCCGTGCCGGTACAGCACGAAGCGCTCGCGCGGCACGCCCGCCGCGTCGAGCGCCTTCGCCAGCTCGCCCATCGGAGCGTCGAGCGGTTCGTCGGTGAGCTCGAAGGTGCCCCAGTGCACGCCGATCGCCTCGCGCGCCCCGACCTCCAGCATGACGCGCACCGCCTCCTCGGGGTTCACGTGCTGGTCCTTCATGAACCAGCGCGGCTCGTAGGAGCCCACGGGGATCGCGGCCAGGTCGATCGGCCCGAGGCGCCGCCCGATCTCGCCGAAGATCGGTGCATAGCCGGTGTCGCCGCTATACCAGAACGTGAAGCCCGGCACCTTCACCGCGAAGCCGCCCCACAGGGTCGCGTTGCGGTCCCAGGGCGTTCGCGAGCTCCAGTGCTGCGCCGGCGTCAGCACCAGCTCCAGGCCGTCGACGCGCAGCGTGTCCCACCAGTCCATCCGCTCGATGCGCCGCATGCCCTCGGCCTTCAGCCACAGGTCCACGCCGAGCGGCGCGACGAAGAGCGGCGGCCCGCCCGGCTGCGCGTCGAGCCGGCGCACCGTCTCGGTATCGAGGTGGTCGTAGTGGTTGTGCGAGATCAGCACCAGGTCGATCCGCGGCAGCTCGTCGAGCGTCGCCGGCAGCCGCACGCGGCGGATCGGCCCGACGTGGCGCGACGGCGAGGCTCGCTCAGAGAACACCGGGTCGAGCAGCAGGGTGCGCCCGCCCAGCTGCAGCAGCAGCGTCGCGTGGCCGATCCAGGTGACGGTGACGCGCTCACCCCCGACGTTGGCCTTGAGCAGCGCGAGGTCGGGCTCGACCACCGGGAAGCCCGCATAGCCGGCGACGTGCGTCGACGGCGGCTTCGGCAGCCCTTCGCTCAGCCGCTCGTGCTGCCAGCGCAGGAATTCCCCGAGCGACTTGCCGCCGGCCGGCCCACCGACGTTGGTGAAGCCGTCGGGCCGATGGTGGGCGCGGCTGGCGTCGTAGTAGGGGTTGTTCGACCCGCAGGCGGCGAGCCAGCCCGCGGCGGCCAGCGTCGCGAGGCGCAGCGCGCGGCCACGCGGCGGCGGGAGGGTGTCGGTCGTCATCGCGGTCGGTTCTGGTCCGGGCGGTCACGCTGCGTCGCGCAGCGCGTCCGAACCTGTCGGCCGATCAAGTCGCCGCGTGCCGGCGTCAGCCCACGGCCTTGGGCGAGACCCGCGGCAGCGCGATGGAGGGATCCTTGCGTCGCGGCTCGAGCACCCTGCCCTTGCGCCCGCGCGAGCCCCGGTACTCGCCGAGCGCACGCGCGGCCAGCGTCTCCTCGAAGACCTTGCCGCCTCGGCCCTGGCCGGTCACCACCACCCCGTCGGCGCCGCAGACGAGCGCCTGCAGCAGCGTTTCCTCGCGTTCCAGGTCGACCAGCATCGTGCCGCGGCCACCGTTCTTCAGCACCTTCAGCTCCTCGATCCCGAAGACCAGCATCCGGGGCCGCTCGCCGGTGCCCGCGAGGCACACCACCGTGGACTGGCCGGGCGCGAACAGCGCGGGCCTCGCCGGCGCGTCGCCCTCGTCGAGCGTGACGAACTGGCGGCCCGCCTTGTTACGGCCGGCGAGGTCGCCCGCCTGGCACAGGAAGCCGTTGCCGAGACGCGTCGACAGCAGCAC
Source organism: Burkholderiales bacterium (assembly GCA_020248665.1). Taxonomy (GTDB): domain Bacteria; phylum Pseudomonadota; class Gammaproteobacteria; order Burkholderiales; family Burkholderiaceae_E; genus UBA4615. The sequence continues at coordinate 28,562 of JADCHE010000016.1, read as the reverse complement.
GCCCGCGTCCGCCGCCGCGGCGAACACGTGCTCGATCCGCGCGCCCGGCTCCAGCTCGAAGAACGTGGTGATCGGCACGCCGTCGCCGCGCGCCGACGGCAGCGACGACACCGCGACCGAGTGGACCCGCCCGTTGGAGGCGACCGCGTAGACCTGGTCGGTGGTCAACACCTCGAACGCGCCGTAGAACGCGTCGCCGGCCTTGAACGAGAACTGCGACCCGTCGTGGCCGTGCCCCTGGCGAGCCCGTACCCAGCCCTTCTCGGAGACGATCACGGTGACCGGCTCCTCGGCGATCCGCACCTCCACGACGGTGCGCGCCGCCGCCTCGATCAGCGTGCGCCGCGCGTCGCCGTACTGCTTCGCGTCGGCCTCGATCTCCTTGACGACCGCACGCCGCAGCGCGGACTCGCTGCCCAGCAGCGCGTCCAGCTGCTCGCGCTCGGCGTGCAGCTCGGCGAGCTCCTTCTCGATCCGGATCGCCTCCAGGCGCGCCAGCTGGCGCAGCCGGATCTCGAGGATGTCCTCGGCCTGCCGGTCGGACAGCCCGAACGCGGCGATCAGCGCCGGCTTCGGCTCGTCGGACTCGCGGATGATGCGGATCACCTCGTCGATGTTCAGCAGCACCAGCTGCCGGCCCTCGAGGATGTGGACCCGGTCGCCGACCTTGCCGAGCCGGTGGCGCGTGCGTCGCACCACCGTCTCGAGGCGGAACGTCGTCCAGTCCGACAGGATCTGCGGCAGCGACTTCTGCCGCGGCCGCCCGTCGCGGCCGATCATCACCAGGTTGACCGGCACGCCGGCCTCGAGGCTGGTGTGCGCGAGCAGCGTCGAGAGCAGCGCCTGCTGGCCGATCTTCGAGGTGCGCGGCTCGAACACCATCCGCACCGGCGCCTCGCGGCCGGATTCGTCGCGGACCGCGTCGAGCACGCCGAGCAGCGTCTGCTTGAGCTGGAGCTGCTCGGGCGTCAGCGCCTTCTTCCCGAGCCGCACCTTCGGATTGGTCAGCTCCTCGATCTCCTCGAGGACCTTCGCCGCCGACACGCCGTGCGGCAGCTCGGTGACCACCAGCTGCCACTGGCCGCGAGCGAGCTCCTCGACCGTGTGCCGCGCGCGCAGCTTGATCGAGCCGCGCCCGCTCGCGTAGACCTCGCGGATCTCGGCCGGCGACGAGATGATCTGGCCACCGCCGGGAAAATCGGGGCCGGGCATCGCCGCGAGCAGCGCGTCGACGCCGGAGTTCGGGTTGCGGATCATCGTCACCGCGGCCTGCGCGACCTCGCGCAGGTTGTGCGGCGGGATCTCGGTCGCCATGCCGACCGCGATGCCCGAGGCGCCGTTGAGCAGCACCATCGGCAGCCGCGCGGGCAGCAGCGCCGGCTCCTGAGTGGAGCCGTCGTAGTTCGGCACGAAGTCGACCGTGCCCTGGTCGATCTCGTCGAGCAGCAGCCGCGCGTAGGGCGTGAGGCGGGCCTCGGTGTAGCGCATCGCGGCCGCACCGTCGCCGTCGCGCGAGCCGAAGTTGCCCTGCCCGTCGATCAGCGGATAGCGCAGCGTGAAGCCCTGCGCCATGCGCACCAGCGCGTCGTAGGCGGCGGTGTCCCCGTGCGGATGGAAGCGGCCGAGCACGTCGCCGACCACCCTCGCGGACTTCACCGGCTTGGCGGTCGGCCCGAGCCCCATCTCGTTCATCGCGAACAGGATGCGGCGCTGGACCGGCTTCTGTCCGTCGGCGACGTCGGGCAGCGCGCGCCCCTTGACGACCGAGACGGCGTAGTCGAGGTAGGCGCGCTCCGCGTAGCGGGCGAGCGTCAGCGCCGAGTCGTCGTCGGGCGGCGGTGCGTCGAAGAGGTTCGGCTGGTCGTCCATGGGGAACCGGTACGGCGGCCCGCGCGCCGCGCGGGCCGGGCGGCGCTCAGGGCGCCTGGAAGGTGATCGAGCCGTTCAGCAGCGAGGAGAACGTGCCCGCGCCGCGCAGCAGCGTGTTGGTGAACACGACGCGGCTCCCGACGAGGTCGACGGTCGCGCCCGTGCACAGCGTGGGCACGGTGGGGCTGGCGACGCGAACGCAGCCCGAGGTCCCCTCGAAGACGCCGGCGGTCGCGCCCCAGCCGTGCGTCACCGCGAGCACCACGCCGCTGACCGAGTCGTAGTCGACGCGGATGCGGTGCGCGACGGTGGTCGCGCTCGTGCCGTCGGCGACCACGGCGCGGGTGGTGCCGCCGACCAGCGTGTTGACGACCGAGGTACCGGTCACGGCGCCGTTGCCACTGGTCGGCACCGCGCTCGAGACCGTGATCGCGATCTGCCCGGTCGTCGCGTTGGTGCCGCCGCCCGGCGCGGTCTGCGTCGCGCCCCCGGTGTTCGACGCACCGTCGCCGCCGCAGCCGGCGAGCGCGAACGCCGCCGCCACCGCGACCAGGGCGGCCGTCGCCGCGCGGAACTTCGGGAATCCTGCCGTCATGGTCATGCTCCTCTCGTGGGAAGACTGGGGATCGGGCGACGCCGTCAGACGTCGACCTCGACCTCGTTGCCGTGCTCCTCGAGCCAGCTGCGGCGTGCCGCGGCCTCGCCCTTGCCCATCAGCATCGTGAAGCGCGCGACCGTGGCCGCGGCGTCGACGTCGCCGAACGAGACCTTAAGCAGCCGGCGCGTGTCCGGGTTCAGGGTGGTCTCCCACAGCTGCTCGGCGGTCATCTCGCCCAGGCCCTTGAAGCGGGAGATCGACCACGAGCCCTCGCGCAGACCGTCCTTGCGCAGCTTGTCCTCGGCGTGCTGCAGCTCGCCCTCGTCGAGGCAGTAGACCTTGCGCAGCGGCCGCCTGCCTTGCGCCGGCACGTCGATGCGGAACAGCGGCGGGCGCGCGACGAACACGCGGCCGGCCTCGATCAGCCTCGGGAAATGCCGGAAGAACAGCGTGAGCAGCAGCACCTGGATGTGCGCGCCGTCGACGTCCGCATCGGACAGGATGCAGACCTTGCCGTAGCGCAGGTTCGACAGGTCGGCCTCGTCGGTCGGCCCGTGCGGGTCGACGCCGATCGCGACCGCGATGTCGTGGATCTCGGTGTTCGCGAACAGCCGGTCGCGGTCGGTCTCCCAGGTGTTCAGCACCTTGCCGCGCAGCGGCAGGATCGCCTGGAACTCCTTGTCGCGGCCCATCTTGGCCGAGCCGCCCGCCGAGTCGCCCTCGACCAGGAACACCTCGTTGCGCTCGAGGTCGGTGCTCTCGCAGTCGGTCAGCTTGCCGGGCAGCACGGCGACGCCCGAGGACTTGCGCTTCTCGACCTTCTGCGCGGAGCGCTGGCGCGCCTGCGCCTGCCGGATCACCAGCTCGGCGAGCTTGCGGCCCCAGTCGACGTGCTGGTTGAGCCACAGCTCGAGCTGCCCCTTCGCGAAGCCCGACACCAGGCGCAGCGCGTCGCGCGAGTTGAGCCGCTCCTTGATCTGCCCCTGGAACTGCGGGTCGAGCACCTTCGCCGACAGCACGAAGCTCGCGCGCGCGAAAACGTCCTCGGGCATCAGCTTGACGCCCTTGGGCAGCATCGAGTGCAACTCGACGAAGCCCTTGACCGCGCCGAACAGCCCCTCGCGCAGCCCCGACTCGTGCGTGCCGCCAGCCGGCGTCGGGATCAGGTTCACGTACGACTCTCGCACCAGCGGCCCGGATTCGGTCCAGGCGACGACCCACTGCGCGCCCTCGCCCTCGGCGAAGGTCTCGTGGCCCGCGTCGGCGTACTGTTCGCCCTCGAAGAGCGGCACCACCGGCCCGCCCTCGCCGCCGGGCGCGGTCCCGGCGCCCTCGGCCGCGAGCGCCTCGGACAGGTAGCCGCGCAGGCCCTCGGCGTACTGCCAGACCTTCGCCTGCCCGGTCTTCTCGACCGTCAGCGAGACCTTCACGCCGGGCAGCAGCACCGCCTTCGAGCGCAGCAGCCGCTCGAGCTCGCCGGCCGGCAGCGCCTGGCTGTCGAAGTACTTCGGGTCGGGCCAGACCTCGACCCGCGTGCCGTTGCGGCGATCGCCCTTGTCGGCGGGCCGCGACTTCAGCGGCTGCACGACCTCGCCGCCGCCGAACTCGATCGTGTGCACGCCGTGGCCCCCTTCGTCGGGCCGCCAGACCGTCACGCGCAGCCTCGTCGACAGCGCGTTGGTGACCGACACCCCGACGCCGTGCAGGCCGCCGGAGAAGCTGTACGCGCCGCCCGCCTGCTTGTCGAACTTGCCGCCGGCGTGCAGCCGCGTGAAGACGATCTCGACGGTGGGCACGCCTTCGTCGGGGTGCAGCCCCACCGGGATGCCGCGGCCGTCGTCCTCGACCGCGACGCCGCCGTCGGCGAGCAGCGTGACCGCGATGTGCTTCGCGTGGCCGGCGAGCGCCTCGTCGGCCGCGTTGTCGACGACCTCCTGGACGATGTGCAGCGGATTGTCGGTCCGCGTGTACATGCCCGGCCGTTGCCGGACCGGTTCGAGGCCCTTCAGGACGCGGATGGAGGCTTCGGTGTAGTCGTTCTTGCGGGTCGCCATGCGCCGATTATCGCGTGACTGGGCGGTGCCCCCGGCCACCGGTCGGGAACGGACGGCGGCGCGGGCCGGCAAACGGCCGCCACGATGCTGTGTTTCCATACAGCATGGTACCGCAACCCTGGCCGCCGGCGCGGGCCGGCGGGTGTCGCGTCGCGCGCCTCAGCGCAATCCGCAGAACGCCATCAGCTGGCCGAGGTCGAGCGTGAGGCCCGGGCGCAGGTAGAGCGCGAAGGTCGCGCCGAGCACCGCGACCCCGCCGATCGCGGCGAGCACCGACCTCAGGCGCCGCCGCCGGGCAGCGCCGGACGCGGGCACGGGGTGAAGGGGCGTGGCGGCAGTCGGCATCCGATGATTCTATCGGTCGCGGCTACACTGCGGGACCCCCGCCCGCTCCGAGGTCCGCGTGGACACCCTGCCTTCGCTCGACGAGATCGAGTCCGCCGCCGCGCTGGTGCGCGCCGCGATGCCGCCCACGCCGCAGTACCCCTGGCCGCTGCTCGCCCGCCGCCTCGGCGCCGAGGTCTGGGTCAAGCACGAGAACCACACGCCCACCGGCGCGTTCAAGGTGCGCGGCGGGCTGGTCTATCTCGACGGCCTCGCGCGCCGCGAGCCCGGCTGCCCGGGCATCGTCTCGGCCACGCGGGGCAACCACGGCCAGTCGCTCGCGTTCGCGGCGCGCCGGGTCGGCGTGCCGGTGACGATCGTCGTGCCGTGCGGCAACAGCGTCGAGAAGAACGCGGCGATGCGCGCGTTCGGAGCCGAACTCGTCGAGCACGGCGAGGACTTCCAGGACGCCTCCGAGCACGCGGCGCGGCTCGCCGCCGAGCGCGGCCTGCACCGCGTGCCCTCGTTCCACCGGGACCTGGTGCGCGGCGTGGCCACCTACTGGCTCGAGCTGTTCCGCGCGGTCCCGGACCTCGAACTCGCGTTCGTGCCGATCGGCCTCGGCTCGGGCCTGTGCGGCGCGCTCGCCGCGCGCGAGGCGCTCGGCGCACGCGTGCGAATCGTCGGGGTCGTCTCGGCCCACGCGCCCGCCTACGCGCGCTCGATCGCGGCCGGCCGACCGGTCGACGCGCCCGTCTCGACGCGCATCGCCGACGGCATGGCCTGCCGCGTCGCCGACCCGACCGCGCTGTCGCTGATGATCGGCCGTGTCGACGAGGTGATCGAGGTCGACGACGACGAGGTCGAGCGCGCCATGAAGGCGCTCTACGTCGACACGCACAACGTCGCCGAGGGCGCGGGTGCAGCATCGCTCGCCGCCGCGATGCGGCTCGCGCGCGAGCGGCCCGACGCGGTCCGCGGCCGGCGCGTGGGCGTCACGCTGTGCGGCGGCAACGTGGACCACGACGCGTTCGCGCGCGTGCTGCTGGACACCGCGCTCGACTGACGCGACCGTCGCGCGGCGCCGCGCGCGACCGCGACCCTCCCCGGCCCGCTCAGATCGCGACCTGCGAGCCCAGCTCGATCACGCGGTTGGGCGGCAGCCGGAAATAGTTCGCCGCGCTCGGGCTGTTCTGCATCATCCAGCCGAACAGCGAGCGCCGCCAGCCGAAGGGCCCGCGTCGCGAGACCGACACGATCACAGGCTTGCTGGTGAAGAACGAGGTGTCGTCGACGTCGAGCTCCAGCCCCTTGCGGCGCGCGAGGCGCAGCACCTTCTGCACGTCCGGATCCTCGCGGAAGCCGAAGTGCGCGACCAGCCGCATCACGCCGCTGTTGCCGCGCTGCAGTTCGACCCGCTCGTCGTCGGGCACGCGCGGCACGTCGTCGAACTCCACCGTCATGAAGACGGTCTGCTCGTGCACGACCTTGTTGTGCTTCAGGTTGTGCAGGAAGCTGCCCGGGTAGCCGACCCGCGTCGAGCTGAAGAACACCGCGGCGCCCGGTACGCGAGGGATGTCCGACAGGTCAAGGTTGAGCTCGTCGCGCGCGACGCGCGGCAGCGCCTCCTTGCGCCCGCGCATGATCTCGATGCCACGACGCCAGGTGGTGAGCACCGTGAACATCACCGCCGCGACCGCGAGCGGGAACCAACCGCCTTCGGCGACCTTCGAGATGTTCGCGCTGAAGAAGGCGATCTCGAGCGCCAGGAACACCGCTAGCAAGGGCAGCAGCAGCTTCAGCCGACGCGCCGGGCTCACGAGGACCGTCGCCGTCAGCAGCACGCTGCCGATCATCAGGTCGCCGGACACCGCGATGCCGTAGGCGGCCGCGAGCGCGCTCGAGCTCTGGAAGCCCAGCACCAGCAGCAGCACCGCCACCAGCAGCAGCCAGTTGACCACCGGGATGTAGACCTGCCCGCGCGAGACGTCCGAGGTGTAGAGCACCTTCAGGCGCGGCAGCAGGTTCAGCCGCGAGGCCTGCTGCGTGACCGAGAAGGCGCCCGAGATCGTCGCCTGCGACGCGATCACCGTCGCGAGCGTCGCGAGCACCACCATCGGTACGCGCAGCGGCTCCGGTGCGAGCAGGAAGAACGGGTTGCGCACCGCCTCCGGGTCGCGCAGCACCAGCGCACCCTGCCCGAGGTAGTTCAGCATCAGGCACGGGAACACCAGTGCGAACCAGCCGATGCGGATCGGCTTCGCGCCGAAGTGCCCGAGGTCGGCGTACAGCGCCTCGGCGCCGGTCATCGTGAGGAACACCGCCGACAGCGCGATGAAGGTCCAGTCCGGATGCTCGAACGCGAAGGCGAGCGCGTGGCGCGGGTCGAGCGCACCCAGCACCTCGGGCGAGCGGACGATGCTGACCACGCCGAGGATCGCCATCACCGCGAACCACAGCACCATCACCGGCCCGAACAGCGCACCGACCTTCGCGGTGCCGCTGCGCTGCAGGAAGAAGAGGCCGACCAGGATCACCAGCGCCGTCGGCACGACGATGCGCTCGAGCGCGGGCTCGATGACCGTGATGCCCTCGACCGCAGACAGCACCGAGATCGCCGGCGTGATGATCGCGTCGCCGTAGAACAGCGAGGCCGCGAAGATGCCGAGTACGCTGATCGCCCAGGTGAGCCGGGGCTTGTCGCGCACCATCGCGAGCACGTTCGACAGCAGCGCGAGCACGCCGCCCTCGCCGCGGTGGTCGAAGCGCAGCATCACCGTCACGTACTTCAGCGAGACGATGATCGTCACCGCCCAGAAGATCATCGACAGCACCGGGAAGATCTTCTCGGCCGTCAGCGGCAGGCCGTGCGGCTGCGCGAAGGCTTCCTTGAACGCGTAGAGCGGGCTGGTGCCGATGTCGCCGAAGACGACGCCCAGAGCCGCCAGCACGAGCGGCGGGAGGCGCTGCGACGAAGGGGCGGTCATGGCTGGGCGCGGTGGGGCGTCGCGCCTCGGGGCGGATCGCGGCCCGATTCTATCGCAGCGCAGCACGGGCGGGCGGGTCGTCGCGGACCGCACGTCCGATTGACCCGGATCAGCGACAGCGCGGATTCCTGCCGGCGGCGTGTCGTCGCACGCCGCGTCCGTGCGGCACCGTTGCCGCGCGTCAAGATTCGCGCGGCGCGGTCGGTCCACGCTGGATCCGCCCCCTCCCGCGACCACGCGCGCCGATCGCCGCACCCGTCGACGGACCGGGCCCGGCGGCGCGCCGCACCGCCGGTACGACCGGACCGGAGGAGAACACCATGCCGTGCCCCGCCGCACGCCGACACCGTCTCGCGACTGCCGTCGGCCTCGCCCTCGCCGCGACCGGGACGCCCGCCCTCTGCGGTGGCTTCCAGATCCTCGAGCAGAGCGCCAGCACCCTCGGCGTCGCCCACGCGGGCACCGCCGCCGCGGTGAACGATGCGTCGACGGTGTTCTGGAACCCGGCGGGCCAGATGCTGCTCGAGGGCCGGCAGGCCACGCTGTCGCTGAGCGGGATCTTCCCGAGCGCCCGCTTCACCGACTCGGGGGCCTCCTCCTTCGCGGCCCTCGGCGACGGCGGCCAGGGTGGCGAGGCCGCGTGGGTGCCCGCGATGTTCGCGGCCTTCCCGATCGCCCCGAATCTGAGCGCGGGCCTCGCGATCAACGCGCCGATGGGCCTCGCGACCGAGTGGAGCAGCTCTTGGGCCGGGCAGTACCATGCGGTGCGCTCGAGCATCGAGACGCTGAACGTGAACCCGACCTTCGCCTGGCGCGTGTCGGACGCGCTGTCGGTCGGCGCGGGCGTGTCGTACCAGAAGCTCGACGCGACGTTCGGCAACCGCGTCCTCGTGCCGCTCGGCCCGACCACCGTCGCGACCGGGACCGGCATGATCGACGGTATCGACTGGAGCTGGGGCTGGAACGTCGGCGCGATCTGGCGACCGGTCGAGTCGACCCGCATCGCCGCGACCTACCGCTCGGCGATCCACTACACCCTGGACGGCACCCTCGCCCTCTCCGACCTGCCGGTCGCGGTGCCCACGCGTGCGGTGAGCGCCGAGGTGAAGCTGCCCGACACGTACTCGATCGCGGTGTCGCACCGGATCGATCCGTCGCTGCGCGTGCTCGCCGACTGGACCTATACCGGTTGGAGCTCGATCCAGGACCTGCGCATCGTCGACAAGGCGAGCGGCGCTCCGGTCTCGACCACCCGGCTCGGCTTCTCCAACGCCTGGCGCGTCGGCGTGGGCGGCGAGTACGCGGCGAGCGAGCGATGGCTGCTGCGCGCGGGCGTCGCGTACGACACCACGCCGGTCCAGGACGCCTACCGCACGCCGCGGCTCCCGGACTCGGACCGCACCTGGCTCGCGTTCGGGGCGCGGTGGGCGCCGGCGCGCAACGCCCCGTGGTGGTTCGACGTGGGCTACGCGCACCTCTTCATGAAGGACGCGTCGAGCGACCTGCCGTACGCCGGGGCGCCGGCCGAGGAACGCCTGCGGGGCGCGCTCTCCGGCCGCTACCAGGGCTCGGTGGACATCCTGTCGGCGCAGGTGGGCGTGCGGTTCTGAACGACGGGGCGTGCGGCTGGCGTACGGAGCCGACCGGCGAGGTCTGGCGGAGGGAGGGGGATTCGAACCCCCGAAGGGCTGTTAACCCTTACACGCTTTCCAGGCGTGCGACTTAAACCGCTCATCCATCCCTCCGGAACCGGCGATTGTAGCGCAGGCCCCGGCCGGGTCCGGACCCGGTCACTCGGCCTGGAAGTCGATCGCCGCATACATGTACTGGCCCGCCTTGTCCTTCTTGAACGTGACCCTGACCAGCGCGTCCTTCGAGTTGCTGTCCTCCTGGTTGAAGGTCTTGCGCTCGTAGACCAGCACGTGCGTGTCGGGGTCCGGCTCCTCGACCCGCGACGGCTTGCCGGCCGCGTCGATCGCGGCCTGCTCGGTCCGGTCGACGAACTTGCTGCCGAAGGCCGATCTCGTGAATCCGTAGTCCCGGCTGCAGCCGGCGGTGGCGGCGACGAGCGCAAATGCGATGGCGGCGATGGTCAGGCGGTGCATGGGTCCCCTCCCTGGGGTTCCTCGTGTGGGATGCGCCGACGGTATCGGTCGAGGCTGACGCGAGGCTGACGCGACCCGGCGGCGTGCGCGCCGACCGCGGAAACGAAAAAGCCCGGGCCGAAGCCCGGGCTCGAACCGCACCGCGGCCCCCGGAGGGAGCCGCGGCCCTGACTGCGACGGATCAGGCCGCCTTCAGGTTCGGATAGCGGACGCTTTCCACCAGCTCCTGGGTCTCCCGGGACGGAGCCGGGGTCAGCAGGCTCACGATCAGGATGACCAGGAAGCCGACCGGCACGCCGAAGACGCCGGCCGAGATCGGCTGGATGTCCCACCACAGATCCTGCGGCGCCGAGCGGGGTGTCCCGAAGAACACCTCGCGCAGCCAGGGGTGGGTCGTGATCATGTACCAGAACGTGACCGCGAAGCCGGCGACCATGCCGATCGATGCCGCGATGCCCGTGGTGCGCTTCCAGAACACCCCGAGCACCAGCGCCGGGAAGAATCCGGCCGCCGCGAGCGAGAAGGCCGCCGACACCAGGAACAGGATGTCCGCGATCTTCAGCGAGGCGACGTAGGCGGCCAGCACCGCCACGACCAGCAGCAGGATCTTCGAGAGCAGCACCCGGCGGGCCGTCGGCGCGTTCGGATCGATCATCTTGTAGTAGAGATCGTGCGACAGCGCGTTGGCGATGGTCAGCAGCAGGCCGTCGGCGGTGGAGAGCGCCGCCGCGAGGCCGCCCGCCGCCACCAGGCCCGACACCACGTACGGCAACCCGGCGATCTCCGGTGTGGCCAGCACGACGATGTCGCCGCCGATCGTGATCTCGGCGAGCTGCACGATGCCGTCGCGGTTCACGTCGACGACCGTCAGCAGCGTCGGATCGACCTTGGACCACGCCTGCACCCACGCAGGGAGACTGCTGAACGCCGTCCCCACCACGTCGTTGTACATCACGTACTTGACCAGCACGGCGAGCGCCGGGGCCGTGAAGTACAGCAGGAAGATGAAGAACAGCGACCAGGTCACCGAACTCCGCGCCTCCTTCACCGACGGCGTCGTGTAGTACCGCATCAGGATGTGCGGCAGCGCGGCCGTGCCGACCATCAGGCAGAACACCAGCGCGAGGAAGTTCCGGCGCGCGATGTCGCGGGCCTTGTCGTCCTTGCCGCTGAATGCCTCGCCGTGACGGGCAGGCGGGTTCGCGCGCCCGGCGGCCCCGCGCTCGCGGGTCCACTGGGCCTTGGCCGCGGCCTCGTCCTTCGGCCAGCGCGCGAGCGCGTCCTCGGCGGCCTTCAGCTGGTCGGGCGCGGCGTTGGCGGCCTTCAGGTCGGCCACGCCCTGCTCGAGCTTGGCCTTGCCCTCGGCGTACGCCTTGCCCGGATCCTTCAGCGCTTCGGTGGCCGCGGTCGCGCGGTCGCGGAAGATCTGGCGGACCTCCTTCTCCTTGGGATCGTCGATCAGCTTCTGCTCGAGCGCGGTGACCTTCTCGAGCTGCTTGCCGTAGACCAGCTGCGGCACCGGCACGCCGGTCTGCTTGACCGACAGCCAGATCACGGGGATCAGGTAGGCGATGATCAGGATGATGTACTGCGCCACCTGCGTCCAGGTCACCGCGCGCATCCCGCCGAGGAACGAGCAGACCAGGATGCCCGCGAGGCCCAGGTACACGCCCACCGTGAAGTCCACGCCGGTGAGGCGCGTCGTGATGAGGCCCACGCCGTAGATCTGCGCGACCACGTAGGTGAACGACACCATGATGGCGATCAGGATCCCGATGAAGCGCGGGATGTGGCCGCCGTAGCGCGCGCCCAGGAAGTCCGGGATGGTGAACTGCCCGAACTTGCGCAGGTACGGCGCGAGCAGCAGCGCGACCAGCACGTAGCCGCCGGTCCAGCCCATGATGAAGGCCAGCCCGTTGTAGCCCGACAGGTACAGCGTGCCGGCCATGCCGATGAACGACGCGGCCGACATCCAGTCGGATCCGGTGGCCATGCCATTGAACATCGCCGGCACGCGCCGGCCGGCCACGTAGTACTCGGCGGCGTCGTTGGTGCGGCTCAGCACGCCGATGCCGGCATACAGCAGGATCGTCGCGGCGAGGAACACGTAGCCCATCGTCGCCCGGGGCAGTCCCATCTGCTCGAGGATCGCGAGCGCGACCACGAACAGCACGAAGCCCCCCGTGTACCAGCCGTAGACCTTCTTCAGTTGTGCCGTGAAGGCCTTCTGCGAAACGCTAGCGGCACTCATACCTCTTCCTCCTCTTGAACGCCGTACTCGTTGTCGAGCTGGTTCATGTAGCGCGCGTAGTACCAGATGATCAGCATGTAGACGACGAGCGCGCCCTGGGCGCCGACCCAGAAGCTGAACGGCCAGCCGAAGAAGCCGAAGTTCAGCTCCCGGGCGAAATAGCCGACGACGAAGGTGACGACGAACCAGATCACGAGCATCACCGCCGTGATGTTCAGGTTGCGTCGCCAGTATTCCTGCAGCTTCGCTGCGACTTGCATGGACTCCTCCTAGTTGTTCGAACGACGTTTCGAGCGGACGGGTGGTGGGTAGACGCGGGACGGCCTCCGGGACGACGGAACGGTGGGTGGGGTGCTCAACCGGCGGGCTCGACCTTCACGCCGGTCTCGCGCTCGAGCTGGCGCGCGACCTGCGGCTCGAAGCCCTGCAGCCGGCGGATGGTCTTCGCCACCTCGTCGGGCCGCTTCAATCGGTGGTACACGTGCGCCAGCTGGTAGAACCCGTAGGGGCTCATCGGCTGGAGCTCGGTGTTGCGCTTGAGCGGCGCGATCGCCTCGTCGAGCCGATCGGTCTTGATCAGCGACAGCGCCTTGCCGTAGTGCGCGACGTCGATCTTCGGATCGATCGCGATCGCCCGCTCGAAGGACGCGAGCGCCTCCTCGTGCCGCTGCTCCTCCTGCTGGAGGTAGCCGAGGTTGTACCAGACGTACCCCTGCCCCGGATCGATCGCGAGGGAGCGCTCGAACAGCGCCATCGCCTCGCGACGACCGCCGTGCTGCGCCTTCACGTGCGCGAGGGCGGACATCACCTTCGGATCCCCGGGTCGCGCCGCCAGCACCCGCTCCCAGTACTCCACCGCCATCGCGTCGCGCTTGAGCAGCGTCGACCAGGTGGCCATCTTCTTCCAGAACCACACCTCGAGGCCGGACGCGCTCATCGGTCGACCCCCGCGAGCTTCGGCAGGTAGACCGCCAGCGCGAAGCACAGCCAGAACAGCAGGAAGAACGCGACGACCGGCACGTGTCGGTCGGCCACCCGCTCGGGCGTGATCAGTCGCACCACGCGGGTGACGGGCGACGCGAGGAACCGCAGGAACCGGTAGACCGCGTTCTCCTCGTGGCGGCCGAAGCTGAGGACGCGCACCACCGCCTGCCCGGCGAGCAGCAGCATGACGAACGCCGCGAGGGTGTAGACGATGTTCAGCAGCTGGATCACCGCACGCCTCCCGGCCCGCGGCGGTCCCGGCAGCACGTGCGCCGCGCACGGGCCGTCACCCGTACGCGCCAAGCGCGGTCTCCTGACGTCCGCTCCATCGGATCTCCTCCGTTCAGCCCCGACCCCGTCTCTCGATCCGACCGTCCGCCCGTCGCCGGGGCTCCGCGCGGCATCGCGCGAGCCCCGCCTCGGGCGGTACGGCTTACAGCGACTGCTTCAACTGCTCCAGGATCGCCGGGTTCTCCAGCGTCGAGGTGTCCTGCGTGATCTCGTCGCCCTTCGCGATGGAACGCAGCAGGCGGCGCATGATCTTGCCCGATCGCGTCTTCGGCAGGTTGTCGCCGAAACGGATGTCCTTGGGCTTGGCGATCGGGCCGATCTCCTTGCCCACCCAGTCGCGCAGCTCCTTGGCCACCTTCGCGGCGGCGGCCGCGTCGGCCGGGCGCGCGCCCTTGAGCACCACGAACGCGACGATCGCCTCCCCGGTCAGGTCATCCGGGCGGCCCACGACCGCCGACTCGGCGACCCGCGGATTCGAGACCAGCGCCGACTCGATCTCCATCGTCCCCATCCGGTGCCCCGACACGTTCAGCACGTCGTCGATCCGGCCGGTGATGGTGAAGTAGGCGGTGTCCTTGTTGCGCACGGCACCGTCGCCGGCGAGGTAGTAGCCCTTCAGCTCCGGCGGGAAGTAGCTCTTCTTGAAGCGCTCCGGATCGCCCCAGATGGTCCGGATCATCGAGGGCCAGGGCTTCTTGACGACCAGGATGCCGCCGGTGCCGTTGGGCAGGTCGCCGCCCGCCTCGTCGACGATCGCGGCGGCGATGCCCGGCAGCGGCAGCGTGCACGAGCCCGGCACCAGCGGCGTCGCGCCCGGCAGCGGCGTGATCATGTGGCCGCCGGTCTCGGTCTGCCAGAAGGTGTCCACGATCGGGCAGCGGCCGCCGCCGACGTTGGTGTGGTACCACATCCAGGCCTCGGGGTTGATCGGCTCGCCGACCGAGCCCATCAGCCGCAGGCTGGAGAGGTCGTACTTCGTCGGATGCGTCTTCGGGTCGGTGTCGGCGGCCTTGATCAGCGAGCGGATCGCGGTCGGCGCGGTGTAGAAGATGCTGACCCTGTGCCGCTGGATCATCTCCCAGAAGCGGCCTGCGTTCGGGTAGGTGGGCACGCCCTCGAACACCACCTGGGTCGCACCGACCGCGAGCGGGCCGTAGGCGACGTAGGTGTGCCCGGTGACCCAGCCCACGTCGGCGGTGCACCAGAAGACGTCCGACGGCTTGATGTCGAAGGTCCACTTCATCGTCAGCATCGCGTGCAGCAGGTAGCCGCCCGAGGAGTGCTGCACGCCCTTCGGCTTGCCGGTGGAGCCCGAGGTGTAGAGCACGAAGAGCGGATGCTCGGCACCGACCCAGACCGGCTCGCAGGTGTCGGCCTGGCCGGCCTCGAGCTCGTGCATCCAGCGGTAGTGCGGCTTCATCGCCACCTCGCCGCCGGTGCGCCGGTACACCACCGTGTGCCGCACGCCCTCGCAGCCGCCGAGCCCGAAGGCCTCTTCGACCGCGGGCATCAGCGGCAGCGCCTTGCCGCCGCGGAACTGCCCGTCGGCGGCGATGACCAGGGAGGCGCCGACGTCGACGATGCGCTCCTGCAGCGACTTCGCCGAGAAGCCGCCGAACACCACCGAGTGCGTGACGCCGAGCCGCGCGCAGGCCTGCATCGCGACGACCGCCTCGATCGACATCGGCATGTAGACGATCGCGCGGTCGCCCTTGCGGTAGCCGAGCGCCTTCAGCCCGTTCGCGAACCGGCACACGCGCGCGTGCAGGTCCTTGTAGGTGACCTTCGTGACGCTGCCGTCGTCGGCCTCGAAGACGATCGCGACCTTGTTCTCGGCGGGTGTGCCGAGGTGCCGGTCGAGACAGTTGTACGAGACGTTGAGCTCGCCGTCCTCGAACCACCTGAAGAACGGGGCCTCGGTGTCGTTCAGGCTCTTCGTGAAGGGCGTGTGCCAGAGCACCTGCTCGCGGGCGAGGCGCGCCCAGAAGCCCGCGTGGTCGCGCTCGGCCTCCTCGCACAGCGCCCGGTACTGCGCCATGCCGGCGACGGTCGCCTGCCTGACGAACGACTCCGGCGGTGGGAAGACGCGGTTCTCGACGAGCACGGATTCGATCTTGGCGGACATGCGACCCTCCCGGGGTTCGAGGCGGTGGCACCATCATGCTGCCTGCGGTGCATCGACGCCGCAAAAGACGGTATCGGCGCTCCCTTACGAAAAACTTACAACTCGGTCGGAGCAGGGGTCGGGGCGATCTGCGATTGATGCAGCGCAATAAAGCTAGAATCGCTGCTCGGCCGAGCCGCAGCCCACGGGGTGCGGTCCGCTCCCTCCACCGCCATGCGCCGCCCGATGGACCCGAACCGCGAGACCGACTTCACGCACCGCCAGACGAGCCTCCTCGGCAGCATGATCTTCGCCAGCCGCTGGCTGCAGGTCCCGCTCTACCTGGGCCTGATCGTCGCCCAGGGCGTCTACGTGGTGCTGTTCCTCGAGGAGCTCTGGCACCTGATCGGCATCCTCTGGGATCCGGCGGCGCTGGATCACACCGTCGAGCGCCTCGGCATCGCCGAGCGCAGCAAGGAGACGGTGATCATGCTCGTCGTGCTGTCGCTGATCGACGTGGTCATGATCTCGAACCTGCTGATCATGGTCATCGTGGGCGGCTACGAGACCTTCGTGTCGAGGCTGCGGCTCGAGAACCACCCGGACCAGCCCGAATGGCTGTCGCACGTCAACGCGAACGTGCTGAAGGTCAAGCTCGCGACCGCGATCATCGGCATCTCGTCGATCCACCTGCTGAAGGTGTTCATCTCCGCCGGCACGCTGCCGGAGCAGACGATGTACTGGCAGACCGTGATCCACGTGGTCTTCCTCTTCTCGGCGGTCGCGATCGCGATCATCGACCGGATCATGACCATGCCGGCGAAGCCGGCGAAGCCGGCCGGCGACGGGCACTGAGCCGCGGCCGGGCGGGGCCCCCCGGACCGGGCCCGGCCGGGGACGCGTCCCGCCGGGGACGCGCGTTCAGTCGATCCGCGCGCCCGACTCCCTGACCACCCTCGCCCACTTGGCGAGGTCCTCGCGCATCAGCTCGCCGAAGCGCTCCGGGGACATCGACAGCACGTCGGCGCCGCTCGCGGCGAAGCGCTCGCGGACCTCGGCGGTCGCGAGCAGCGCGTTGACGTCCGCATTGACCCGCTGCACGACCGCGGCGGGCGTGCCGGCCGGCGCGAGCAGGCCGAACCACGGATTCACGTCGATGCCCTTCAGGCCCGCCTCGGCGAGCGTCGGCACGTCCGGGAACGCGGGCGAACGGCCGGCGCTGGTGACGGCGAGCGCCCGCAGCTGTCCGCGCTGCACGAACTGCGCGACGCTCGGCAGGCTGGTGAAGACTGCCTGCACCTGCCCGCCGATCAGGTCGGTGATCGCAGGCGCCGCGCCCTTGTACGGCACGTGCAGCATCTGCGCGCCGGCGGCGCCGGCGAACATCACGCCGAGCAGGTGGTTGACCGAGCCGTTGCCGGCCGAGCCGTAGCCGACCGCGTCGGGCTTCGAGCGCGCGAGCGCGACGAACTGCTCGACGCTCGCGGTGCCGAGCGACGGGTTCACCACCAGCGCGAACGGCACCGAGGCGAGCGTCGCGACCGGGGCGAGGTCCTGCGGCGTCCAGCCGGGCTTCGCGTAGAGCGCTGGGTTGATCGAGTTGGTACCGGCGTAGCCCATCAGCAACGTATGGCCATCGGCCGGTGACTTGGCGACCGCCTCGGTGCCGACGTTACCGCCTGCACCCGCGCGGTTCTCGACGACGACGCTCTGGCCCCAGCGCGCGCCGAGGCCGGGCCGAGCGCGGCGGCCCCGAGGACGGCCAGGCCGTGCAGCGCGGCGCGGCGGGCGGGACGGATCGGGGCGAACGGGTCGGGGCACGTCATCGGGGCACGTCTCCGGCGAGGGTGATCCGGTGCAGCACGCGCCGGTGGCCGTGGTAGTCGTTGACCGGGTTGTGCAGCACGCAGCGGTTGTCCCAGAGCGCGAGCGCACCCGGGGTCCAGCGGAAGCGGCAGGTGTGCTCGGCGCGACGCTGGTGGTCGAACAGGTACGCGAGCAGCGGCTCGGACTCGGCCTCGGTCCAGCCCTCGAAGCGTGCGGTGTGCGCGACGTTCACGTAGAGCGACACGCGGCCGGTCTCCGGGTGCGTGCGCGCGACCGGATGCACCGCCTCGTAAGTGCGCGGCGCCTCGCCGCGGCCGTCGGTGCGCAGGCGGTCCTCGCGGGTCTTCGAGACGTCGGCCTTGGCCGAGCTCGCGACCGCCCGCAGCGGCCGCAGGGTGGTCCGGAGGCCTTCGGAGAGCGACGCCCAAGCGGCGTAGCCGCTCGCGAACTCGGTGTCGCCGCCGTAGAGCGGCAGCTCGCGCGCGAGCAGCAGCGTGGCCGAGGGCGGGCGCTCGAGGTACGAGGTGTCGGTGTGCCAGATGCCGCCGAAGTTGCTGCGCTCGTGCTCGAGCTTCTTGACCTCGATGATTTCCGGGAAGCCCGGCAGCCCCTTGACGAACGGATACTCGACCGGTTGGCCCATGACGCGCGCGAAGGTCATGAACGCTGGCTCGTCGAGGCGCTGGCCAGGGAAGAAGACCACCTGGTGCTCGAGCCAGGCCGCGCGGATCGCGGCGACGGTCGCCGCGTCGAGGGGTCGGGAGAGGTCGATGCCGCGCAGCTCGGCGCCGAGCGCGCCGGCGATGCGCACGACCTCGAACGGGGGTGCCATGTGCCGTCTCCTGCGCCCGCTCGAAGGTTGCGGGCCGCGTCGCGCCGGCCCGTCCGCCGGGCGGCCTTCGTCCGATGATAGTCCGGCCCGCGGAGTAGAATCGCGGCCGCCGCTCCGCCACGATCCGGAAATCCGCCGCCATGACCACGATCACGCAGCAGGACCTCGTCGAGTCCGTCGCAGCCGCCCTGCAGTTCATCTCGTACTACCACCCGGTCGACTACATCCGGCACCTCGCGCGCGCCTACGAGCGCGAGCAGAGCGCGGCCGCGAAGGATGCGATCGCGCAGATCCTGACGAACTCGCGGATGTGCGCCGAGGGCAAGCGGCCGCTCTGCCAGGACACCGGCATCGTCAACGTGTTCCTGAAGATCGGCATGGACGTGCGCTGGGCGGGCTTCACCGGCTCGATCGAGGATGCGATCAACGAGGGCGTGCGCCGCGGCTACAACGACCCGGACAACCGGCTGCGCGCCTCGGTGGTCGCCGACCCGCAGTTCGAGCGCAAGAACACGAAGGACAACACGCCCGCTGTCGTGCACATGACCGTGGTGCCGGGCGACACCGTCGAGGTGACGGTCGCGGCCAAGGGCGGCGGCTCGGAGAACAAGAGCAAGTTCGTGATGCTCAACCCGTCGGACTCGATCGTCGACTGGGTGATGAAGACCGTGCCGACGATGGGCGCAGGCTGGTGCCCGCCCGGCATGCTCGGCATCGGCATCGGCGGCACCGCCGAGAAGGCGATGCTGCTCGCCAAGGAATCCCTGATGGAGTCGATCGACATGTTCGAGCTGCTCGCGCGCGGACCGAAGGACAAGGTCGAGGAGATGCGCATCGAGCTCTACGAGAAGGTCAACGCGTTGGGCATCGGTGCGCAGGGGCTCGGGGGCCTCACCACCGTGCTCGACGTGAAGATCGCGATGGCGCCGACGCACGCGGCCTCCAAGCCGGTCGCGATGATCCCGAACTGCGCGGCCACGCGGCACGCGCACTTCGTGCTCGACGGCACCGGCCCGGCCTTCTGCGAGCCGCCGTCGCTGTCCGAGTGGCCGGACGTGCGCTGGATGCCCGACACCGAGAAGTCCAGGCGCGTGAACCTCGACACGCTGACCCCCGATGAGGTCGCGTCGTGGCAGCCGGGCCAGACGCTGCTGCTGTCCGGGAAGATGCTCACCGGCCGCGACGCCGCGCACAAGCGGATCGCCGACATGCTCGCGAAGGGCGAGCCGCTGCCGGTCGACTTCCGCAACCGCGTCATCTACTACGTCGGCCCGGTCGACCCGGTGCGCGACGAGGTGGTCGGCCCCGCCGGTCCGACCACCGCGACGCGGATGGACAAGTTCACCGAGACGATGCTGTCGCAGACCGGCCTGATCGCGATGGTCGGCAAGGCAGAGCGCGGCCCGGTCGCGATCGAGTCGATCAGGAAGCACAAGCGCGCGTACCTGATGGCGGTCGGCGGCGCGGCCTACCTGGTGTCGAAGGCGATCAAGGGCGCGAAGGTGCTCGGCTTCGCCGACCTCGGCATGGAAGCGATCTACGAGTTCGAGGTCCAGGACATGCCGGTCACGGTCGCGGTCGATTCGAGCGGCACCTCGGTCCATCAGACCGGGCCGCGCGAGTGGCAGGCGAAGATCGGCAAGATCCCGGTGTCGGTGGCCTGAAGCCGGAGCGGCGCGCGGGACGCGCGTGACGGATGACACTTCGGCGTTCTTGACATCCGCGGTCTTCGGCGCAGGGCCTGCGTCCCCGCCGTCGCGGCGCCGCTGACCACGTTCGGCGGCATGTCCGACGGTTCCGTTGGCCTGCGGACCTCGATCGTGGACACGACCACGATCGACTTCGGCACCGCAGCCGCGTGGCCGCCGGGGACCTTCGGCGGCGTGAGCGACACGTCCGCCGGCTGGGGCGGGGGAGGATCGTCGACGGCTCGATCCCCGGCGTGATCGCCGCACCCGGGCCGACCGGCACGCCCGTCCATCTCGCCGTGCCCGCGTCGAGCTCGGCGTGGTCGTCGGGCGGGGTGACCCTCGCCTTCGGGGCCGACCAGGACTACTCCGGGTCGTTCTGGAGCTCGATCGACAGCTACGACCGGATCGCGTTCCACGACGGCTCGACGCTGCTGTGGAGCGGACGGGGCGACTCGGTCACCACCCCGGCGAACGGTTGCCAGGCGTGCCAGGGCATGAACCGGTACGTCAACTTCGACTTCGGCGCTCAGGGCTTCGATCGCATCGTCCTGACCGGCCTCGGGCGGGCGTCCGAGACGGACAACCACGCCTACGGGCAGGGGCCGGCACCGGGCGCGCTCGCGCTGCTCGGCATCGGCCTCGCGGCGCCGGGCCTGTCGCGCCGCCGATGAACGACGCGCGGCCACGCCTCGCCCCCTCGACTGCGCGCTCGGGACGCCGCCGACGAGGCGCCCCGTTCAGAGGAACGCCTCGCGGCCTTCCTCTTCTTCTTCGTGGGTCCGCCGCCAGATCAGACGGCACCGAGCGCCGCGATGCCGGCGCGCGCGATCTGCGCGTCCTCGCTCGACTTCACGCCCGAGACGCCGACCGCGCCGACCACCTGGCCGCCGACGACGATCGGCACGCCGCCCTCGAGCATGCCGGAGAGGACCGGCGCGGACAGGAACGACACGCGGCCGTCGTTGATCATCTTCTCGTAGACGCCGCTGTCGCGACGGCCGAGCGCCGCGCAGCGCGCCTTCTCGGGTGCGATGTAGGCCGAGATCGGTGCGACGCCGTCGAGGCGCTTGAGCGCGAGCAGGTGGCCACCGTCGTCGCAGATCGCGATCGTCACGGTCCAGTGGTGCGCGCGCGCCTCGGCTTCGGCCGCGGCGAGCACCTTCGCGACGTCGTCGGCGCCCAGGATCATCTTGGTCAGCATGGAGGAAGGTCTTCTGGAGTTGGAAGGGTGAACGGTTCAGGCCGCGGCGGGCGCGCCGGCGTCGACGTCGGCCGCACGCGCGGCCTTGTGACCGCGCTCGACGTCGATGCCGCGCAGCAGCAGCAGCCCGAGCACGAAGAAGCTGCCGGTCGCGAGGATCGCGAGCCGGTGGTTGCCGCCGGTCACCCAGGTCACGAGGCCGTAGACCAGCGGCCCGACGACCGCGGACAGGCGCGTGGCCAGCGCCCACAGGCCGAAGAACTCGGCGAGGCGCGACGCGGGCGCGAGGTAGCCGACCATCGCGCGGCCGCAGGACTGGCTCGAGCCCATGCACAGGCCGGCGAGCGCCGCCGCCACCCAGAACATCGCGACGCTGCGGGTGAACGCGGCGATCGCGACCATCGCGATCCAGCCGACCAGGGTCCAGGCGAGCGCAGTCTTGTGGCCGACGCGATCCTGCGCGTAGCCGAACGCGAACGCGCCCGCGGCCGCGGCGATGTTGACGAGGAAGACGAGCATCATCGTCTGCTGCTGCTGGAAGCCCATCGCCTCCTCGGCGTAGACCGCCGCGAGCGCGATCACGACCGAGATGCCGGCCTGGTAGGCCGCGCCGCACAGCATCAGCTGCCAGAAGTCGGTGTAGCCGCGCGCGTGGCGCAGCTTGTCGGCGACGCGGCGCACCGCGCCCGAGACGCCCGCCTGCGAAGCGACGTCGGCACGCGGCGTCGCGCGCTCCTTCAGCACGAGGAAGGCGGGCAGCGCCGCGGCCGCGAACACGCCGGCGACGATCAGCATCGTGACCGGCACGAACGTCTCGGCCGACTCGCCGCGACCCTGCGCGGTGATCACCCAGGCGAGCGACAGGCCGAGCGCGAGCATCCCGCCGAAGTAGCCGAAACTCCAACCCCAGCCGGACACCTTGCCGAGTGTCTGCGGCCGCGCGAGCTCCGGCAGGAACGCGCCGGCCAGCGCCTCGCCGACCGAGAAGAACCAGTTCGACACCGCGACCGCGACCATCGCGAACGCGACGTCGCCGCGGCCCGCCCAGGCGAGTGCGGCGGTCGAGACGATGCAGCCGAGGGTGGCCACGAGCATCAGCGGCTTCTTCGCGGCACGCACGTCGGCCCAGGCGCCGATCGCGGGCATCGTCAGCGTCACCGCGATGTTCGAGACCGCGAGCGCGACCGTCCAGGCGAGCGTCGCCCAGTCCGCGCGCTCCGCGACGACCCCGACGAAGTAGGCGTTGAACACCGCGGTCAGCACCACGGTCGTGTAGCCCGAGTTCGCGAAGTCGTACATCGCCCACGCGGCCACTTCGCGCGGCGGCACGCCGGGGTTCAGGGCCGAACGATCGAAGAGGGGCATGGAGGCCTTCGGGGCGGGCGGCGCGGTGGGCGCGGGCGCGGGGAAGATACCACCGAGGTGCACCTGGTGCAGTCGTCAGGCCGCTGGGCGCGTCCGGCGGATCAGTTCGCGCCGATGAGCCGGTACCACAACCTGCCGAGCAACTCGCGCACGGCCAGCGACGACAGTGCGAACGCTTCGGCCGTCGGCCACAGGGCGCGCAACGATCGGGGGTTGACGGAACCGGACAGCCAGTCGTGCGGCGCAGGGTACACGACGAGGCCGACTGCCTCGAACGCAGCCCGTGCCCGCGGCATGTGGAAGGCGTGGGTGACCAGAACGATCGCCCCGATGCCGCCGTCCTTCAGCATCGCCGCAGACAGCGCCGCGTTCTCGGAGGTGGTCCTCGACTGGTCCTCGACCCACCTGACCGGCACCGACAGTTCGCCTTCCAGCATCGCACGCATCAGCGAGGCCTCCGACGACTGGGCCCACGGGGGAGGACCGCCGCTGACCAGCACCGGCAGCCCCGTCACGCGTACGATGCGCGCACCGGCGAGCACCCGCTGCACCGACCATGGCGTGAGCCGCTCGCGACGCGGCGAATGTGGACCATCGACGATGGATCCGCCGCCGAGCACGACGATCGCCCCCGGTGGCGCGGTCCCCGTGCGCGCGGTGTCCCATGCCGCGCGATCGAAGGGACGTTGCCCCGACTCGACCCAGCCGACCAGGGCGTGCGCGGTCAGGAAGGTGCCGAAGAACCAGGTCGCGGCGAGTCCGGCGAGCGCGATCGGCAAGCCCGCCCGCCTTCCGCGCCATGCGAGGAACAGGCCCGCCGCCGCGATCATCAGCAGCGAAGCAGGCGGCATCACGAGCGCAGGGAACATCGCCCTGATGTCGAACAGATCCAGCCGAACCCCCTTGATGCCGCCACCGAAGACGGCCCGGCCGCAGTGTAAGCGGCTCGGCCGTCCCGGGCTGCGTAGGATCGCTCATGGACCCGACCCCGGACGACACGCCCCACCCCTTCTCGCTCCTCGAGCCCGGCTGCATCCTCGATGCACTGCAGGCCGCGGGCTGGCGGGGCGACGGCCGGATGCTCGCGCTGAACAGCTACGAGAACCGCGTCTACCAGATCTGGATCGAGGACGGCCCGACGGTCGTCGCGAAGTTCTACCGGCCCGGCCGCTGGAGCGACGCGCAGATCCTCGAAGAGCACCGGTACACGACCGAGCTCGCCGCCCTCGAGATCCCGGTGGTCGCGCCGCTCGAGGTCGCCGGCACGACGCTGCACGCGCACGAGGGCTTCCGCTTCGCGGTCTATCCGCGCCGGGGCGGGCGCGCGCCCGAGCTCGACGACCCCGACACGCTGGCCTGGATCGGGCGCTTCGTCGGCCGCATCCACGCGCTCGGGGCAATCGCGCCCTTCGAGCACCGGCCGACCCTCGACATCGAGTCGTTCGGCCGCGAGCCGCGCGCCTGGCTGCTCGAGCACGACGCGGTGCCACCGGATCTGCTGCCGGCGTGGCGCGCGGCGGCCGACCAATGCCTCGACGCGGTCGCCGCGGCGTTCGAGCGGGTGGGCGCGACCCGGACGCTTCGGCTGCACGGCGACTGCCACGCCGGCAACGTGCTGTGGACCGACGACGGTCCGCACTTCGTCGACTTCGACGACGCGCGCAACGGGCCGGCGATCCAGGACCTCTGGATGCTGCTGTCAGGCACTCCCGAGGAGATGCAACGGCAGATGGTCGACGTGCTCGACGGCTACCGCGACTTCATGCCGTTCGACCGGCGCGAGCTCCAGCTGATCGAGCCGCTGCGCACGCTGCGCCTGCTGCACTACTCGGCGTGGCTGGCCCGCCGCTGGACCGACCCGGCGTTCCCGGCGGCCTTTCCGTGGTTCGGCACGCCGCGGTACTGGCAGGACCGGATCCTGGAGTTGCGCGAGCAGCTGGCGGCGATGTCGGAGCCGGCGATCGACGTGCCGTGACGGAGTGATGCCCCATCACTTGAGCTTCGCGCCTCAAGTCGATGATGTTAAACATGTTTCTGGCCGCATCCTGGGGTCTTCATGAAGTCGGGGACATGCCCTTCCGGGCGCGACCGAACCTCGACTAATACATGATATTGTCATCCCAAGTCCATGATTCTCAAGCCTTCATGGTCTGCTTCAGCGCCTCCAGCGCTTGCGGATCCTCGATCGTCGTGAGGTCGCCCGGGTCGCGCCCCTCGCAGACCGCCTGGATCGAGCGCCGCAGCACCTTGCCGGAGCGGGTCTTCGGCAGCAGCCCGACGAAGTGCACGCGCGCCGGCCGCGCCACCGCGCCGAGCTGCTTGTCGACGACCGCCATCACCGCGCCCTCGAGCTTCAGCCGCGCGTCCTGAGTCGCCGCGATCGACGGGTCCTTGAGCACCGCGAACGCGACCGCGACCTGGCCCTTGAGCGAATCCGCCACGCCGACCACCGCGCACTCGGCGACCGCCGGGTGGCTGGAGATCGACTCCTCGATCTCGCGCGTGCCGAGCCGGTGGCCGGCGACGTTGATCACGTCGTCGGTTCGCCCGAGGATGAAGTAGTAGCCGTCGTCATCGCGGATGCCCCAGTCGAAGGTCGAATAGACGAGCCTGTCCGGGATCGACTTGAAGTAGGTGTCGACGAAGCGCTTGTCGTCGCCCCACACCGTCTGCATGCAGCCCGGCGGCAGCGGCGGCACGATCGCGACGACGCCCTTCTCGTTGGCGCCGATCTCGGCGCCGGTGCGCTCGTCGAGCAGCCGGACGTCGTAGCCGTACATCGGCATGCCCGGGCTGCCGATCCGGGTCGGCGTCTTCTCGATGCCGTGCGCGACGGTCAGGATCGGCCAGCCGGTCTCGGTCTGCCAGTAGTTGTCCACGATCGGCCGGCCGATCGCGTCGGCGATCCACTTCGAGGTCGGCTCGTCGAGGGGCTCGCCGGCGAGGAACAGCGCGCGCAGGCTCGACAGGTCGTACTTCGTCAGCCAGCTCGGATCCTGCTTCTTGAGCACCCGGATCGCGGTGGGCGCGGAGAACATCACGGTCGCCTTGTAGCGCTCGACGAGCTGCCAGAGGATCCCCGGGTCGGGGCGCAGCGGCGTGCCCTCGTACAGGATCGTCGCCATCCCGCCGATCAGCGGCCCGTAGACGATGTACGAGTGCCCGACCACCCAGCCGATGTCGCTGGTGCAGAAGTAGGTCTCGCCGGGGTTTCCGCAGAAGATGTGCTTCATCGAGGCCGCGAGCGCGACCGCGTAGCCGCCGACATCGCGCTGCACGCCCTTGGGCCGGCCCGTCGTGCCCGAGGTGTACAGGATGTAGCTGGTTTCGTTCGACTCCAGCCAGGTGACCGGGACCTGCGCGTCGAGGTGCTTCGCGCGCAGCGTCGCGTAGTCCTCGTCACGGCCGGCGACCGGCTCGAACGGCGCGAGCCTGCGGTCGACCATCAGCACCTTGCCGGGCTTGTGCGCCGACAGCCGGATCGCTTCGTCCAGCAGCGGCTTGTAGGGCACGACCTTGCCCCCGCGCGAGCCGCCGTCGGCGCTGACGATCAGCGTGGGCGCGGCGTCCTCGATCCGGCTCGCGAGGCTGACCGACGCGAAGCCGCCGAAGACGACCGAGTGGATCGCCCCGATCCGTGCGCAGGCGAGCATCGCGAAGGTCGCCTCCGGGATCATCGGCATGTAGAGCAGCACGCGGTCGCCCCGCCCGACGCCGAGCGACGTCATCGACGCGGCCATCCGCTGCACTTCGCGGTGCAGCTCGGCGAACGTGAAGGTGCGCTCCTCGTCGGTCTCGGTCGAGACGTAGATCAGCGCCGGCCGGTCCGCCTGGGTCGGCAGCCAGCGGTCGATCGCGTTGTGGCACAGGTTGGTCGTGCCGCCGATGAACCAGCGCGCGAACGGCGGGCGCGAGTAGTCGAGCACTCGCTCGAACGGCGTGTTCCAGTGGATGCGGCGGGCCTCCTCGGCCCAGAACGCGTCGCGGTCGTCGATCGACCGTCGGTGGATGCTGCGGTAGTCCATCTGCCCTCCCTGGCGCGGCGACGACGCGCGGAACATGCGCTGCGTGCGCGGCAGTGTGGGACGGGGCGCTTACGAACCGCTTACGCGCCGCTCGCCCACCGGT
The DNA here is from genome assembly GCA_020248665.1 of Burkholderiales bacterium. Lineage (GTDB taxonomy): Bacteria > Pseudomonadota > Gammaproteobacteria > Burkholderiales > Burkholderiaceae_E > UBA4615. The sequence goes on along the minus strand of JADCHE010000016.1, from coordinate 1,951 downwards.
CGCACACGAGGCACAGAGGGTAACGCGTCAGGCGCAGACCAGGAGCCGAGCGGCGGGCCAGGGCAGCGTGCACTGCCACGCGGGCCCCCACGGCCCGGCAACGGCGCGCATCGCGAGGCCGGGCGCCGGCGGCGCTTCCAGCGGCAGCGCGCGCAGCGCCTCGAGCGTCTCGCTCCGACGGGCCGGATCGACGCCGACGAGGCACACCGACACCCGCGCCGCGGCGCCGGACGCGGTCGCGAGCCGACCAGCCGCGAGCAGGCCGAACCGCACGGCCAGGCGCAGCGCGAGCGGCCCCGATGCGGGAACGCACAGCCACGCGAGGTCGGCGTCGTCGAGGTGCAGCGCGTCGGCGGCGCGCACACCCCGACGCAGCCGCGCGTGCAGTTCGCCGAGGCCGGGCGCGTGCAGGCGAAGCAGCGCGGGCGGGGCCTCGCCGGCGGCCGCGGGCCGGCTGGCGGCGGCGCGGAACCAGCGCTCGAGCGGGTCGGGCGTGCGGGTCGGGCCGGGGGCGGTGGGTGACGCGGTCGACGCCGGCGGCGTGTCGGACGGCGTGACGGATTCGGCAGCGACCGGCGCTCCGACGGCGACGTTCGCTGCGGCGATGGCCGGCATCTCCCCACCGACCGGGACGTCGATGTCCGCAGGCGCATCGGCGCACGCCGGAGCGTCGGTCGCCGCCGATGGCGAAGCGACGGCCGCAGGCGCAGGGGTCTGCGCCGCGGACAAGCGCTCCGCGATCCAGTCGGCGAGCGCGTCGACACCGTCGCCCTTGACGACGAAGCGGTCGGCGCCGAGCGCCTCGGCCCGGGCGCGCTGCGCCGCATCGTCGGCGCCCGACAGCACCGCGAACGGCAAGGCCCGGACGCGATCGAGCATCGAAGCCCGGACACGCCGCAGCAGCTCGAAGCCGTCCATCCCGGGCATGGTCAGGTCGCTCAGCACCGCACCGATCGACGCATCGAGCAGCAGCAGTTCCCAGGCGCGCTCGCCGGACTCCGCCTGCTGCAGCCGGAAGCGCGACGCGAGCCCGCGCACGAGCGACGCCCGGACGAACCGCGAGTCGTCGACGATGAGCACCGTCGGGCTCGCTGCGACGTCCGCCCGGGGGTCCCGAGGGGTCGCGGCGACATCAAGGCGGAAGGGAATGGGGTCCACGTGCAAGCGGTCGGCGGAGCCGGTGTCGGCGATTTTGACAGTCGCGGGATTTTCTCCTACGCTCCGCCGCCATGCGATGCGGACGGGGCCCGGTGGAACGTTTTGCCCGCGCAACGGCGGTCGCCGCGGCGCTCTGTGCCGCATGGGTCGCCGCCCCGGTCGGCGCGGCGGACACACCCTCCGTATCGGCCTCGGTCGGCGACGCCGGCTCGGAGGTGGTCTTCCGGGCCCTCTCGCTGCTCGGCGTCAACTATCGCTTCGGCGGCAACTCGCCCGAGACCGGACTCGACTGCAGCGGCCTGGTGCGCCTGGTCTACAGCGACGCGCTCGGCCTGCCGCTGCCCCGCCGGAGCGAGGAGATCAGCCGCGTCGGCCCGGCGATCGCACCAACCGAACTGCAACCCGGCGACCTGGTGTTCTTCAACACGCTGAGGCGCGCGTTCTCGCACGTCGGCATCTACATCGGCAACAACCAGTTCGTCCACGCACCGTCCACCGGCGGCTCGATCCGGGTCGAGAACCTCGATGCCGACTACTGGACGCGCCGCTTCGACGGCGCGCGCCGGCTGCTGTCGCAGGACCTGCTCGCCGCTGCGTCGATGAACCCGCTGTCGGCGAGCGCGGCCCGCGCGATGCAGGCGTCGACGTCCGCGCGGCTCGGACGGCCGGCGGCGCCAGTGGCCGGCGCGCCGTCGCCTGCCCTCCCGCAGGTGGCCGCCGCCGCGCCGGCTCCCGCCGGCAGCGCGTTCGGAACGCGTGCGGCCGGTTGGAGCGCGGCCTCGGCGCCGGTTTG
>JADCHE010000159.1 GCA_020248665.1 Burkholderiales bacterium | reverse complement strand
GGCCGGCGCGGCGGCGGCGGACGGAGCGGCCGGCTCGGAGCGCGACGCGCCGCCCTCGACCGCCTCGGAGCGGGCGGTGCGGATCTCGGGCGGGTCGAGCAGGAAGGTGTACTCGCGGACGAACTTGCCGGTCGCCCAGTTCAACTCGACCAGCAGGTCGACGAAGGGCTCGTTGATCGGCTGCGTCGAGGTGATCCGGACGAAGGTCCGGCCGCCGCGCGGCTCGATCGCGAAGCGCAGCGCGCCCAGAGCCGGATTGAACTCGAGACCGGCCTGGCGGAACGCCTCGGGCGGCGCGAGGCGCGCACTCAGCGATTGCGCCTCTTCCCGCGTCAGCGAGGTCACCTCGACCTCGGCGCGCAGCGGCTGGCCGAGTCCGGACTGGACGTTCAGGCGGCCGAGCCCTGCCGCGTCGACGTTCGCGGACAGCGAGGCGAGCGCAAGGACGATGGCCGAGGCGAGGGCCCGAGGGGACAGCGGTTGAGTGTTGGAATGTTCGCGCGAAGCCCGTGACGTCACGGCTTTTCCCCCGGGTTTACCGTTGATTTTGAGCGTAACATCAGTGACTTGCGTGTGCAAGCTGACGCACTGATGCAGGTCCGTGCAACAACGTCAGCGCTCGATCAGGATGCGCAGCATACGGCGAAGGGGCTCGGCGGCCCCCCACAGCAGCTGATCGCCGACGGTGAACGCGCCGAGGTACTCCGACCCCATTGCGAGCTTGTGAAGACGGCCCACCGGGACCGTGAGCGTTCCGGTGACCGAGACCGGGGACAGCCGCGTCTCGGTCGCCTCCCGCTCGTTCGGCACCACCTCGACCCAGTCGTTGCCGGCGGCGAGGATCGACTCGACGTCCCCCATCGGGACGTCGCGCCTAAGCTTCACCGTGAGGCCCTGGCTGTGGCAGCGCATCGCGCCGACGCGCACGCAGATGCCGTCGATCGGGATGCTGCCCGGCGAGCGGAACGGCGGACGGCCCAGGATCTTGTTGCACTCCGCCCCGCCCTTCCACTCCTCCTTGCTCTGCCCGTGCTCGACCGGCACGTCGATCCAGGGGATCACGCTGCCGGCGAGCGGCACGCCGCGGAAGTTGGAGACGGGCATCCGCGGTGAGCGCAGCTCGGCCGCGACCTTGCGGTCGATGTCGAGGATCGCTCCGGCCGGGTCGGCCAGCTCGGCCTCGACCGCGTCGTGCAGCGCACCCATCTGCTGCAGCAGCTCGCGCATGTTCTGGGCGCCGGCGCCGCTTGCGGCCTGGTAGGTCATCGCCGACACCCACTCGACGAGGTCATGCTCGAAGAGCCCGCCCATCGCCATCAGCATCAGGCTGACGGTGCAGTTGCCGCCGACGTAGTTCCTCGTGCCCGTGCCGAGCGCGGCGTCGATCACCTTGCGGTTGACCGGGTCGAGGATGATGACGGCGTCGTCGGCCATCCGCAGCGTCGAGGCCGCGTCGATCCAGTAGCCGTTCCAGCCGGTGGCGCGCAGCTTCGGGTAGACGGCCTTCGTCCAGTCGCCGCCCTGGCAGGTCAGCACGACGTCCATCTTCTTCAGCGCGTCGACGTCGTCGGCGTGCAACAGCTTCCCACCGCCCAGGGGCGCCTCGCCCCCGGCGTTGGACGTGCTGAAGAACACCGGCTCGACGTGCGCGAAGTCGTTCTCCTCGCGCATGCGCTGCATGAGCACGGAGCCCACCATGCCGCGCCAGCCGACCAACCCGACCTTCATCATCGCTTCGCTCGCATGCGTCCGGGCGTCAGAGCGCGGCCAGCACCGCGTCGCCCATCGCGACCGTGCCCACCTGCCTGCAGCCGGGTTCCGTAATATCAGCCGTCCGATAGCCCTGTGCAAGCACCTTACGGACGGCGGCCTCGATGCGACAGGCGGCCGCTTCCTGCCCCAGCGAATAGCGCATCAGCATGGCCGCGCTGAGGATCGTGGCGAGCGGATTGGCCACGCCCTTGCCCGCGATGTCGGGCGCGGAGCCGTGGATCGGCTCGTACATGCCGAACCCCATTGCGTTCAGCGAAGCGGACGGCAGCATGCCGATCGAGCCGGTCAGCATCGACGCCTCGTCGGACAGGATGTCGCCGAACATGTTGCCGGTGACGATCACGTCGAACTGCTTGGGGTTGCGCACCAGCTGCATCGCCGCGTTGTCGACGTACATGTGCGACAGCTCGACGTCGGCGTAGTCCTTGTGCACCTCGGTGACCACGTCGCGCCAGAACTGGGTCGTCTCGAGCACGTTCGCCTTGTCGACCGAGCAGACCCGGCGCGAGCGCTTGCGGGCGGCCTCGAACGCGGTCTTCGCGATCCGGCGGATCTCGCCCTCGGTGTAGCGCATCGTGTCGAAACCCTCGCGCTCGCCTTTCTCGTTCGTGCGCACGCCGCGTGGCTGGCCGAAGTAGATGTCGCCGGTCAGCTCGCGCAGGATCAGCAGGTCGAGGCCGGCGACCACCTCGGCCTTCAGCGAGGAGGCGTGGGCGAGCTCGGGGTAGACGATCGCCGGGCGCAGGTTCGCGTACAGGTCGAAGTGCTTGCGCAGCCGCAGCAGCCCCTGCTCGGGGCGCTGCGGGCGCGGCAGCGTGTCGTACTTCGGGCCGCCGACCGCGCCGAACAGGATCGCGTCGGACGCCTCGCATAGCTTGAACGTCTCGGCCGGCAGCGGATCGCCGGCCGCGTCGTAGCCCGCGCCGCCGACCGGCGCCTCGGCCATCCCGATGCCGAGCCCGAGCGCCTCGACGACCCGCACCGCCTGCGCGGTGATCTCGGGGCCGATGCCGTCGCCCGGCAGCACCGCGATCTTCTTGCCCATCGTGTCCGTTCCCTGGAGGAGGTGGTGGTCGTCGTCGGCGCTCAGGACTGCAGCGCCTTGGCGAGCCAGGGCTGCTCGGCGAGGCGCTTCGCCTCGTACTCGCGGATCCGGTCCGCGTGCCGCAGCACCAGGCCGATGTCGTCCCAGCCGTTGAGCAGGCAGTCCCTGCGGAAGGCGTCGACCTCGAATCGGTAGGCGAGCGAGCCGTCGACGGTCCGCACCACCTGCGCCGGCAGGTCGATCACCAGCTCGAAGCCCGGGAAGGCCGCCACCTCGTGGAACAGGCGGTCGACCTCGGACTCCTGCAGGCACACCGGCAGCAGGCCGTTCTTGAAGCAGTTGTTGAAGAAGATGTCGGCGTAGCTCGGCGCCACCACCGCGCGGAAGCCGTAGTCCTGCAGCGCCCACGGCGCGTGCTCGCGCGAGGAGCCGCAGCCGAAGTTCTTGCGGGCGAGCAGCACCGAAGCGCCCTCGTAGCGCTTCTGGTTCAGCGCGAAGTCGGGGTTCAGCGGGCGCTTCGAGTTGTCCATCCCGGGCTCGCCCCGGTCGAGGTAGCGCCACTCGTCGAACGCGTTCGGGCCGAAGCCGGTGCGCTTGATCGACTTCAGGAACTGCTTAGGGATGATCGCGTCGGTGTCGACGTTCGCGCGGTCGAGCGGGGCGACCAGGCCGCGGTGGACGGTGAACTTCTCCATGCTGCCCTTCCCCCTCAGAGACGGCGGACGTCGACGAAGTGGCCGAACACGCCGGCCGCCGCGGCCATCGCCGGGCTCACCAGATGCGTGCGCCCGCCGGCGCCCTGCCGGCCCTCGAAGTTGCGGTTGCTGGTGCTCGCGCAGCGCTCGCCCGGCTCGAGCCGGTCGGCGTTCATCGCGAGGCACATCGAGCAGCCGGGCTCGCGCCACTCGAAGCCGGCGTCGCGGAAGACCTTGTCGAGCCCCTCGGCCTCGGCCTGCGCCTTCACCAGGCCCGAGCCCGGCACGACCATCGCGAGCTTCACGTTGTCGGCCTTGCGGCGGCCGCGCACGACCGCGGCGGCCTGCCGCAGGTCCTCGATGCGGGAGTTGGTGCACGAGCCGATGAACACCTTGTCGATGCGGATCTCCGACATCGGCGTGTTCGGGGTCAGGCCCATGTAGGTCAGCGCGCGCTCGATGCCCTCGCGCCGGACGGCGTCCTTCTCCTTGTCCGGATCCGGCACGCGGCCCTCGATGGGGATGACCATCTCGGGCGAGGTGCCCCAGGTCACGTGCGGGGTCAGCGTGGTCGCGTCGATGCGGATCTCGGCGTCGAAGGTCGCGCCCTCGTCGGAGCCCAACGTCTTCCAGTAGGCGACCGCGCGGTCCCAGTCGGCGCCCGTGGGCGACATCGGCCGGCCCTTCAGGTACTGCAGCGTGACGTCGTCGACCGCGACCATGCCCGAGCGCGCGCCGGCCTCGATCGCCATGTTGCAGATCGTCATCCGGCCTTCCATCGACAGCGCGCGGATCGTGCTGCCGGCGAACTCGATCGCATAGCCGGTGCCGCCGGCGGTGCCGATGCGGCCGATCACCGCGAGGACGACGTCCTTCGCGGTGACGCCACGCGGCAGCGCGCCCTCGACCAGCACGCGCATCGACTTCATCTTCTTCGCGGTCAGGCACTGCGTGGCGAGCGCGAGCTCGACCTCCGAGGTGCCGATGCCGAAGGCGAGGCAGGCGAACGCGCCGTGCGTGGAGGTGTGCGAGTCGCCGCAGACCACCGTCATGCCGGGCAGCGTCGCGCCCTGCTCCGGCCCGATCACGTGGACGATGCCCTGTCGGCGGTCCGAGATGTCGAAGTAGGTCATCCCGGTCTCGCGCGCATTCGCATCGAGCGTCTCGACCTGCAGCCGCGCGATCGGGTCGGCGATGCCGGCCTTGCGGTCGGTGGTCGGCACGTTGTGGTCGACCACCGCGAGGTTCGCGGAGATCCGCCACGGCGTGCGGCCGGCGAGCTTCAGCCCCTCGAAGGCCTGCGGGCTGGTGACCTCGTGGACCAGATGCCGGTCGATGTAGATCAGGCAGGTGCCGTCGGCTTCCTGGTGGACGACGTGGGCGTCCCAGAGCTTGTCGTAGAGCGTGCGGGCGTGCATGGCGGGCGGCGGTGAGTCCAACCCCCGATTATGCCAGCGTGGCGGGAGATCGGGCTCGCAGGTGTCGGAAAACCGCGTGCCACGCCGGC
>JADCHE010000158.1 GCA_020248665.1 Burkholderiales bacterium | reverse complement strand
CGGCGCCGGTTTGGGGCGCGACCGACGGGATCCCGGCGGCCTACGGCACGACACCCGCGCCGATCGCGCCTTCATCCGTCGCACCGCCGGCAGCTGCGGCTTCCGTACTCACCGCATCGACCTCAGCGACGATCGAAGCACGTACCGCACCGTTGAGCCCCGGATCGTCGACGTTGCCGAACCCGGCGCCACCGAGCCTCGCGGCGACGACGACGCTGGCGGCAGCACCGATCATGCCACCCGCGTCCGCTCCGTCGTCGGCATCGACCGATGCGCGCGTGTCGACGGGCCCCGTCGCGGCACGCCCTGCCGCCTCGCGGACAGCGCGGTCCGGCGCGCCCCGGGCCGCCAAGGCGACGACCGTGCGCACCGCCTCGAAGCCGGCGCGCCGCACCGTGCCGCCGGCCCGTGCGCCCGCCTCCGTTCGTGCCGAGGGGCGCGCGTCCGAGCAGCGCGTCGCGGCCCGGCCCGCCCGCGGCGACGTCTTCGTCAACTGACCCCGCGCCGTCGATCCGACAGGTCGCCCGCATCGATCCGTGGCGCGTTCCGTGATCCGTTCGGAGCCGGGTCTGCTTTCCCGGCCCGAGCCCCGGCCCGAGCCGTGATCCGTCGCCCGATCCGTCCCGGAGTGCCCGGGCGCACGGCCTCGACCATTGACTTGAATCAATAACGCGAATCCTTCGCATTTGCATTACCGAACAAGTTCACCTAGACTCGGTTTTCCGCGTCTTCCCTCCCGCCCTGCCATGCCGCTCTGCCTTCCCACCCGACGTCGCCTGCTCGCCGCGCTGGCCGTCGCCTGCGCCGCCCACGCCGCGCCCACCATCGCCGCCGACCCGGTGCTGAACCTGTATTCGGCCCGCCACTACCAGACCGACGAGGCGCTCTACAGCGACTTCACGAAGCGGACCGGTATCCGGATCAACCGCATCGAGGCGGGCGACGAGGCGCTGCTCGAGCGGCTGCGCACCGAAGGTCGCAACAGCCCCGCCGACGTGCTGCTGCTGGTCGACGCGGCGCGCCTGTGGCGCGCGCAGGTCGACGGGATGTTCCAGCCGGTGCGCTCCAAGGTGCTCGACAGCCGGATCCCCGAGCACCTGCGCGGCAAGGACGACGGCGGCGGCGCCGAGTGGTTCGCGTTCTCGACGCGGGCCCGCGTCATCGTCCACAACAAGGCGAGCGTGAAGCCCGGTCAGGTCGCGACCTACGAGTCGCTCGCCGATCCGGCACTCAAGGGCAAGGTCTGCACGCGCTCCGGCACGCACCCGTACATGCTGTCGCTGATCGGCGCGATCAGCGAGCACGTCGGCGAGGCCAAGGCCGAGCAGTGGGCACGTGGTGTCGTCGCGAACTTCGCACGCTCGCCGCGGGGCGGCGACACCGACCAGATCAAGGCCGTCGCGACCGGCGAATGCGGCGTGGCGCTGACCAACACCTACTACCTCGTGCGCATGATGCGCAGCGAGGCCGCGGCGGACAAGGACGCGATCTCGAAGATCGGCATGGTCTGGCCGAACCAGCAGTCGTGGGGCACCCACGTCAACGTGTCCGGCGGCGGCGTGATGCGCAACGCGCCGAACCGCGAGGCGGCGATCAGGTTCCTCGAATACCTCGCGAGCGACCCGGCGCAGGCCTACCTGGCCGAGGGCAACAACGAGTGGCCGGTCGTGGCGAGCGCCGTCATGAAGAACCCCGTTCTCGACGCGCTCGGCAAGTTCAAGGCCGACACGTTGCCGATCGCGCAGGTGGGCCGAGCGCAGATCACGGCCGCGAAGATCATCGACCGGGTCGGCTGGCGCTGACCCTGCCGGGCGGGGGCCGCGCGAGGCGCGCGGCCCGTGGCCGGGCCGCGCTCAGGCAGCCGCGACGACCTTGATCTCGACCCGGTACTGCGGCGCCGCGAGCTTCGCTTCGACGGTCGCGCGCGCCGGCGTGCAGCCGACGGGCACCCAGGCGTCCCACACCGAGTTCATCGCCGCGAAATCGGCGATGTCCGCGAGGTAGATCTGCGCGGACAGGATGTTCGTCTTGTCGCTGCCGCATTCTGCGAGCAGGCGGTCGATCATCGCCAGGATCTCGCGAGTCTGGCCCGCGGTGTCCTGGCTCGCGTCGTCGGCGACCTGGCCGGCGAGATAGACGGTCCCGTTGTGGACCACGGCCTCCGACATGCGGGGACCGACGTGCAGGCGCTTGATGGTCATCGTGCTGGCCTCTCTCTCGGAACGGGGCGCGCGACGCTGGGCGGCCCGGGTTGGGGAACGGCGCGGGGCGCGCGGCACGACGGCCGAGCGCCGAGGATCACGCAGGCGCGGCCAGGAAGCGCTCGACGATCGCGATCTGGTCGTCGGGGATGAAGGTCGGCGCGTGGCCGACGCCGGCCACGTCGACGCGGTGCGCGCGCGGCCCGCGCCGCGTCATCTCGTCGGCGGTCGCATCGGACAGCAGGTCGGACTCGGCCCCGCGCACCACCCAGGTCGGACAGGGGATGCGGTCGTAGAGCGGCCACAGCGGCGGCGCCTCGAGCGGCATCTGCCGGAACGGTTCGGCGATCCGCGGGTCGTAGTGCAGCCGCCAGGTGCCGTCGTCGCGGCGGACCACCGTGTGCCGGGTCAGCAGCCGCCACTGCGCGTCGGTGAGCGGGCCGAAGCCCGCGGCGAGCTCGCGCACGCGGGCCTCGCCCTCCTCGAACGACGCGAACGCCGGGTCGGCGCCGACGTAGTCGCGGATCCGCGAGAGCCCCTCGAGCGACAGCACCGGCCCCACGTCGTTGAGCAGCAGCCGGGACAGCGGCGCGCCGTCCAGCGAGGCGAGCAGCAGGCCGATCAGCCCGCCCATCGAGGTGCCGACCCAGGCGACCGAAGGCACGTCGAGGCGCGCGATCAGCGTGACGCAGTCGGCCACGTACTGCGGGACCTGGTAGAGCATCGGATCGGCGACGCGGTCCGAGGCGCCGCGGCCGATCATGTCGGGGCACACCACGCGATGCCGCGCCGACAGCCGCTGCGCGAGCGCGTCGAAGTCGCGGCCGGTGCGGGTCAGGCCGTGCACGCACATCACCACGCTCGGATTGTCCGGATCGCCCCACTGCCAGTACGCGAGGCGATGCAGGCCGCCCGGGTGGGCGCAAGTCACGGAACGGAGCTCGGGCTCGGCGGCGGTCATGGCGGCTCGTGGATGGCGTGCGGACGGCCCGGCTCGGGCGCGGGCGATAGAATCCGGATGGTAGCAGCCCCCCTCCCCCCCACATCCCGCAAGAGGATCGCACCATGCTCGCAGGCAAGTTGGCTCTCGTCACCGGATCGACCAGCGGCATCGGGCTGGGCATCGCCCGCTCGCTCGCCGCACAAGGCTGCGGCGTCGTGCTCAACGGCTTCGGTGAGGCCGACGCGATCGAGTCGCTGCGCGCCGGGCTCGCGAAGGAGTTCGGTGTGCGCGTCGTCTTCGAGGGCGGCGACCTGACGCGTCCGGCCGACGTCGAGACGCTGATGAAACGCTGCGAAGGCCACGGCGGCGTCGACGTGCTGGTCAACAACGCCGGCATCCAGCACGTGTCGCCCGTCGAGTCGTTCCCGCCCGAGCGCTGGGATGCGGTGATCGCGCTCAACCTCACTTCGGCGTTCCACACCACCCGGCTCGCGCTGCCGACGATGAAGGCGCGCAACTGGGGCCGTATCGTCAACATCGCGTCGGCGCACGGCCTGGTTGCCTCGGTCGAGAAGTCGGCCTACGTCGCGGCCAAGCACGGCATCGTCGGTCTGACCAAGGTCGTCGCGCTCGAGACCGCGCGCACCGGCGTCACCTGCAACGCGATCTGCCCCGGCTGGGTGCTGACCCCGCTGGTGCAGAAGCAGATCGACGCGCGCATGGCCGAGCGCGGCCTGAGCGCCGACGCGGCGCGCGCCTCGCTGCTCGGCGAGAAGCAGCCCTCGGGCGAGTTCGTCACGCCCGAGCAGCTCGGCGCGCTGGCGGTCTTCCTGTGTTCGCCGGCCGGCGACCAGGTCCGCGGTGCGGCGTGGGCGATGGACGGCGGCTGGACCGCGCAGTGAGGCCGCGCGCGGCGCCCGGTCACGGAGGCCGCGCGTCCACGCGCCAGTAGCGGGCGGGCTCGAAGCGGCTGCGCAGCACGCGTGTCGGCGCCCCCGCGCGCAGCCTGAGCTGCACCGCGCCGTCGGCGTCGCTGCGCAGCAGCTCGACGCCGCGTCGCGTATAGCGCTCGACGACCCGAGGATGCGGGTGCCCGAACCGGCTGCGGTACGCCGCCTGCACGATCGCCCAGCGCGGCCCGACCGCGTCGACGAAGGGCTCGCTCGACGAGGTGGTGCTGCCGTGGTGCGGCACGAGCAGCACGTCGGCCGCGAGCCCGTCCCGCCCGAAGAGCTCGACGAGACGTCGCTCCTGGGGCGCCTCGACGTCGCCGGCGAGCAGCAGCGTGCCCGCGGGATGGCGCACGCGCAGCACGCAGCTCACGGCGTTGGTCGGCGATCGACGCACGGGTTCCGGCGGGTCCGCCGGATGCAGCCACTCGAACTCGGCGTCGCCCCACGACCACCGCTCGCCACGCACGCATCGGCGCGCCACCGGCGCGTCGGCGACGATCGGATGGTCATCGGGCAGCGATGACGCGAGCGCGTCGACGCGCACCGCCCGCATCAGCGTTCGCGCGCCGCCCGCATGGTCGTCGTCCTGGTGCGAGACGACCAGCAGGTCGACGCGCCGCGCGCCGATCGACCGCAGCCACGGCGCGATCGTGCGCCCACCCGCGTCGACCTGCGGGCCGAGCGTCGGGCCGGTGTCGTACACCAGGGTCCGCTCGCCGACCTGCACGACCGCCGCCATGCCCTGCCCGACGTCGAGCGCGGTCAGCCTCAGCTCGCCGGGGGCGGGCCGCTCGGGCACGGCGGTCGCGAGCGGGAGCAGCGCCAGTGCCCCGAGCGCACGCCCGGGAACGCCGGCCGGCGCGAGCAGCAGCGCCACGCCGGCGCAGCCGACGGCGAGCGCAACGGGCCCCGGGGACGGCACCGTGACCGTCGCCCCGGGCAGCGCGGCCAGCGCCTCGAGCGCCGCGACGAGGCCATCGAGCAGCACCGCGGCCGGCGCGACGAGCCAGGCCGCCGCATCGGTCGAGACGAGTCCGAGCGCGCCGCCGGCGAGCGCGAGCGGCGTGACGACGAGCCCGATCATCGGGATCGCGAACGCGTTCGCGAGCGGGCCGACGACCGAGGCCGACGCGAAGAACCATGCTCCAGCCGGCAGCAGCGCGACCGACGCCGCCCACTGCGTGCGGACGGCGTCGCGCATCCCCTCGAGGAGCCGCCGGTCGTGCGCGCGTCGTCCCGAGCCAGCCCAGACGATCGCGACCACCGCACCGAACGACAGCCAGAAGCCGGCGGAGAGCGGCGCCCACGGGTCGAGCGCGACGATCGCCGCGGCCGCGGCACCGACGGCTGCGACGACCGACGCAGTGCGCCCACCGGCGAGCAGCAGCGCGCCCGTCGCCAGCATGAAGCAGGTGCGCTGGGCCGGCACGCCCCAGCCCGCGAGGCCCGCGTAGCCGAAGGCGACGACCACCGCCGCGAGGCCGCGTGCGACCGGCGTGGGCACGTGCCCCGGCAGGCCGAGGGGCGCGAGCACGCGGGCCCGCCACGCGAAGCCGACCGCGAGCCCGCCGAGCGCGCCGACCATGGTGACGTGAAGCCCCGAGACCGACATCAGGTGGCCGATCCCGGTCGCGTTGAACAGCGTCCACAGCGCCGGGTCGATCGCCGCCTGGTCGCCGACCGCGAGCGCGGCGAGCACGCCCGCCTGCCGTGCGCGCGTCGCGCCCGCCGCGTCGAACAGCGCGTCCCGGATCGCGGCGCGCCGCCGTTCGAGCGCGAGCGCCAGTCCCGGGACCGTCGCGTCGAGGCGCCGCCCCGAGCGGACCCGCCCCACCGCGCCGATGCCCTCCTCCAGCCAGCGCAGCTCGCGGTCGAACGCGCCGGGATTGACCGGCGCGTGCGGTCGCCTCAGTCGCACGCGCAGCGTCCAGCGCTCGCCCGGCTGCACCCGCGGGACGGGCTCGGCGTCGCGACGGCCGAGGCCGGACGACCAGGTCAGGGACACCCTGGGGGGCACTCGACACACGGCCGAGCCCGGCACCGTCGGCGCGCCTGGCCGGTCCAGGTCGAGCGGCGCCGACCCGGGCACCTCCGACGTGTCGGTCGCGCCGGCCGCCCCGCCACCGCGCGCCCGGTCCTCCAGACCGTCCGCTGCGTCCGGTGAATCCCCCGCGCGCACCGGGTCGTTCCGCGTCGCCCCACGCTCGCAGCGCTCGACCCGCAGCGCGAAACGCTGTCCGCGCTCCGCGGCGATCGGCAGCTCGTCGACGACACCGGTGAGCGTCAGATCGACACCCTCGAGCGCGGGCGCGAGCCGCTCGTCGAGGCGGTCGACCGCGCGCCACGCGGCCCCCGCCCAGGTCGCCGCACCGAGCGCCGCGAGCGCCAGCAGCGCGGCGAGGCGCGGCACCCGTGCCCCCGCGCGCCACGCGAGCAGGACGAGGCCGCACGCCACGGCCCACGCCGCCGTGCGGGCGGTCGGCGACGGCAGCGTCGGTGCGGTCTGCAGGACGAGCGCCGCACCGACGACCACCGGCGCGAGGGCGAAGGCGAACGGGGAACGACCCATCGGCCCATGCTCGGCCGACTGGAACGGCGCGGCAATCCGACCTCGGACGTAGGTCCGAAGGCGCGAAGGTCGGCATGTCCTACGGTCCTGCGGCCCGAAGGCCCGTCCGCCGCGTCACCCTGCGCCGCCGAGCCTCGGCAGTACCCGCACCGCGTTCGCCCCCGTGCGCAGGATCGCGTCCCCGACGTCGATCCCGCGCAGCACCGCGAACGACGCCGCGATCCGCGGCAGCGCCGCCGGCTCGTTGCGCGCGCGGTACAGCCACGCGGGCGGGATGTCCGGCGCATCGGTCTCGAGCACGCAGGCCTCGAGCGGCAGCGACGTCGCGAGCCGGCGGATCTGCAGCGCGCGCTCGAAGGTCATCGCCCCGCCGAAGCCGAGCGCGAAGCCGAGGTCGACGAACGCGCCCGCCTGCTGGACGCTGCCGTTGAACGCGTGCGCGATGCCACCGGCCGGCCGTATCCGGCGCAGCTGCTTGAGCAACGCGTCCTGCGCGCGCCGCACGTGCAGGATCACCGGCAGGTCCGCGTCGCGGGCGATGCGCAGCTGCTCGACGAGGAAGCGCTCCTGCCGCGCGCGGTCGAGCCCGGGGACGAAGTGGTCGAGCCCGATCTCGCCGACGCCCACGAAGGCCGGATCGTCGCGCGCCGCCTCGATCGCGCGCCGCAACGCGTCGAGGTCCTCGTCGCGCGCGCGGTCGACGTACATCGGGTGGATGCCGAGCGCGTAGCGCACGCACGGATGTGCACGCGCGAGCGCATGCACCGACACGAACCCCGCGGCGTCGACCGCCGGCACGACGATGCGCGCGACGCCGCCTTCGACCGCGCGGGCGACGACGTCGTCGCGGTCCGAATCGAATTCGGGCGCATCGAGGTGGCAGTGGGTGTCGACCAGCATCGGTGCGACGACCCTGTTCAGGGCGGGCCCAGCCGCCCTTCGCGCAGCGCGAGCACGCGGTCGGCGCGCGCGGCGAGTTCGAGGTCGTGCGTGACGACGACGAACGCGGTCGAGCGGTCGCGGCTCAGCCGCTCGAGCAGGTCGAACATCTGCCGCGCGGTGCCGCGATCGAGGTTGCCGGTCGGCTCGTCGGCGAGCACGCAGACCGGCTCGCCGACCAGCGCGCGCGCGAGCGCGACGCGCTGCCGCTCGCCGCCCGACAGCTGGCCGGGCAGGTGCTCGAGCCGCCCGCCGAGCCCGACCTCGCCGAGCGCCGCCGCCGCCCGCCGCTCGGCGTCGGCCTTCGGCATGCGGCGGATCCGCAGCGGCATCGCGACGTTCTCGAGCGCGGTGAACTCGGGCAGCAGGTGGTGGAACTGGTAGACGAAGCCGAGGAGGCGGTTGCGCGCGTCGCCGCGCTGCGATTCGCTCATCGCATCGAGCCGCGTGCCGGCGAGCCAGACCTCGCCCGCGCTCGCGGCGTCCAGGCCGCCGAGCAGGTGCAGCAGCGTGCTCTTGCCCGAGCCCGACGCGCCGACGATCGCGATCCGCTCGCCCGGCGACACCGCCAGGTCGACCCCGGTCAGTACCGTCAGCCGGTTCGGCCCCTGCTCGTAGTGCTTCGCGAGCCCCTTGCAGACCAGCACCGGCTGGGCCGCCCCGAGCGCCGCGCCCTGCATCGCCGCACCCGGCAAGCGGTCATTCATAGCGCAGCGCCTCGGCCGGCCGCACGCGCGAGGCGCTGAGGCTCGGGTAGATCGTCGCCGCGAACGCGAGCATGCACGAGACGAGCCCGATCGTGCCGACGTCGGACCAGTGCAGGTCGCTCGGCAGGTAGTTGATGAAGTACACGCCCGCCGGCAGCACCTGGAAGCCGAACAGGCGCTCGACGAAGGCGACCACCGGCCCGACGTTCAGTGCGAGCAGCGTGCCGAGCGACACGCCGAGCAGCGTACCGAGCAGCCCGACCGTCGCGCCCTGGATCACGAAGATCCCCATGATCGAGCGCGGCGCGGCGCCGAGCGTGCGCAGGATCGCGATGTCGCTGCGCTTGTCGGTGACGGTCATCACCAGCATCGACACGAGGTTGAACGCCGCGACCGCGACGATCAGCGTCAGGATGATGAACATCATCCGCTTCTCGATCTGCACCGCGGCGAACCAGTTGCGGTTCTCGCGCGACCAGTCGCGCGCGTAGAGGCTCGGGTCGAGCGTGCGCATCAGCTCGGCCGCGACGCGAGGCGCCTCCTGCATGTCGGCGGTCTTCAGCCGCACGCCGCTCACGCCCTCGACGCGGAAGAGCTTGGCCGCGTCCACGAGCGCCGTCAGCACCAGCGTCGCGTCGTACTCGTAGTGGCCCGACTCGAACACCGCGACGACGGTGAACTGGCGCACGCGCGGCACCACGCCCGCGGGCGTCACGGTGCCCTGGGGCGCGATCAGCGCGATCCGGTCGCCGACCTCGACGCCGATCTGGCGCGCGAGCACCCGGCCGAGCACGATGCCGAACTCGCCCGGCACCAGCGCGTCGAGCTTGCCCGCCACCACCTGCGTGCCGAGGTCCGAGACCTTCGGCTCGAGCGCCGGGTCGATGCCGCGGACCAGCACGCCGCGCACCGTGTCGTCGCGGGTCACCATCGCCTGCCCGGACACGTAGGGCGCGCCTTCGCGCACGAGCGGATGGCGCTTGGCCTGCGCGACCACCGAGGCCCAGTCGAGCATCGGCCGGTCGGTGGCGACCACCTCGATGTGCGAGAGCACCGACAGCATCCGGTCGCGGACTTCCTTCTGGAAGCCGTTCATCACCGACAGCACGACGATCAGTGCGGCCACGCCGAGCGCGATGCCCGCGACCGACAGCGCAGAGATGAAGGAGATGAAGCCGTTGCGCCGGCCCGCGCGCCGGCCGCTGCGCGTGTAGCGCAGGCCGACGGCGATCTCGAACGGGGTGGACACGACGGCGGACGGACTCGGAGGGGCCCGGCCCGGTGGGCCGATGAGGCGCATCGAGCCGGACCGACCGGCCCGTCGCGCGGGACGGCGCAGTGTGCCACAACCCGCAGCCGCGCCCGCCGCGCAACCGTGCTGCCCCGACGGCGGACCCGCGTGCCGCGAAGCGCGCACGCGCGGGTCGGTATGATCGGCGCGTGATCCCGTCCCCGCCGTCCCCGACGCGCCGCCCATGAGCGAGGCGACGCCCGTGCTGCTGCTGCCGGCGGCGCTGGTCGACCCGGCATGGATCGGCGCGGACCGCATCGCCGAGCTCGCGGCCTCGCCGTGCTGGACCGCCCTCGCCCGTCGCACCACCGTGCGCACGCAGGCGGGCTCCGACGGCCCGCCGCCGCACGACCCCGGCCACGAGCGTTGGCTGCACGCGCGGCTGGCGCTGCCCGAGGGCACTTCGCTCGCCGCCGCCGCCGCGATCGCGGACGGCGTCGCCGGCGCGGCCTGGCGCATCGACCCGGTCCACCTGCACGTTGGACGCGACCACCTGGTGCTGACCGACCCGGCCTCGCTGTCGCCGACGCGCGAGGACGCCGTCGCGCTCGCCGCGGCGATCGCGCCGCTGCTCGCCGACGAGGGCCTCGCGCTCGAGGTCGGGACACCGAGGCGCTGGTACCTTCGCGAGACCGATCCGGCCCGCCCGCTCGCGCTGCGAACGCGCCCCCTCTCCGGCGCGACCGGACGCAACATCGACGCCTGGCTGCCGCAGGGCGACGACGCGAGACGCTGGCGCCGCATCGTCAACGAGATCCAGATGACCTGGCACGCGCTGAACGAAGTGCTGCAGGCCACGCACGAGCCAGCCGTCAACAGCGTCTGGATCGAGGGCCGCTGCCCGGTCGCCGCACCGGGCGTCGAGCTCGCCGCGGCCGTGCGAGTCGCGGCGCACGGGCCCGGCGCCGGGCCGCTCGAGACCGCGCTCTCCGACGGCACGCGGCTTCGAATCGACGACCGGCTGCACGAGGCGCAGCTCGCAGGCGACCCCGCCGGATGGCTCGCCGCATGGCGATGCCTCGAGGCCGACACGCTGGCCGGGATCGTACGCGCGGACGGCGCATGGCGCGACGGCGCTCGCATCGTGCTCGCAGGCGACGCCGGCTGGCGGGAGATCGAGGTCGCGCCGCGCGCGGGCTGGCGCTTCTGGCGGCGCACCGACGGTGTCGGGCTGCTCGCCGAGCCCAGCGCGACCCGGTGACGAGACCCCGATGACGCCGCCACCGAGGATCGCCCCGCGCCGCGTCGACCCCCGGGCGCTCGCGCGCCTGACGGCCGCAGGCGTGTCGCCGCTGATGGCGCGGCTCTATGCATCGCGCGGCATCGAGAATCCCGCCCTGATCGGCGGCGGCCCCGCAGACCTGCTGCCGCCGGACACGATGCGCGGCGCCGACGACGCGGGTCGCCTGCTCGCCGATGCGATCGCGGCTCGCCGGCGCATCCTCGTCGTCGGCGACTACGACTGCGACGGCGCGACCGGCGTCGCGGTCGGCGTGCTCGGACTGCGCACGATGGGCGCGATCGTCGACTACCTCGTGCCGAACCGCTTCGAATACGGCTACGGCCTCACGCCCGAGATCGTCGAGGCCGCGCTGGTGCATCCGCGGCTCGGCCGCCCCGACATGCTGGTCACCGTCGACAACGGGATCGCGAGCATCGAGGGTGTCGCGGCGGCGCGTACGGCCGGCCTGCAGGTGCTGGTCACCGACCACCACCTGCCCGGTGCGACGCTGCCCGAGGCCAATGCGCTGGTGAACCCGAACCAGCCGGGGTGCAGCTTCGCGAGCAAGCACGTCGCCGGCGTCGGCGTGATGTTCTACGTGCTCTGCGCGCTGCGCGCGGTGCTGCGCGCGCGCGGCGCGTTCGCGGGCCGCAGCGAACCGCCGCTCGCCGATCTCCTCGACCTCGTCGCGCTCGGCACGGTCGCCGACGTCGTGCGCCTCGACCGCAACAACCGCCTGCTGGTCGCCGCCGGCCTGAAGCGCATCCGCGCGGGCCGCACCCGCCCGGGGCTGCTCGCGCTGCTACGGCTCGCCGGCCGCGAGCCGCGCGACGTCGGCAGCCTCGACTTAGGCTTCGCGCTCGGTCCGCGAATCAACGCCGCCGGCCGACTCGCGGACATCTCGGTCGGCGTCGAGTGCCTGCTCGAGGACGACGACGCGCGCGCGGCCGCGCTCGCCGCGAAGCTCGACGCGATGAACCGCGAGCGCCGCGACATCGAGGCGGACATGCGCGAGGAGGCACTCGCCGACGTCGGCGAGCCGGACCCCGAGCGCCGCACGCTCGTCGCGTTCCGGCCGACGTGGCACCAGGGCGTCGTGGGACTGGTTGCGTCGCGGCTCAAGGAGCGCTTCGCGAGGCCGGCGCTCGCGCTCGCGCGCGACGATCGCCAGCCCGGGCTGCTGAAGGGGTCGGGCCGCTCGATCGCGGGCGTGCACCTGCGTGACGCGCTCGACCTCGTCGACCGTCGCGCCCCGGGCGTGCTGCTGCGTTTCGGTGGCCACGCGATGGCCGCGGGACTGACGATGCGCGAGGACGCGATGCCCGCGTTCGTCGACGCATTCGAGGCCGCGGTGCACGAGCTCGCCGACCCGACGTGCTTCGCGCAGGTCGTCGAAACCGATGGGCCGCTCGCGCCCGAGGAACTCAGCGTCGCGACGCTCGCCGAGCTCGACCACGAGGTCTGGGGCCAGGGCTTCCCAGCGCCGCTGTTCGCCGACCGCTTTGCGGTGATCTCGCAACGCCTCGTGAAGGACCGGCACCTGAAGCTCGAGCTGCGGCTCGGCACCCGGCGCGTCTCGGCGATCGCGTTCGGGCGCACCGAGCCCGTCGGCGAACAGGCGCTGATCGCGTACCGATTGCAGCGAGACGGCTGGCGAGGCGAGTCCGGCATCTCGCTCGTGGCGACACATATCGCTACACTGCCGGAAGGCTTGGCGTGACATGATCCGTCGTCCTGCGCCGCTCTCACCGGTCTACGCCGCGCCACCATGGCTGCCTCGCTCTACTGGAAGCACTTCGGGCTGACCTCCGCCCCCTTTCCCGTCACGCCCACCGACGATGCGTTCTACAGCGGCGGCACGCGCAAGGCGACCGTCCACGCGACGCTGCACGTGCTGCGCAACGAGACCGGCATCGTCAAGGTCGTCGGCGAGGCGGGCACCGGCAAGACGACGCTGTGCCGTCAGCTGACCCGCGAACTCAGGGACCGCTACACCGTCGTCTACACCTGCGATCCCTCGCTCGGTGGTGACCAGACCTGGTTCGCGCTCGCCGACGCGCTGCGCCTCGCGGTGGACCGCGCGGACCCGCGAGACGCGGCCGCGCGCGTGCGGGCGCGCATCGCCGATCTGCATCGCGCCGGCTCGCCGGTGCTGCTGCTCGTCGACGAGGCCCACGCGCTGCCCGGCGAGACCCGCGAGCAGTTCAGGCTGCTCGCACAGCACGGCGCCGACGGCGAGCGCATGCGCATCGTGCTCCTCGGTCCCGACGAACTCGACCACGACCTCGCGCTGCCTGCCATGGACGCGCTGCGCACCCGGATCGCGCATTCGATCCGGCTCAAGCGCCTGAAGCTCAGCGACATCGACAAGTACCTGCACTTCCGCATGAGGGCCGCCGGTTGGAGCGGTGCGCCGGTCTTCAACGCGAACGCGGTGCGCGCGATCGCGCGACTGAGCGCAGGCATCCCGCGACGGATCAACGTCATCGCGGACAAGGCCCTGCTGTCCGCCGCGATGGACCGGCGCCATCAGGTCGGCGCGCGCGACGTCGCCGCCGCGGCCGACGAGATCAAGCTCTCGCGCCGTCGCACCGGGGCGCCGCAGTGGAGCCTCGCGGGGGCGGCCTTCGCCGTTGGCATCGTCGTGGCCGTGTCGATCGGCACGCTCGCCTGGCACCTGCTGCGTCCGCACGCGTCGGCCCCGCAGGCGGCCGGGACACCGGAACTCCGGGCGTCGGCGGCGGCCCGGTCGTCCGAGGCGGCCCCGGCAGCCTCGCCGGCCCCGGCGACCGCGCAGGCGGCCGCGGCCGCCGCGTCTGCGACGACCCGCACCGCGACGCCGGTCACACGGCAGCCCCCGCTCGTGGACCCGCCCGGCTACGGAGGGGCGGTGCGCGACCCCGCCAACCTCGGCGGCGTCCCGCTCATCCTCGGCGAGTTGCCCGCGCCGCGCTTCGTTCAGGACCTCGGCGCCGTCCCGCTCACGCTCGGCCAGCCGCCCGCGCCGCGCTTCGTTCAGGACATCGGCCCCGCCCCGACCGGGTCGAACTGACCCGCGACGCGGCGGCCCCCCCCCGACCGCTCGGCTACAATCACAGGTTGCCCGCGCGCCGCGCGGGCGCGCGACGGCCGTACCGCGGCCTCGCCACCGCACACGCGAGCCAACCCCGATGGATGCCGAACGCCTCAACCAGACCCAGTCGCTGATCGACGACCTCCGTGCCCGCCTCGGCGAGCTGCGGAGGTATCTTTGACTACGACCTGAAGCGCGAGCGGCTCGAGGAGGTCAGCCAGCGCCTCGAGGCGCCGGACATCTGGAACGACCCGAAGCTGGCCCAGGACCTGGGCCGCGAGAAGAAGGTGCTCGAGACGGTCGTCGAGGGCATCGCCTCGATCGAGCAGGGGCTCGCCGACAGCGGCGAGCTGCTCGCGATGGCGCGCGAGGAGGACGACGAGTCCACCTTCGTCGCGGTCGAGGCCGACGCCGCGCAGCTGCGCGAGCGCGTCGAGGCGCTCGAGTTCCGCCGGATGTTCTCCGGCGAGCTCGATGCGAGCCCCTGCTTCGTCGAGATCCAGTCCGGCGCCGGGGGCACGGAGGCGCAGGACTGGGCCCAGATGTTGCTGCGCCAGTACCTGCGCTACTGCGAGCGCAAGGGCTTCACCGCCGAGGTGCTCGAGGAGTCCGCCGGCGAGACCGCGGGCATCAAGGGCGCGACGATCCGCGTCGACGGCGACCACGCCTACGGCCACCTGCGCACCGAGACCGGCGTGCACCGGCTGGTGCGAAAGAGCCCGTTCGGCGCGGGCGACATGCGCCAGACCTCGTTCGCGTCGGTCTACGTCTACCCCGAGGTGGACGACTCGATCCAGATCGAGATCAACCCCGCGGACCTGCGGATCGATGTGTTCCGAGACTCCGGCGCGGGCGGCCAGCACGTGAACAAGACCGAGTCCGCGGTGCGGATCACGCACCTGCCGACGAACATCGTCGTGCAGTGCCAGAACGACCGCTCGCAGCACCGTAACAAGGACGAGGCGATGACGATGCTGCGTTCGCGCCTCTACGAGCACGAGCTGCGCAAGCGCCAGGCCATCGCCGACCAGACCGAGGCCGCGAAGTCCGACATCGGCTGGGGCCACCAGATCCGCTCCTACATCCTCGACAAGTCGCTGATCAAGGACCTGCGGACCAACGTCGAGATCAGCAACACCAAGTCGGTGCTCGACGGCGACCTCGACCCGTTCATCACCGCGAGCCTCAAGCAGGGCGTCTGAGCCCCCTGCCCGAGCGCCGCGCCCCGACGAGACCACGATGACCCAGCCCCCGACGAGCCCCGCGCCCGAGGCGCCCGATCTCGCCGCCGACGAGAACCACGTGATGGCCGAGCGCCGCGCGAAGCTCGCGAAGCTGCGCGAGGCGGGCCCGGCGTTCCCCAACGACTTCGTGCCGGCGCACCGCGCGGCCGAGCTGCTCGCCGCGCATGCCGACGCCGACCGCGACGCGCTCGCCGCGGCGAACGTCACGGTATCGGTCGCCGGCCGGATGGTGCTCAAGCGCGTGCAGGGCAAGGCGAGCTTCGCGACACTGCAGGACGCGACCGGCCGGCTGCAGCTGTGGATCAACGACGAGGGCGTCGGCGCGGACGCGCACGAGGCCTTCAAGCACTGGGACCTCGGCGACATCGTCGCCGCCGAGGGCACGCTGTTCCGCACGATGAAGGGCGAGCTGTCGGTGCGCGTGGCGCGCCTGCGCCTGCTCGCGAAGTCGCTGCGACCGCTGCCCGACAAGTTCCACGGCATTGCCGACCAGGAAACGAAGTACCGCCAGCGCTACGTACACCTGATCGCCGACGAGGCCGCACGCGACACCTTCCGCGCACGCAGCACGATCGTCTCGGCGATCCGCCGCACGATGACCGACGCCGGCTTCCTCGAGGTCGAGACGCCGATGCTGCAGCCGATCCCCGGCGGCGCCGCGGCCAAGCCTTTCGTCACGCACCACAACGCGCTCGACCAGGAGATGTTCCTGCGGATCGCGCCGGAGCTCTACCTGAAGCGACTCGTCGTCGGCGGCTTCGAGCGGGTGTTCGAGATCAACCGGAACTTCCGCAACGAGGGGATCAGCCCGCGGCACAACCCCGAGTTCACGATGATGGAGTTCTACGCCGCGTACTGGGACTACCTCGCGGTGATGGATTTCACCGAGCGGGTGCTGCGCGACGCGGCGCTCGCCGCGACCGGCGGCACGACGGTGACCTACCAGGGCCGCGAACTCGACTTCGGCGCGCCGTTCGCACGGTTGACCATCAGCGAAGCGATCCGAACCCACGCGCCGCAGTACACCGAGGCCCAGCTCGCCGACGCCGCGTTCCTGCGCGGCGCACTGGCCTCGCACGGCGTCGACGTGAACGACCGGCGCCACCGCGACGCCGGGCTCGGCGCGCTGCAGCTCGCGCTCTTCGAGGAGACGGCCGAGTCGAAGCTCTGGGCGCCGACCTTCATCGTCGACTACCCGGTCGAGGTCTCGCCGCTCGCGCGCGAATCCGACACGCGCCCAGGCGTCACCGAGCGCTTCGAGCTGTTCGCGACAGGCCGCGAGATCGCCAACGGCTTCTCCGAGCTCAACGACCCCGAGGACCAGGCGGCGCGGTTCCGCGCACAGGTCGAGGCCAAGGAGGCCGGCGACGACGAGGCGATGTTCTACGACGCCGACTACGTGCGCGCGCTCGAGTACGGCATGCCCCCGACCGGCGGCTGCGGCATCGGCATCGACCGGCTCGTGATGCTGCTCACCGACAGCCCGAGCATCCGCGACGTGATCCTCTTTCCCGCGCTGAAGCGCGAATCCTGAGACAATACGGCGACGATGGACGCGCTCCGACACGTCAGGCTGATGGCCGAGTACAACCGCTGGAGCAACCGGTGGCTGCTCGACGCCGCCTCGAAGCTCGACGCGCACGCGCTCGCACAGGACCGCGGCGCGTTCTTCGGCTCGATCCTCGGCACGCTGAACCACCTGGTCGTCACCGACTCGATCTGGCTGCACCGCTTCGACGCGCCCGGCCACTGGGACACGCTGCGCGAGGCGAGCGGCTGGCTGCCGCGTCCAGCCTCGCTGCGCGACACCCCCTGCCCCGATCTGGGCGCCCTGGTCGCGATGCGCGAGCGGATCGACGCGCTGATCGTCGCCTGGTGCGACGAGCTGATCTTCAACGACCTCGACCGCGTGCTTGTCTACCGCAACCGTGCGGGCGAGCCGTTCCAGCGGCAGGTGGGTCCGCTGCTGTCGCACTTCTTCAACCACCAGACCCACCACCGCGGACAGGCGAGCGCGCTGCTGTTCCAGGCCGGCGTGGATCCCGGCGCCACCGACCTGATCGCGATGCCCGGGTTCGATCCGTTCACCGAGATCAGCGAGGAGGAGGCCGGCGACATCCCGCCGCCACCGCCCTCGGTCGCGCTGCCGACCCCGCCCGCCTCGATCGCCGCGAACGCGCCGCGCGAATCCTGAGCGGCCCCGAGCGGCCGCGGCCTCAGTACTTCTGGGCGCGGAACACCGAGACGTCCGACAGGTACAGCGCCACCGCATAGTTCGGCGCGTACTGTGCGAGCACGTGAGCGGCGATGCGCTCGGCGACGTCGGCCGCGCAGACGATCTGCATCTCGATCGAGCGATCGGCCTCCCACGCGCCCTCGCGATCGCCATTCGTGCCGCCCCCGCGCACGTCGAGCACCGTATAGCCGTGCGCGCCGAATCGGCGCGCGTCGGCGACCAGCGCACGTTCGATCGCGGCCTCGGTGATGATCGTCAGCAGCTTGCGGGCATGGGTCTCCATGCGTCTCTCCTCGCGCGCCCCCGCGCGTTCAGCCGCCGCCCAGCGCGCGCGCCGCGGCGACGTAGATCGGGATGCCGACCAGCACGTTGAACGGGAACGTGACGCCGAGCGCCACGCCGATCGACAGCGACGGGTTCGCCTGCGGCACCGCGATCCGCATCGCCGTCGGCGCAGCGATGTAGGACGCACTCGCAGTGAGCGTGGCGAGCGTCGCGACGCCGGCAACCGACAGGCCGAGCAGCACCCCGATCGCGCCGCCCGCGATCGCGAGCAGCGGCGGCGCGACCAGCCCGAAGGCGAGCAGCCGCGGCCCGGCGCGCCGCAGGTCCTGCACGCGACCACCGGCCACCAGTCCGAGCTCCAGCAGGAACAGCGCAAGCACGCCCTTGAAGAGACCGACGAACAGCGGGTCGAGCGGCGCGAGCCCGGTCGGCCCCGATGCCCAGCCGATCGTGATGCCGCCCAGCAGCAGCACGATCGCCTTGCCGAGCAGCACCTCGTGCAGCAGCGCGCCCCAGCCCTCGGGCGCGGCGCCACCGGGGCGCACGCCGGAGCCCTCCCGCGCGAGGCCGCGGCGCGCGAGCAGCACCCCGACGACGATGCCCGGCGCCTCCATCAGCGCCACCAGCATCGCGAGGTATGCATCGGGCTCGATGCCGGCGCGCGTGAGTGCGCTCTGTGCCACCGCGAAGGTGACGACCGATACCGACCCGTAGTGCGCGGCGATCGACGCGGCATCCGCGGTGCCCAATCGCACGAACGTGCGCAGCACCGGGAACAGCACCAGCGGCACCGCCGCCGAGATCGCGATGGCGGCGAGCGCGACCGGCCACAGCGTGGCGAGCGGCTGCACCGCGAGCTGCGCGCCGCCCTTCAGGCCGATCGCGACCAGCAGGTAGATCGACAGCGTCTCGTAGAGCGCCTCGGGAAGGCGCAGGTCGGACTTCGCGAGACGGGCGAGGACGCCGAGGGCGAAGAAGAGGATGACGGGGTCGAGGGTCACGGATCAGCCGGCTCTCGCCGGACTCACGTTCGGGACGCGGCAGTGCCCCGCAAGCTTGCGGCGCCCGTTCGGCCGGCGGCAAGCAGTGCTTGCCGAAATCCCGGCCTCACCGCTCGTCAATCCACGCTTGCTGGATCGCCTCGAGGATCTTCTCGCCGGAGCGCTTCGGATCGTCATCGAAGCCCGGCAGCGAGAGCACCCAGGCGTGCAGCTCGGTGAAGCGTACGCGCGTCGGGTCCGCGTCGGGGTGCGCCTCGTCGAGCGCGATCGCGATCTCCAGGGTGTCGGTCCACTTCATGGCAGTCCACGCGAGGGAGACGCCCGCGTCACTCGCGGGCGTGGTTGATCGTGTACTTCGGCAGCTCGATCGTCAGGTCCGTCGCCACCGGGTTCACCTGGCACGACAGGCGCGAGGTGGCGGTCAGCCCCCAGGCCTTGTCGAGCATGTCGTCCTCCTCCTCGGAGGATGGCGGCAGCCGGCCGAAGCCTGCCTTGACGACCACGTGGCAGGTCGTGCACGCGGCGACCATGCCGCAGGCGTGCTCGATGTCGATGCCGTGGTCGAGCAGCTGCTGGCACAGGCTCTTGCCGGGCTCGGCCTCGAACGACGCGCCCTGCGGCGCGAGGCTCTCGTGGGGGAGGACGGTGATCGTGGGCATCGGTGCGGCGTCTCAGCCGATCTCGTCGAGACGGCGGCCGGCGAGCGCCCGGCGGACCGCACGGTCCATCCTTCGGGCGGCGAAGTCCTCGGTCCCGTGCGCGAGCGCCGAGATCCGCGACTCGATCGCGCGCGGGTCGTCGCCCTGCGAGGCGGCCTTGAGCTCGCGCATCGCCGCGGCGATCGCGTCGCGCTCGGCGGGCTCGAGCAGGTCGCCGTCGGCGTCGAGCGCGACCTGCGTCGCGGCGAGCAGCCGGTCGGCCTCGACCTGCTGCTCGCGCAGCGCGCGCGCCTTCATGTCGACCTCGGCAGTACCGAACGACTCCTGCAGCATCCGGGCGATCTCGTCGTCCGACAGGCCGTACGAGGGCTTCACCGCGATCGAGGCCTCGACGCCCTGCGACTGCTCGCGCGCGGTCACCGACAGCAGGCCGTCGGCGTCGACCTGGAACGTGACGCGGATCCGCGCGGCTCCGGCCGCCATCGGTGGGATACCGCGCAGCTCGAAGCGCGCGAGCGAGCGGCAGTCGGCGACGAGCTCGCGCTCGCCCTGCACGACATGGATCGCCATCGCGGTCTGGCCGTCCTTGTAGGTGGTGAACTCCTGCGCGCGCGCCACCGGGATCGTCGCATTGCGCGGGATCACTTTCTCGACGAGCCCACCCATCGTCTCCAGGCCGAGCGACAGGGGGATCACGTCGAGCAGCAGCCAGTCCTCGCCGTCGGCCGAGCGGTTGCCGGCGAGCAGGTTCGCCTGCACCGCGGCGCCGAGCGCGACGACCTTGTCCGGATCGAGGTCGACCAGCGGCGGCTTGCCGAACAGCGCACCGATCGCCGCGCGAACCTGCGGCATCCGCGTTGCGCCGCCGACCATCACCACGCCCGCGACCTGCGAGACCGCCAGACCCGCGTCGCGCAGCGTGCGCCGCACGGTGTCGAGCGTGCGATCGAGCAGGTCCGCGGTGAGCGCGTGGAAGCGCTCGGCGGTGACCGGCGTCGCGAGCATGCCGCGCCCGGCGATCGGCGCCTCGATCCGTGCCTCGGGATGGGTGCTCAGCGACTCCTTGGCGAGCCGGGCGGCCTTCAGCACGCGGCGCAGGTCGTCGGGCGCGAGCGTGCCCAGTCCGTTCGCCTCGACGAACGCCTCGGCGAGCCGCCTGTCGAAGTCGTCACCGCCGAGCGCGGTGTCGCCGCCGGTGGCGATCACCTCGAACACGCCCTTGGTCAGCCTCAGGATCGAGATGTCGAAGGTGCCGCCGCCGAGGTCGTAGACCGCGTACACGCCCTCGGACGCGTTGTCGAGCCCGTAGGCGATCGCGGCCGCGGTCGGCTCGTTCAGCAGCCGCAGGACGTCGAGCCCGGCGAGCCGCGCGGCGTCCTTGGTCGCCTGGCGCTGCGCGTCGTCGAAGTACGCCGGCACGGTGATCACCGCGCCGACCAGCTCGCCCCCGAGCGAGGCTTCGGCGCGCGCGCGCAGCACCTTCAGGATCTCGGCCGACACTTCGACCGGGCTGCGCTCGCCGGACACGGTGCGCAGCCGGACCATGCCGGGCGCGTCGACGAAGTCGTAGGGTGACGGATGACGGGTCGCATCCGCGAGGCCGCGGCCCATGTAGCGCTTGACCGAGACGATCGTGTTGCGCGGGTCCTCGGAGGCGCATTCCCACGCGACGTGACCGACCTCGACCGAGCCGTCGGCGAGGTAGCGGACCACCGACGGCAGCAGCGGCCGGCCGAGCTCGTCGGGCAGCGCCTCGGCGACGCCGGAGCGGACCGCCGCCACCAGCGAGTTGGTCGTGCCCAGGTCGATGCCGACCGCGAGCCGCCGCTGGTGCGGCTCGGGGGACATCCCGGGTTCGGAGATCTGCAGCAGCGCCATGTGTTCCTCAGGCCGCGAGGCCATCCTCGGCCGCGGCCACCTCGGCGCCGAACTTGTCAACGAACATCCAGCGGCGGACCGCGTCGGCGGCCCGCGCCCAATCGTGGTCCCGGTCGATCGCGGTACCGATCTCGTCCAGGAGCCGGTCCCGATGATCGCACAACAGCCGCGACAGCCCGGCGAGCGCGCCCGCGTCGCGGCTCGCCCGCGCCTCCTCGAGCGCCTCGCGCCACTCCATCTGCTGCATCAGGAAGGCTCGCGACATGGCCGTGTTGGTCTCGGCGTTCAGCGGCTGCCCGTGGCGCTCGCACAGGTACGCCGCGCGCCGGCCCGGATCGGACAGCGTGCGGTAGGCCTCGTTCGCACCGGTGGCGAGCTGCATCGCGATGCGCCGCTCCGTCGCGCCCGAGGCCGCGTACCGGTCCGGGTGCACCGCCGCCTGCAGCCGCCGGTAGGCGCCCTGCAGCGCCTGCGCGTCGATCGCGAAGCGCTCGGGCAGCCCGAGCAGCTCGAAGTGGCTCTGGTCGAGGAAGTTCATCGCAGGAGGGACGGCGCCCGAGAAAGACGAGAGGCGCCCGGGGGCGCCTCGCGGTCGGATCCGGGACACGCTCAGACCTTGAACGACTCCCCGCAGCCGCACTCGCTCTTGACGTTCGGGTTGTTGAACCGGAAGCCCTCGTTCAGCCCCTCGCGCACGAAGTCGAGCTCGGTGCCGTCGATGTAGGACAGGCTGCGCGGATCGACCAGCACCTTGACGCCGTGGCTCTCGAAGGTGTGATCCTCGGGCGCCGGCTCGTCCGCGTACTCGAGCTTGTAGGCGAGGCCCGAGCAGCCGGTCGTCCTGACGCCGAGCCGCAGCCCGATGCCCTTGCCGCGGCGCTCGAGGTACCGCGAGACGTGCTTCGCCGCGGATTCGGTCAGCGTGATCGCCATGGCGGGGACTCCTTCAGGCGGCCTTGGGCTGCCGGTCCGCGTCCTGCCCGTGCTTGGTCCGGTAGTCCTCGATGGCGGCCTTGATCGCGTCCTCGGCGAGGATCGAGCAGTGGATCTTGACCGGCGGCAGCGCGAGTTCCTCCGCGATCTGCGTGTTCTTGATCGACATCGCCTCGTCGAGCGTCTTGCCCTTGACCCACTCGGTGACGAGCGAGGACGACGCGATCGCCGAGCCGCAGCCGTAGGTCTTGAACTTCGCGTCCTCGATGACGCCGTTGGCGCCGACCTTGATCTGGAGCTTCATCACGTCGCCGCAGGCGGGCGCACCCACCATGCCGGTGCCCACCGTCGGGTCGCCCTTGTCGAGCGCCCCCACGTTGCGCGGGTTCTCGTAGTGATCGATGACCTTGTCGCTGTATGCCATGTCAGACCTCTCGCTCTTTCGGCTGTGTATCGACGTCCCTGTCCGCCGCGATCGTGCTCAGTGCGCGGCCCACTGCACCGTGTTCAGGTCGATGCCGTCCTTGACCATCTCCCAGAGCGGCGACATCTCGCGCAACTTGCCGACCTTGTCGCGCAGCAGCTTCACCGAGTAGTCGACCTCCTCCTCGGTGGTGAAGCGCCCCACCGAGAAGCGGATCGAGCTGTGCGCGAGTTCGTCGCTGCGCCCGAGCGCGCGCAGCACGTAGCTGGGCTCCAGGCTCGCCGACGTGCAGGCCGAGCCCGACGACACCGCGAGGTCCTTGATCGCCATGATCAGCGACTCGCCCTCGACGTAGTTGAAGCTGACGTTGAGGTTGTGCGGCACGCGGCGCTCCATGTCGCCGTTGACGTAGACTTCCTCCATCTCGGACAAGCCGCGCCAGAGCTTGTCGCGCAGCATCCGGATCCGCTCGTTCTCGGTCTTCATCTCGGCCTTCGCGATCCGGAAGGCCTCGCCCATGCCGACGATCTGGTGCGTCGGCAGCGTGCCCGAGCGCATGCCGCGCTCGTGGCCGCCGCCGTGGATCTGCGCCTCGATCCGCACGCGGGGCTTGCGCCGCACGTAGAGCGCACCGACCCCCTTGGGGCCATACGTCTTGTGCGCCGAGAAGCTCATCAGGTCGACCGGCAGCGCCGACAGGTCGATGTCGACCTTGCCGGTGGCCTGCGCGCTGTCGACGTGGAACAGGATGCCCTTCGAGCGGCACAACGCGCCGATCGCCGGGATGTCCTGGATCGTACCGATCTCGTTGTTCACGTACATGACCGACACCAGCACCGTATCCGGGCGCAGCGCGGCCAGCAGTGCATCCATGTCGATCAGGCCGTCGTCGCGCACGTCGAGGTAGGTGACCTCGAAGCCCTCGCGCTCGAGCTCGCGCATCGTGTCGAGGGTGGCCTTGTGCTCGGTCTTCACCGTGATCAGATGCCGCCCGCGCTCCTTGTAGAAGTGCGCGGCGCCCTTCACGGCCAGGTTGATCGACTCGGTCGCACCGGACGTCCAGACCAGCTCCTTCGCGTCGCATCCGACCAGCGCGGCGACGTGCTCGCGCGCCTCCTCGACGGCCTGCTCGGCGGCCCAGCCGTACGCGTGGCTGCGCGAGGCCGGGTTGCCGAAGTTCTGGCCGAGCCACGGCACCATCCGGTCGACCACTCGCGGGTCGACCGGCGTGGTGGCCGAATAGTCGAGGTAGATCGGAAGGTGCATCGAAAGGCTCCCTGTACAGCTTGTAGGTCTCGGGTCGTGCTTCGGAACTCGATACTGCGGACTCGGTACTGCGGCAGCGTGACGCCGATCGCTCGACGTCAGGAGACCGACGTCACGCGCGCGCCGTGCATGTTGATCGGCTGCAGCGTCGAGGTCGGGAACTCGAGCGCGGCGCGATGCTCGCGCAGCACGGAGATCTGCTTCGGCGGCGCCTTGGTCTCGCGGCCGCGCTGCTGGTCGACCAGCTCCTGCAGCGTCACGCCATCGAGGAACTCGATCATCTTCTTGTTGAGGTTCGACCAGAGTTCGTGCGTCATGCACGGCCCCTCGTCGTGACAGTTCTCCTTGCCACCGCAGCTCGTCGCATCCAGCGGCTCGTCGACCGCGAAGATGATGTCGGCGACCGAGACGTCGCGCATCGGACGGGCGAGCGTGTAGCCGCCACCCGGGCCGCGGGTGCTCTCGACCAGTTCGTGACGCCGGAGCTTGCCGAAGAGTTGTTCCAGGTAGGACAGAGAGATCTTCTGGCGCTGGCTGATGCCGGCCAGGGTGACGGGGCCATTGTGCTGGCGCATCGCCAGATCGATCATGGCGGTCACGGCGAAACGGCCTTTGGTGGTCAATCTCATGGCGAAGGGCTCCGTTAAACCCGACTGTTGGACTCAAGAATAACAATAACCAAGTGGGTTGGTCGAGTATCCGTACAGGCGTCGGGGAATTTGTCCTGGACAAACCGCCCATCCCGGGGCCGACAGTAGGGATACCCGACCAATCTGTCAAGGCTTTGCTCAAGACGAAATGATCACGTTTTCGTCTCGTCGGCCGGAGACCCGCGGCAACGGGCGCACGGACACCGGCCCCGGGCCGGATGGGGGGCGGATCGGCGTTCCGGAGGGACGCGGACGGAGGGCGCGCGGGCGCTCGGCGAGGCCCGGACACCCGGGGATGCGACCGACCCGCGGGACGCGCAGGGCGCGCACCGGACGCCAGCCCGCTCGCCGGGCGGACGCCCGGCGGCCCCGGCGGACTCAGGCTGCGGCGACCTGGGTCGCGCGACGGCGCGCGACCTCGAGCAGCCCGGCGCAGGCGTCCTCGATGAAGTCGAGCGCCTGGTCGAAGCCCTGCTGGGCGCCGTAGTACGGGTCGGGGATGGTCGCCGACTCGTGCTCGGTCGCGAAGCGCATCAGCAGCTGCAGCTTGTGGTGCGCCTTCTTCGGGGCCTGCTGCTGCAGCAGCGACAGGTTGTCCCAGTCCATCGCGAGGATCAGGTCGAAGGCGTCGAAGTCGACGTCCTCGACGCGGCGCGCGCGCAGGTCGGAGATGTCGTAGCCGCGCTTGGCGGCGGTCGCCTGGGCGCGCTTGTCCGGTCCTTCGCCGAGGTGGAACGCGTGCGTGCCCGCCGACTCGACCCGGACGACGTCGTCGAGCCCCGACTGCCTGATCATGTGGCGAAACACGCCTTCGGCCATCGGCGAGCGGCAGATGTTGCCCATGCAGACGAACAGGACCCGCGTGTTCATCGCCATCGAAAGAGGTTCTCGTTTTGCCATGTCTTCTTCCGCGCTGGAAACAAGTATTCGTCGATCGGCCCGCCGAGGCGGTCAGGCCGCCTTGCCGGCCACGAAGGGCACGACGCTGCCGCTGCCGCCCGCGCCGAACACCTGCTCCTTCAGCAGGGTCAGCTGGTCGCGCACCTGCGCCGCCTTCTCGAACTCGAGGTTGCGGGCGTGGTCGAGCATCAGCTTCTCGAGGCGCTTGAGCTCCCTGGCCGCGCCCTTCTCGCTCATCGTCTCGTACTGCGCCCGCTCCTCGGCGGCCTTCAGTTCCTTCTTCTCCTGAGACGGGTCGTAGACCCCGTCGATCAGCTCCCTGACCTGCTTGACCACGCCGCGCGGCACGATGCCGTTCGCGAGGTTGAACGCCGTCTGCTTCGTGCGGCGGCGCGCCGTCTCGTCGATCGCTCGCCGGATCGAGTCGGTGATCGTGTCCGCGTACAGGATCGCAGTGCCGTTCAGGTTGCGCGCCGCGCGCCCGATCGTCTGGATCAGGCTGCGTTCGGAGCGCAGGAAGCCTTCCTTGTCGGCATCGAGGATCGCGACCAGAGACACCTCGGGAATGTCCAGGCCCTCGCGCAGCAGGTTGATGCCGACCAGCACGTCGAAGACGCCCAGCCGCAGGTCGCGGATGATCTCGACGCGCTCGACCGTGTCGATGTCCGAGTGCAGGTAGCGCACCTTGACGCCGTGCTCCGTCAGGTAGTCGGTCAGGTCCTCGGCCATCCGCTTGGTCAGCGTCGTGACCAGGACGCGCTCGTGCTTGGCAGCGCGCGCGTGGATCTCCGACAGCACGTCGTCGACCTGCGAGCCGGCCGGCCGGATCGTCACCTCGGGGTCGATCAGGCCGGTCGGGCGCACCACCTGCTCGACCACCTGGCCGCTGTGCGTCTTCTCGTAGTCGGCCGGCGTCGCCGAGACGAACACGGCCTGGCGTACCTTGCGCTCGAACTCCTCGAAGCGCAGCGGCCGGTTGTCGAGCGCCGAGGGCAGCCGGAAGCCGTACTCGACCAGCGTCTCCTTGCGCGCGCGGTCGCCGCGGTACATGCCTCCGAGCTGGCCGATCGTCACGTGCGACTCGTCGATGATCATCAGCGCGTCATCGGGCAGGTAATCGACCAGCGTCGACGGCGGCTGCCCGGGCTCGGCGCCGGACAGGTGCCGGGTGTAGTTCTCGATGCCCTTGCAGAAGCCGATCTCGGCGAGCATCTCCAGGTCGAACCGGGTGCGCTGCTCGAGGCGCTGCGCCTCGACCAGCTTGCCCTGCTCGCGGAACTGCTCCAGCCGCTCGCGCAGCTCCGCCTTGATCGTCTCGACCGCGCGCAGCACGGTCGCCCGCGGGGTCACGTAGTGCGACGACGGGTAGACGGTGAAGCGCGGGATCTTCTGCCGCACGCGGCCGGTCAGCGGGTCGAACAGCTGGATCGACTCGATCTCGTCGTCGAACAGCTCGATGCGGACCGCGAGCTCGGCATGCTCGGCGGGGAAGACGTCGATCGTGTCGCCGCGCACCCGGAACGTGCCACGCGCGAAGTCGGTCTCGTTGCGCTTGTACTGCATCGCCACCAGTCGCTGCAGCACGTCGCGCTGCGACATCCGGTCCTTCACCCGGAGCGTCATCACCATCGAGTGGTAGTCGCCGGGGTTGCCGATGCCGTAGATGCAGGAGACGGTCGCGACGATGATGGTGTCGCGACGCTCCAGCAGCGACTTGGTCGCCGACAGCCGCATCTGCTCGATGTGCTCGTTGACCGACGAGTCCTTCTCGATGTAGAGGTCGCGCTGCGGGACGTACGCCTCGGGCTGGTAGTAGTCGTAGTACGAGACGAAGTACTCGACCGCGTTGTTCGGGAAGAACTCGCGCATCTCCGCATAGAGCTGCGCGGCCAGCGTCTTGTTCGGCGCAAGCACGAGAGCCGGGCGTCCGAGGCGGGCGATGACGTTGGCCATCGTGTAGGTCTTGCCCGACCCGGTGACGCCGAGCAGCGTCTGGAAGCTCAGCCCGTCCTCGACCCCTTCGATGAGGCGCGCGATCGCCTCCGGCTGGTCACCGGCCGGCGAGAACGGCTGGTGCAGCTGGAACGGGCTGCCCGGGTACTCGAGCAGTCGCGGGGCGTCGGTCGGGGCCTGCATGGGGGGTTCCGCCGGAGCTTCCAGGGTGGGTCGGGTGGAGGGGCGCGTGCTAGACTTTGCAGTGCATCAAAGTCGCGCGCGAAAAACGATGATTATCCCCGCTGCGCACCGAAAAAGCCAGCCTTTTGCACAAAATTTAGGCATCGCGCTCGCTCTGTTCTTCAACGCATGCTTGAATACTGACTTCTGGATCAAGGTCTTGCAATGGTTTTCTCACCTTTCTCTGCGGTTCCTATGGCGGCGCGGGATCCGATACTCGGACTCAACGAGGCGTTCGGCGCCGACACCCGCCCGGACAAGGTGAACCTGGGCGTCGGCGTGTACTACGATGACGCCGGCAAGATCCCGCTGCTCGCCGCGGTCCGGCAGGCGGAGGCCCAGCGCACGGCAGCCGCGCCGGCGCGCGGCTACCTGCCGATCGACGGCATCGTCCAGTACAACCTGGCCGTCCAGACCCTGCTGTTCGGACCCGCCTCGCCGCTGATCGCGGACAAGCGCGTGGCCACCGTCCAGGCCCTCGGCGGCACCGGCGCGCTGAAGGTCGGCGCCGACCTGCTCAAGCGCTTCGTGCCCGACGCCAAGATCTGGATCAGCGACCCGAGCTGGGAGAACCACCGGGCGCTGTTCGAGGGCGCCGGCTTCGAGGTCCAGACCTACCCGTACTACGACGCCGAGTCCCACGGCGTGCGCTTCGACGCGATGCTGGCGACGCTGCAGGGCCTGCCCGAGCGCTCGATCGTCGTGCTGCACGCCTGCTGCCACAACCCGACGGGGGTCGACCTGACCGACGGGCAGTGGGTGGAGGTGGTCGACGCGTGCAGGACCCGCGGCCTGATCCCGTTCCTCGACATCGCCTACCAGGGCTTCGGGGACGGCATCGACGCCGACGCGGCGGCCGTGCGGCGCTTCGCGGGCGCCGGCATCGACTTCCTGGTGTCGAGCTCGTTCTCCAAGTCGTTCTCGCTGTACGGCGAGCGGGTCGGCGCGCTGTCGTTCGTCGCCCAGGACAAGGACGAGGCGGCGCGCGTGCTGAGCCAGTTGAAGCGCGTCGTCCGCACCAACTACTCCAACCCGCCGACCCACGGCGGCTCGGTGGTCGCCACGGTGCTGAACTCGCCCGAGTTGCGCGCGCAGTGGGAGCAGGAGCTCGCCGGCATGCGCGACCGGATCCGCGCGATGCGCTTGGGGCTGGTCGAGCGGCTGGCCGCGCGCGGCGTGAAGCGCGACTTCACGTTCGTGACGAAGCAGCGCGGCATGTTTTCCTACTCCGGCCTGACCTCGGCGCAGGTCGACCGGCTTCGCGAGGAGTTCGGCATCTACGCGGTGTCGACGGGGCGCATCTGCCTCGCCGCGCTGAACAGCCGCAACATCGACGCGGTCGCCGACGCGATCGCGAAGGTCATCGCCTGAGCCGACCGACGGGGCCCGGGGCGCCTACGGCCGGGGGCGGGTGCGACGGGCTCGGTGTCCCCCGCCCTGCGCATCTCCCTGCCGGCCGCCTTCCTGCCCGCCCCGACTGCGCCGTGCCCGCGTTCCGCGCCGCGGTGAGGGCACTCCATCGTGCCCTGCGTCGATCCGTCGCATCGACGGCGCGCGCCACGGCGCGCCGGCGCACGATCGGGGCTCCACTCCACGAGGAGCCCGACATGGTCCGTCCCGACCTCCCCCGCAGCCCCGAATCGGTCGCCCTGCACGCCACCCGCCGCCGGATGGCGTTCGCCTGGCAGGCGACGCTCTACGTCGCGGTGTGCACCAGCCTTGTCCTCGTCTGGGCGATGACGCCGGCGACGCGCTTCTGGCCCGGCTTCGTGATCGTAGGCTGGGGCGCCGCGCTGCTTGTCCAGGCGCTCGCCGGCCGCTGGCTCGCGCCCGGCTCCGCCGCGTGGGAGCGCGTCCACGCGCAGGAGCTCGACCGGGCGCGGCGGGCGGCCGCGCGCTGAGCCCTCAGCGCAGCCGGCGCAGCAGCCCGAGCTTGGCGGCGGTGTACGGCGGGTAGCGGGCGTCGAGGTCGAGCATCGTGCCCCGGTGCATCACCGGCTTCAGGTGGCTGAAGGTCCGAAAGCCGTGCGAGCCGGTGTAGGCGCCCGTGCCCGACGCGCCCACGCCGCCGAACGGAAGCTCGGGCACCGCCATGAACATCATCGTGTCGTTGACGCAGACCTGCCCCGCCGAGGTCCGCGCGACCACCGACTCGGCCTCGGCCGACGAACCGAAGACGTACAGCACGAGCGGGGTGTCGCGCCCGACGATCCAACGGATCGCCTCGTCGAGGTCGGCGACCTCGACGATCGGCAGCACCGGTCCGAAGATCTCCTCGGTCATCACCGGCGCGTCGGGCGGGACGTCGACCAGCACCGTCGGCGCGACGTAGCGATCGGCCGCGTCGACCTCGCCGCCGAACGCGACGCGGCCGGTCTCCAGGTAGCGCGCCACGCGCCTCAGGTGGCGCTCGTTGACGATCCGCGCGTAGTCCGGCGAGCGTTTCGGGTCGTCGCCGTACATCCGCTTCACCTGCGCCCGCAGCCGCTCGACCATCGTCGAGCCGAGCCCTTTCTCGACCAGCAGGTAGTCGGGCGCGATGCAGGTCTGCCCGGCGTTCATCCACTTGCCCCAGGCGATCCGGCGCGCGGCCGCGTCGAGGTCCGCCTGGCGGGTGACGATGCACGGGCTCTTGCCGCCGAGCTCCAGCGTCACCGGCGTCAGGTGTTTCGCGGCGGCCGCCATCACGATGCGGCCGACCGTCCCGTTGCCTGTGTAGAGGATCGCGTCGAAGTGCTGCCCGAGCAGCGCCGTGGTCTCGTCGATGCCGCCCTCGATCACCGCGACCGCGTCCGGATCGACGTACTGCGGCAGCAGGCGCGCGAGCGCGTGCGAGGTCGCCGCCGACACCTCGGAAGGCTTCACCACCGCGCAGCAGCCGGCCGCGAGCGCGCCCACCAGCGGCCCGAGGGTGCCCTGGATCGGGTAGTTCCAGGCGCCGATGACCAGCGCCACCCCCAGCGGCTCGGGCACCAGCCGGCTGCGCCCGGGCTGGCCCACCAGCGGCGTACGCACCCGGCGCGGCG
Source organism: Burkholderiales bacterium (assembly GCA_020248665.1). Lineage (GTDB taxonomy): Bacteria > Pseudomonadota > Gammaproteobacteria > Burkholderiales > Burkholderiaceae_E > UBA4615. The sequence goes on along the minus strand of JADCHE010000158.1, from coordinate 3,653 downwards.
CCGCCCAGCGGCCGACGTGCTTCGACGCGTAGGCGGCCTCGCCCTGGATGAACGACAGCTCGGCGATCCACGCCTCCTGCAGCGGCTTGTGCAGGTCTTCCGCGAGCGCCGCGGCCAACGCGGCCTCCTGCTCGACCATCATCCGCGCGATGCCGTCGAGCTGGTGGCGGCGCCACTCGATCGGACGCGTGCGGCCGGAGGCGAAGGTCGCCCTCAGCCCGGCGACGCGGTCGGCGAACGGGTCCGGCGCGCGGTCCATCGTCGCGACCTCAGCGCATCGCCGAGTACGAGGTCGGGGCGAGGAACAGGTTCGACAGGTGAGAGATCAGCGGACCGGCGCGCTCGGTCTCGGCCTTCGCCGCGAGCCACTCCGGATCCGCCGCGAACGCGTTCCATCGGGTCTCGCGGTCGGCGAGGCTGTCCCACTCGAGGATGTAGTACAGGTCGTGGTTGCTGTCGCCGACCAGCACCGTCCAGAAGGCGACCTGGCGGATGCCGTGCTTCGCCCACAGCTTCAGGGTGATCGTCTCGAAGCGGCGGTTCAGGTCGGGCAGCCGCCCGGGCATCGCGTGGTAGATGCGCAGTTCGTGGATCATCGGTCGCTCCAGGGGTCGGTGCGGCGTCAGCCGCGGCCCACGAAGGGCATCTTCGTGGCCATGATCGTCACGAACTGCACGTTCGCGTCCAGCGGCAGGCTCGCCATGTAGCGGATCGTGCTGCCGACGTGCTCGACATCCATCAGCGGCTCGGCGCGGATCGAGCCGTCGGCCTGCGGCACGCCGTCGGCCATCCGCGCCGCCATCGGCGTGTGCGCGTTGCCGATGTCGATCTGCCCGCAGGCGATGTCGTACTTCCGGCCGTCGAGCGAGGGCGACTTGGTCAACCCGGTGATCGCGTGCTTGGTCGACGTGTACGGGGCCGAGTTCGGCCGCGGCGCGTGGGCCGAGATCGAGCCGTTGTTGATGATCCGCCCGCCGCGCGGCGTCTGCCGCTTCATGATCCGGAAGGCGTGCTGCGTGCATAGGAACGGGCCGGTCAGGTTGGTGTTCACCGCGGCCTGCCACTGCGCGAGCGTCAGCTCCTCGAGGTTCACCGGCGGCGCGCCGACCCCCGCGTTGTTGAACAGCAGGTCGAGCCGACCGAAGGTCTTCTCGGTCTGCTCGAACATCGCCGCGACCGAGTCCGGATCGGTCACGTCCGTGATGACCGCGAGCGCGCGGCCGGCCGCCGCCTTCGACTCGGCGATCACCTGCTGCAGCGGCTCGGCGCGGCGCCCAGCGAGCACCACCTTCCAGCCGTCGCCCAGCAGCGCGAGCGCCGCGGCGCGCCCGACCCCCGTTCCCGCGCCGGTCACCAGCGCCACCCGATCCCGCGAAGCCATCCCCGCCCCCTGTGTCTGGTTGGAGTCGCGATGGTACCCCGCTCGCCCGGAGCCGCCGTCCGTCGGCCTGCGCCTTGACGTTCGGTGGCGTACGTGTGATTCCTCATTGTGTGGGCAATTTGCCCATTTGCATGAGCGCCGCATGTCCCGGCGGCGCCCCGCGAACCGCAACGGACGGGCCGGACCGGCCCAGACGGAGGAGCCTCGATGATCCCGACCCCCATCCAGAGACTGGCCTTGATCGCCGTCGCAGTGTCGCTCGTCGCCTGCGGCGGCGGCGGTGACGCGACGACGTCGGCCGCCCCCGCGCCCTCGACGGGCACGCAGACCGCTTCGGGCACGATCACCGGCTTCGGCAGCGTGATCGTCGACGGCGTGAAGTACGACGACAGCGCCGCCATGGTGAAGGTCGAGGACGATCCGGGCGCGCCGCGCACCGTATCGGTCGCCGACCTCAAGCTCGGCATGCAGGTCGAGGTCCGCGCGGACGACGCCGGCCGCGCGAGCACGGTCACCGTGCAGTCCGAGGTCAAGGGCCGGATCGAGTCGCTGGTCGCGGGCGCATTCGTGGTCGCTGGCCAGACCGTCAGGGAGTCGACGGACACGGCCGCCCCGACCGTCTACGAAGGCGTCGCGAACCTGGCGGGCCTGGCGGTCGGCGACTTCGTCGAGGTGCACGGCGTACGCGACGCGGACCGGATCATCGTCGCGACCCGGATCGAGCGCGAGGACACGTCGGCGACGCCGCGAGTGCGCGTCGTCGGCCCGGTCGAGAAGCTCGATGTCGCGAAGAAGACCTTCATGCTCGGCACGCTCGCCGTCTCCTGGACCGACGCGACCCGGCTGCTGCCGGCGGGCGCGACGCTCGCCGACGGGCTGCGCGTGGCGGTGTGGTCCGACGTCGCGCCGGTCGGCAATGCGCTCGTCGCCAAGTCGATCGTCGTCAAGCGCGCCGACGCGCCGAACGCCGCCCGCGCGGCGGTCGCGGGCCTGGTGCGCGGCCTCGACTTCTCGAAGAAGACCTTCCGGATCGGAGAATTCGAGGTCGACGCGTCGGCCGCCACGTTCTCCAAGGGCACCACGAACGACCTCGCGAACGGCCGACGCGTGCGGGTGCGCGGCACCTTCGTCGACGGCGTGCTGAAGGCGACCGAGGTGCGCTTCGTGAAGGAACAGGGCGACGCGACCGTCGAGCTGACCGGCGTGGTGACCGACTTCGCGGGCACCGCGTTCAAGGTCCGCGGCGTGCCGATCGACGTGTCCGGCTCCGGCGTGCAGTACGCCAACGGCACCCAGGCCAACCTGGCCAACGGCGTGCTGGTCCGCATCGATGGCGACGTCGCCGGCAACGTCGTGAAGCCGCGCGAGGTCAAGTTCGTGACCAGCGAGGACGGCAGTGCGCGCTGGCTGTTCGGCACGGTCCAGGGCTACCAGGCCCAGGCCGGCACGTTCCGGCTGATGGGCCTCGAGGCGAAGCTGACCGACGCGACCACCTTCCGCAACGGCGATTGGACCCCGGCGACCCGCGCCGACTTCGGCAACGACGACCGGGTGCAGCTGCGCGGCGCCTTCGTGTCCGGCGTGTTCGTCGTGTCCGAGGTGGTGTTCCGGCCGGGCCTGCAGCTCGTCGTCGACGACGTCGAGGGCACCGCGTACGAGGTCGACCTCACCGCGGGCGTCTTCAAGCTGAACGGCAGCGTCGTGCGGATCGGGCCGACCACGGTCTTCGAGGGCAGCCGCGAGAACCTGCGCAGCGGCGCGAAGGTCGAGGTCTCCGGCACGATCGTCTCGGGCGAGCTGGTCGCCTCGAAGGTCGAGATCGAGCGTGCCGACGGCGGCACCGTGTCGGGCGTGCGCGGCACGATCGGCAACTTCGTCTCGGTATCCGATTTCACCGTCGCGGGCCAGCGCGTCGATGCGAGCACCGCGGTCGTCGAGCCGGCCGGCGCGACGCTCGCCGCTGGGCGCTATGTCGAGCTCAAGGGTCCGGTCACCGACGGCGTGCTGAAGGCCACCAAGATCGAGGTCCGCTGACGGTCACGCCGGCGCCGGGGCCCGCCCGTCGGATTCCGGCGCTTCATCGGCCCGCCGCCCCGCGCGGCGGGCTTTTTTCGCGCCCGCGGAATCGGCTATACTCTAGGGCTCTTCCCCGATAGCTCAGTCGGTAGAGCGACGGACTGTTAATCCGCAGGTCCCTGGTTCGAGCCCAGGTCGGGGAGCCAAGACTCAGATGCTCGAGGCAGGGGCCTTCCGGGGAAGGCCTTTGTCGTTT
>JADCHE010000157.1 GCA_020248665.1 Burkholderiales bacterium | reverse complement strand
CGCGGTACCCGCCGACGCCCCGCGCCGGCCGGCGGCCGCGCCGCCGCGCCCCCGCCCGTCGGCCCGCGACGACGACGACGAGACCGACCTGCCGGGCGCGATCGAGGACGCGGTCGACGAGCTGTGGACCGAGGGGCCGGGCGACGTGCTGGTGTTCCTGCCGGGCGAACGCGAGATCCGCGAGACCGCCGAGCACCTGCGCCGGGCCTGGGCGCGGCGCGGGGCGCGGGCGGGGCTCGCCGGCACGGCCGAGATCCTGCCGCTGTTCTCGCGGCTGTCGGCCGCCGAGCAGCAGAAGGTGTTCGCGCCCTCGGGCACCCCGCGAGTCGTGCTCGCGACCAACGTCGCCGAGACCTCGCTCACCGTGCCCGGCATCCGCTACGTGGTCGACACCGGCCTCGCGCGCGTCAAGCGCTACCGCTACCGCGGCAAGGTCGAGCAGCTGCAGATCGAGCCGGTGTCGCGCGCCGCGGCGAACCAGCGCGCCGGCCGCTGCGGCCGGGTCGCCGACGGCATCTGCGTCCGGCTCTACGACGAGGCCGACTTCGCGAAGCGGCCCGCATACACCGACCCGGAGGTGCTGCGCTCGTCGCTCGCCTCGGTGATCCTGCGGATGAAGGCGCTGAAGCTCGCCGACATCGAGGCGTTCCCGTTCGTCGACCCGCCGCCGCGCCGCGCCATCACCGACGGCTTCGACCTGCTCGCCGAGCTCGACGCGGTCGACGCCGACGGCCGCCTCACGAAGGTGGGCCAGCAGCTCGCGCGGCTGCCGGTCGACCCGAGGATCGGCCGGATGCTGCTCGCCGCGCGCGAGCGGGGCTGCCTGCGCGAGGCGCTGGTCGTCGCCTCGGCGCTGTCTGTGCAGGATCCGCGCGAGCGCCCGCCCGATCGGCAGCAGGCGGCCGACCAGGCGCACGCGCGCTTCGTCGACCCGCGCTCCGACTTCGCCTCGCTGGTGAAGCTCTGGGATCACGTCCGCGCGGGCAAGGGGGCGGGCGAGTCGAACCGCGCGTTCGCGTCGCGGCTGGAGCGCGAGTTCCTGTCGGTGCGTACGCTGCGCGAGTGGGCCGACGTGCACGGGCAACTGTCCGAGGCGGTGGCCGAGCTGCACTGGGTGCCGAACGAGGCGCCCGCGCCCTACGAGCCGCTGCACCGCGCGCTGCTCGCCGGGCTGCTCGGCAACCTCGGCACCCGCTCGCCCGACGAGCCCTGGTACTTCGGCACCCACGCGACGAAGTTCTGGCTGCATCCGGGATCGGGGCTCTCGAAGCGCAGCTCGGCGCGCCAGCAGCAGGCCGCCGACGCCGCCCGCGCGGGCGAGAAGGCCGAGGGCTCGGCCGGGGCGCGCTGGGTGATGGCCGCGGAGATGGTCGACACCGGCAAGCTCTACGCGCGGACGGTCGCCCGGATCGAGCCGTCCTGGGTCGAGCAGGCCGCCCCGCACCTGATCCGCCGCGCGTGGAGCGAGCCGCACTGGGAGAAGAAGGCCGGCCAGGTGGTCGCGCTCGAGCGCGGCACGCTGTACGGGCTCACGGTCTACTCGCAGCGGCGCGCGCACTACGCGTCGATCGACCCGCGGCTCGCGCGCGAGCTGCTGATCCGCGAAGCGCTGGTCGCCGGCGACTGGGACAGCGAGTGCGCGTTCTTCCGCCACAACCGCAGGGTGGTCGCCGAGGTCGAGCAGCTCGAGGCGAAGATGCGCCGGCCGGACCTGCTGGTCGACGAGGGCTTCCTCTTCGACTGGTTCGACGCTCAGGTGCCCGCCGACGTGACCAGCGGCCAGCAGCTCGAGCGGTGGTGGCGCGCGGCGAGCCGCGAGAAGCCGGAGCTGCTGAAGCTGTCGCGCGAGCAGCTGATGCGCAAGGACGCCGAGGGCGTCGATCACCGCAATTTCCCCCGTCGCGTCGAGATGCGCGGCGTCGGCTTCGACGCCACCTACCACTTCGACCCGGGCGCGGACGACGACGGCGTGACGCTGCAGGTGCCGCTCTACGCGCTCAACCAGGTCGATGCGGTCCGTGCCGAGTGGCTCGTGCCGGGGATGCTCGCCGACAAGGTCGCCGCGCTGCTGAAGTCGCTGCCGCAGAAGCATCGCCGCCACCTGCTGCCGTTGGACGCGCGGGCCGCGGAGTTCGTCGCCCGCGCGGGCGAGGCGGGCGCCGCGCGGCCGCTGGTCGACGCGCTCATCGAGGACCTGCGCGAGCACGGCGGCACGCGCGTCGCGGCGACCGACTTCCGGCTCGAGACGCTGGCGCCGCACCTCTTCATGAACTTCCGGGTCGTCGACGAGCACGGCCGCTTCCTTGCGGCCTCGCGCAAGCTCGCCCAGCTGCGCGCGCAGCTCGGCGCGAGCGCGCAGGGCAGCTTCCAGGCGGCGCTGCGGGCCGCGGGGGTGCGGGCGGGGGCGCCCGATCCGGCCTCGGTCTCCGACGCGCGAGACGCACGGCCGTCGGCCTCGCCGGCGGGCTCGCGAGGTACGGCCGGCGTGGTCGACGATGCCCCGTCCGCAGGCCGCGCCGCGGGCGTCGCCTCGTCCGCCGCGCGCCGCGCCGGCGAGCGCTTCGTCGACTGGTCGTTCGGCCCGCTGCCGGAGCTGCTCGAGCTGGCCGGCGTCGGCCCGCGCGGCGACGAGACGCTGATCGGTTTCCCGGCGCTGGTCGACCGGGGCGATGCGATCGAGCTGCGCGTCTTCGACGAGACCGAGCAGGCGCAGCGCGAGCACCGCGCCGGGCTGCGGCGCCTGTTCGCGATCGCGCTGCGCGAGCCGCTGAAGTGGCTCGAGAAGAACCTGCCCGACGCGCAGCGCCTCGCGATGCTGTACATGCCATTCGGCACCGGGGAGGACCTGAAGCGCGAGCTGGTCGCTGCGGTGATCGAGCGCGCCTGCCTCGGCGAGCCGCTGCCCGCGGACCGTGCCGCGTTCGAGGCGCGCGTCGCCGAGGCGCGGCCGCGGCTCGCGCTGGTCGGCCAGGAACTCGCGCGCACGCTCGCCACCCTGCTCGCCGAGCACGCGACGCTGCAGAAGAAGCTCGCCGGCGCGAAGGGCTTCCCGCAGGCGGCGGCCGACGTGGCCCGGCAGGTCGCCGGGCTGCTGCCGAAGGGGTTCGTGTCCTCGACCGACGCGGCGCGGCTGCCGCACGTGGCGCGCTACCTGAAGGCCGCGTCCGCCCGTCTGGACAAACTGCGCGCCGACCCGACCCGGGATGCCCACAGGTTGGCCGAGATCGCCCCGATGCTTCAGAATTTCGACCGAGCGCAGGCCGCGCTCAAGGGCCGCCGCGATCCGCGGCTCGAGGAGTTCCGCTGGCTCCTCGAGGAGCTTCGCGTCTCGCTGTTCGCCCAGGAGCTGCGCACGCCGATGCCGGTGTCGGTCAAGCGGCTCCAGAAGGTCTGGGAATCGATCCGCTAGGATCCCGAGGACACCATCACATGAAGCCTTCGCGTCGTTCGTTCCACCGTGCCACGGCCGCCCTCGCGGCGGCGGTCACGATTCCTTCGGTCGCGCTGCCTTCGATCGCCGAGGCGCAGGTCGCGATCGTGCTGAACTCGCGCGACGCGTCGGTGTCGCTGATCGACCAGACGACATTCCAGGAGGTGGGCCGCGTCGACGTCGGCAAGGAGCCGCACCATCTGTACCCGATGCCCGACAACAAGACACTGATCGTCGCGAACGCGGTCAGCAACGACCTGCACTTCCTCGACCCGATCACCGGCAAGGTGCTCGGCCGGCTGCGCAACATCGACGACCCGTACCAGCTCGCGTTCTCGCCGGACAACAAGTGGTTCGTGACCGCAGCGCTGCGACTCGACCGCGTCGACGTGTATTCGTGGGACGGCAAGGACAAGAAGCTGGTGAAGCAGATCCCGCTGCCGAAGGCGCCGAGCCACCTCTGGTTCTCCGACGACAGCCGCTTCGCGTACGTGACCCTGCAGGACAGCGACGAGATCGCCGCGGTCGACGTGCCGTCGCAGACGGTCGCCTGGAAGCTCAAGGTCGGCAAGCAGCCGGCGGGCATCGTGGTGTCGCCCGACCAGAAGCTGCTGTACGTGGGCATCATGGGCCAGGACTACGTCGAAGTCGTCGACATCGCCAGGCGCGCGACGATCAACAAGATCCGCACCGGCCGCGGCGCGCACAATTTCCGCGGCATGGGCGACAAGCGCCACCTGCTGGTCAGCAACCGCGTCGACAACACCGTCTCGATCCTCGACATGAAGGAGCAGAAGGTCGTCGGCCAGATCCCGGTGCCGGGCGGCCCCGACTGCATGGAGCTGACCGCCGAGGGCAAGCTGCTGTGGGTCACCTCGCGCTTCGCGAAGCAGGTCTCGATCGTCGACATGGCGAGCCGGAAGGTCGTGCGCACCGTGCCGGTCGGCCGCTCGCCTCACGGCATCTACCTGCACAACCGGGCGCCGCTGCTGTGACCAGGCCCGGGCGCCCGCCGCGCGGCGGCCCGCGTGCGGCCGCGTTCGCCGCGCTCGCGTCCGGGCTGGGCGTCGCGCTGGCGCCGGCGCCCGCGCCGGCCGCATCGTGCCCCGCGGGCACCGTCTACCTGACGCTCGACACCGGCAACATGCGCGACGCCGAGCGGATCGCCGGCATCCTGCGCAAGCACGACGTGAAGGCCACGTTCTTCCTCGCGAACGAGAAGACCCCGGAGGGCGACTTCTCGCTCGACGACCGCTGGGCCGCGTACTGGCGCGCGCGCGTCGCCGAAGGTCATGCGTTCGGCAACCACACCTTCGATCACGTGTACTTCCGCGGCGTCTCGGCCGACGGCGCGCTCGTCGTGCGACCGCAATTCGGAGCCGACGCGGGCCGTACCCTGCAGTGGGACGGCAAGGCGCTGTGCCGCGAGCTCGACCGGGTCGGCGCGCGCTTCGAGGCGGTCACCGGCCGCAGGCTCGACCCGGTGTGGCGCGCGCCGGGCGGCAAGGCGCCGCCGCAGGCGATGGCCGCCGCGAAGGCCTGCGGCTACGCCCACGTGCACTGGGCGCCGGCCGGCTTCCTGGGCGACGAGCTGCCGTCGGAGAAGTTCCCGAACGACGCGCTGCTCCGGCAGGCGCTCGCGACGATCCGGGGCGGCGACATCCTGATGGCGCACCTCGGCATCTGGTCGCGCAAGGATCCGTGGGCGCCGACGCTCGACCCGCTCATCGCGGGCCTCAAGGCGAAGGGCCTGTGCTTCGCGACGATGCGCGAGCATCCCGATCACCGGCGCTGAGGCGGGCAGGATGGACCCGATCGGCTGGCTCTCGGAGCTCGTCGCGTGGCTGCAGCGCGGCCTCTTCGAGGGCGTCGTGCAGCCGGTGCTGTTCGCGTTCGGCTGGATGCGCTACGGCGAGGAGCTGTTCGATTTCACCGAGTGGGTGGTGCTCGGCGCGATCGAGGTGGTCGTGCTCGCGATCGTGCTCGGTGCGCTCGAGCGCCGCTGGCCGGCCGAGCCGGTCGTCGACCGCGCGGCGGTGCGCACCGACGTGCTCTACACGCTGCTGCACCGGCTCGGCGGCTTCGCGCTCGTGGTGTTCGCGCTGCTCACGCCGCTGCTCGACTGGCTCGAGGGCGAACTGCGCCTGATCGGCTTCTCGCGGATCAACGTCGACCAGATCTGGCCGGGCGTCACCGACCTGCCGCTGGTCAGCTTCGCGATCTACCTGGTGCTGTTCGACTTCGTCGACTACTGGCTGCACCGCTGGCAGCACCGCTTCGAGTGGTGGTGGTCGCTGCACGCGGTCCACCACAGCCAGCGGCAGATGACGTTCTGGAGCGACCAGCGCAACCACCTGCTCGACGACCTGATCCGCGACGTCGCGATGGCGCTGGTCGCGGTCGCGTTCGGTGCGGAGCCGGGGCAGTTCGTCGCGCTGCTGATCGCCTCGCGGGTGCTGCAGAGCGTGCAGCACGCGAACCTGCGCTGGCGCTGGCCCGGCCCGCTCGAGGCGGTGCTGGTCAGCCCGAGCTTCCACCGGCTGCACCATGCGATCGGCTACGGCCACGAGGGCGCGGCGCGCGGCGTGAACTTCGCGGTGCTGTTCCCGGTCTGGGACGTGCTGTTCGGCACCGCCGACTGGCGCCCGGGCTTCGTGCCGACCGGCATCCGCGACCAGCTCGACGGCCGCGACTACGGGCGGGGCTTCTGGTCGCAGCAATCGAAGGCGATCGGCCGGTGGTTCGGCCGCGCATGACGGAGACGCATGGCATGGTGAACTTCGGGCTGATCATCGTCGGCGACGAGATCCTGTCGGGCAAGCGGCAGGACAAGCACTTCGCGAAGGTCGTCGAGCTGCTCGGCGCGCGCGGGCTGCAGCTGTCGTGGGCGCGCTACCTCGGCGACGACCGGGAGCGGCTGGTCGCGACGCTGCGCGAGACGCTGGCGGGGCACGACGTGGTGTTCTGCTGCGGCGGCATCGGCGCGACACCGGACGACCACACGCGCCAGGCTGCGGCGGCGGCGCTCGGCGTGCCGCTCGCGCTGCACCCGGAGGCCGAGCGGCTGATCACCGTGCGGACGATGGAGATGGCGCGCGAGGGCAAGGCCGCCGCCGACATGGCCGCGCCCGAGAACCGCCAGCGGCTGAGGATGGGCGAGTTCCCGCAGGGTGCGCAGATCGTCCCGAATCCGTTCAACAGGATCCCGGGCTTCAAGGTCCGCCAGCACTGGTTCGTGCCGGGTTTCCCGGTGATGGCCTGGCCGATGATCGAGTGGGCGCTCGACACGCACTATCGCGACCTGTTCCACAGCCAGGCGCGGGGCGACCGCTCGATGCTGGTCTACGAGCTCGCCGAGTCGACACTGACGCCGCTGATGGAGGCGGTCGAGCGCGAGTTCGGCGGCATCAAGGTCTACAGCCTGCCGTCGGTGGGCGAGGGCGGCACGCGGCGCCACATCGAGCTCGGCGCCAAGGGCGAGGCCGCACAGGTCGAGCCCGCGTTCGAGCGGCTGCGCGCGGGCGTGCTCGCGCTCGGCGGCACGATCGGCTGACCCGCTCGCGCGGAGCGGCCCGCGGAAAGGGAAAGGCCCGGGTCCGCGCTGCGGCCCGGGCCTGGGTCGTCGCTCGCGACGCGAGGAGGAGGAGAGGCGGCGACGCCCTAGGAGATCGACGGGCGATACGGCGTGGCGCGCCGCGTTCGCCCCGAGGCGACGCTGATCAGGCAGCCTTCTTCGCGCGGGTCGCGCCGTTGGTCGCGGTCTTGCTCGCGGCGACGATGTTCGCCTCGGCGAGCTCGACGACCTGCTTGGTCGCCTTGTTGACCTGGTCGTAGGCGGTGTTGGCCGCCGAGACCGCCGACTTCATGAACGTCACGATGCCTTCGCTGCCGGCCGGCGCGTTCTTGGCCATCGCGTCGATCGCGGCGTGCATCTGGCGGTTGCTGTCGGCGAACTGCTTCTCGATCAGCTTCGCGATCTCCGAGCCGGTGTCGCTGGTGATCTCGTACACGTGCTTCGTGTACGCGGTCATCTTCTCGGCGGTCGGCTGAGCCGAGCCGGCGGCGAAGTCGGCGAGCGCCTTCACGTCCTTGACCTCGAGCAGCGCCTTGAACTGCTCGGCGGACTCTTCCATCGTGGTCTTCGTGGCAGCCAGGTTCAGCTCGGCCAGCTTCTCGAGGGCCTCGAACGACTTGGCGGCCACCGCCTGGAACGACTCGAGCGCGGCCTTGTGCATCGCAACCATCTGATCGGGAGTGGTGAACATATCGACCTCGGCAGGAAAATTGATTTTGAAAATCAACCGCTTGCAGGGGCCTTCGCGGTTGTCGACGCAGCGTTGTGCGCTGCAACACAGCGAATTATAGGGTCGTTCAGGACAATGTCAAGCGCTATTTTTGTGCGCTGCAGCACGATGCTATCCTGGCCCGGTGAAGGCGTACTACAGCGACCGCTTCGTGCTACCCCTGCCCGAGGGGCACCGCTTCCCGATGGCGAAGTACCGGCGGCTGCGCGAGCGCATCGAGCACGAGCTGCCGCAGGTCTCGCTGCACGAGCCCGAGGCCGCGACCGACGGCGTGCTCGCACTCGGGCACGCGCCCGACTGGATCGAGCGGCTGAGTCTCGGCCGGCTGACCGAGGCCGAGCAGCGCGCGATCGGCTTTCCCTGGTCGCCGGCGATGGTCGAGCGCTCGCGGCGCTCGGTCGGCGCCACGCTCGCCGCGTGCCGCGCCGCGCTCGAGGACGGCGCGGCCGCGAATCTCGCCGGCGGCACGCACCACGCGGGCCCGGCGCGGGGCGAGGGCTTTTGCTGCCTGAACGACGTCGCGGTCGCCGCGCGGCTGATGCAGGCCGAGCGGCGCGCCCGGCGCGTCGCGATCGTCGACCTCGACGTCCACCAGGGCAACGGCACTGCCGAGATCCTGCGTCACGACGCGTCGGTGTTCACGCTGTCGATCCACGGTGCGCGCAACTTTCCGTTCCGGCACCGCTGCGACGGCGACCTCGACGTGGACCTGCCCGACGGCACCGGCGACGCGGCCTACCTCGACGCGCTCGACGGCGCGCTGCGTGCGCTCGCCGAGCGCTTCGAGCCGGACTTCGTGATCTATCTCGCCGGCGCCGATCCGTACGAGGGCGACCGGCTCGGCCGGCTGTCGCTGTCGATCGAGGGGCTCGCCGAACGCGACCGGCGCGTGTTCGCGTTCGCCCGCGAGCGCGCCCTGCCGGTCGCGGTCGCGATGGGCGGCGGCTACTGCCCCGAGATCGAGCGCATCGTCGAGATCCACTTCGGCACGGTGCGCGAGGCGCTCGCGCACGCGCGCGCCGGCGCGGGCCGCGCGGACCCGCGGGTGGCCGCGTCGTGACCCGACGCGCTGCGGCCCGCCGATGAGCGACGCGCCGCGGCCTGCGGGCGCGTCCGCCGACGGCGGCCTCGGCACCGTCGCGCCGGCGCTCTTCGTCGTGTTGTGGGCGACCGGCTTCGTCGTCGCGCGACTCGCGATGCCTCACGCGCCGCCGCTCGGCTTCCTCGCGCTGCGCTTCGCGATGACGCTCGTCGCGCTCGCGCCACTGATCCTGCTCGCCCGCGCGCCCTGGCCCGACCGTCGGACCGCGGGCCACCTCGCGGTCGCGGGGCTGATGATCCACGCGGCGTACCTCGCCGGCGTCTGGGCCGCGGTCGCGGCCGGCATGAGCGCGGGCGTCGTCGCGCTGATCGTCAACCTGCAGCCGGTGCTCACCGCGATCTGGATGGCGCTCGGCACCGAGCGGATCGGCGTGCGGCGCTGGCTCGGCCTCGCACTCGGCTTAGGCGGCGTCGCGCTGGTCGTCGCGCACCGCATCGGCACCGAGGGGCTCGCGCCGTCGAGCATCGCGCTCGCCGCGCTCGGCCTCGTCGCGATCACCGCGGGCACGCTGTACCAGCGGCGGCACGCGCCGTCCTTCGACCTGCGCACCGGCTCGTTCGTGCAGTACGCGGCGGCGTTCGCCGCGACCGCGCCGCTCGCTGCGGTGCTCGAGCCCGGCGCGCGCTGGGACTGGGGCGCACCGCTCGCGTTCGCGCTCGCCTGGTCGGTGTTCGCGCTCTCGATCGGCGGCGTGTTCCTGATGTACCTGCTGAACCGGCGCGGCTCGGCGACCCGCGTCGCGAGCCTGTTCTATCTGGTGCCGCCGGTCACCGCGCTGCAGGCCTGGCTGCTGTTCGACGAGCCCTTCGGCATGCGTGCGGCGGTCGGGATGGCGCTGGTCGCGGTCGGGGTCGGGCTGGCCGTGCGGCGGTGAGCGCGCATCGCGTACCATCCGGCCGCGCACGAGCGGCCGCCCCGGGGCCCGCACGCGCGCTCGCCCTCCAGGAGCCCGTCCGTTGAGCACCGCCCGTCCCGCCCCCGAGCGCCGCACCGCCTACCGCCACGTCCTGCCGATCACCACCCGCTGGGCCGACAACGACCAGTACGGGCACGTGAACAACGTCGTGTACTACCAGTACTTCGACACGGTCGTGAACCGCTACCTGATCGAGGCCGGCGCGCTCGACGTCGCGTCCGGCGAGGCGATCGGGCTGGTCGTCGAGACCGCCTGCCGGTACTTCGCGCCGGTGAGCTTCCCGGACACCGTGCACGCGGGGCTGCGGGTCGCCCACGTCGGCTCGAGCAGCGTGCGCTACGAGATCGGGCTCTTCGCGAACGACGACGAGTTCGCCGCCGGGCAGGGCCACTTCGTCCACGTCTACGTCGATCGCCTGTCGCGTCGCCCCGTGCCGCTGCCCGTGCCGCTGCGCGCTGCGCTCGAGCCGCTGCGCGTCGCCGGCGCCTGAGGCCGCGTCCGGCTCAGTGCCGGATGCAGACCTTGCCGAAGTGCGAGCCGGCCTTCAGGTGCGCCATCGCGTCCTTCAGCTGCTCGAACCCGAAGACCCGGTCGACCACCGGCTCCAGGCGGTGCTGCCCGATCGCGCGCAGCATCGCCTCGAAGCCGTCGCGCGAGCCGACCGTGATGCCCTGCAGCCGCACCTGGCGGGTGACGACGAGCCCGAGCGAGGCGCTCATGGTGCCCCCGGACAGCACGCCGATCATCGAGATCGTGCCGCCCGGGCGGATGCAGCGCAGCGACTGCGGCAGCGTGCGCTCGCCGCCGAGTTCGAGGATGTGGTCGAAGCCCGCGCCGCCGGTGATCGCGCGGCTCGCCTTCGCCCACTCGGGCTCGGCGACGTAGTTGATCCCGGCGTCGGCGCCGAGCGCCTTCGCGCGGGCAAGCTTGTCGTCGCTCGAAGAGATCACCGTCACGTGCGCGCCGGCGAGCTTCGCGAACTGCAGCGCGAACAGCGCCACGCCCCCGGTACCCTGCACGAGCAGCCGGTCGCCGGCGCGCAGCCGACCTTCCGTGACCAGCGCACTCCAGGCGGTCAGCGCGGCGCAGGGCAGGGTGGCCGCCTGCTCGTCGGTCAGGTGGGCCGGCACGATCGACACGCCGTCCTCGGGCAGCACCATGAAGTCGGCCATGACCCCGTCGATCGGGCCACCGAGCGAGCCGGTGATCCGCTCGAGGTTCAGCTCGCCGCCGATCCAGCGCTGCATGAACACCGGGCAGACACGGTCGCCCACCTTCACGCGGCTCGTGTCGGCGCCGACCTCGACCACCTCGCCGACCCCGTCGGAGATCGGGATCAGCGGCAGCGTGCCGGTGTACTGGCCGTAGCCTCGGTCCGGCACGACCAGGTCGCGGTAGTTCAGCGACGCGGCCTTCATCCGCAGCAGCACCTGCCCGGGGCCCGGCCTCGGGTCGGGCCGGGTGGACAGCCGCAGGTGGTCGAACCCCCACCCGCCTTCGATCTGGAAGACTCGCATGCGGCATTCTCTCCGGCCCCGTCCGCCGTCCGTCAGGAAGTTGATGCGACTTGTTGGGTTTTGGCGCCAAGTGATTCTCCCGAGTGGCTTTTCCGGTTCGGCGGCCCCTCTCGTTTGCTAAACTTCGCGCCCGTTCCGTGGGAGTGTGAGTCGATGAGTCCGGTGAACTCTGGCGCCCGCTGGCGCCGCACGTTGGCCCTCGCAACCGGACTGCTCCTCCTCCAGCTTCCGCTGCAATCGGCCGCCGCCGACCGGTCGCCGGCCCGCAAGGCCGTCCCTCCGAAGTCCGCCCCGCAGGCCGCCGCGTCGAAGAAGGTCGTCGGCGCACCGACGGTGCGCAAGGGGACGCTGCCCCGGACCGTCTCGCCGACCACGGTGCGCAAGCAGGCGGCCGTCGAGAAGGGCGCGCGCCCGGCGAAGGCGCTGAGGACCCCGCTGCGGGCCGAGCGCGCCGCCCGCGACGGCAAGCTGATCCGCGCCTCGTACGCGCCGCGTGCGATCGAGCCGCCGCGCCTGTCGATCGGCAACGCGATCGGCCTGCACCTGGTCGACGATCCGCTCGACCTGCGCTCGTCGGTCGCGATGGTGATCGACCAGCAGACCGGCGAGACCCTGTACGAGAAGAACCCGGACGCCGTGCTGCCGATCGCGTCGATCACCAAGGTGATGACCGCGATGGTGGTGCTCGACGCCGGCCTGCCGATGCACGAGCTGCTCGACATCGCCGAGGCCGACCGCGACACGGAGCGTCACAGCGGCTCGCGGCTGCCGATCGGCTCGAAGCTGTCGCGCGCCGAGATGATGCAGCTCTCGCTGATGTCCTCCGAGAACCGCGCGGCGCACGCGCTCGGCCGCCACTACCCCGGGGGCGTGCCGGCCTTCGTCACCGCGATGAACGCCAAGGCGCAGGCGATCGGCATGACCGACAGCCGCTTCGCCGACCCGACCGGCCTGTCCGGCAACAACGTCTCGAATGCCCGCGACCTCGCCCGGATGGTGCGTGCCGCGCACGGCTACCCCGCGATCCGTGCCTGGTCGACCGCGACCGACCTGACCGTCGACACCGGCTACCGCCAGGTCACGTTCCGCAGCACCAACCGCCTGGTCGACGACCCGAACTGGGCGATCGGCATGCAGAAGACGGGCTTCATCTCCGAGGCCGGCAAGTGCCTGGTGATGCAGGCGCGCATCGACGGCCGTCCGGTGATCCTGGTGCTGCTCGACGCGGCCGGCGCGCAGTCGCGCTTCGCGGACGCCCAGCGGCTGCGCCGTTGGGTCGAGGAGCAGCCGCGCACCGTCCGCACGGTGGCCGACACCCGCTCCTGAGCTACTGTTCGGGGTCGAAGCCGATCGCCGCCGAGATCTGCCCGGCGGTGCGGCACAGCAGGTCGATCCAGTCGTCCTGCAGGAAGTCCGACGGCGCCGAGATCGACAACCCCGCGACCAGCTTGCCCGCATCGTCGCGGATGCCCGCCGCGATGCAGCGCACGCCGAGCTCAAGTTCCTCGTTGTCGCGTGCGTACCCGCGGGCGCGCACCAGCGCCAGCTCGCGCTCGAGCTTCGCGGGCTCGGTGATGCTGTTGCGCGTGTGGCCGGCGAGCCCCGTGCGGGTCCCGTAGGCGCGGACGTTGCGCGGATCGTCGGCCGCGAGGAACAGCTTGCCGACCGAGGTCAGGTGCAGCGGCGCGCGGCCGCCGACCGCGCGGACCACCTGCATGCCGCTGCGCTCGGACACCGCGCGCTCGATGTAGACGATCTCGTCGCCCTGCCGGATCGAGAGGTTGACCGGCTGGTGCGTGAGCCGATGCAGCTCGCGCATCGGTCCGAGCGCGGCGTCGCGCACGTTCAGGCGCGCCTTCACCAGGTTCCCGAGCTCCAGCAGCCGGATGCCGAGCTGGTAGGCACCGGGCTCGGAGCGGTCGACGAGGCGCGCGGACACCAGGTCGTTCAGGATCCTGTGCGCGGTCGACGGGTGAAGGCCGGTGCGCAGCGACAGCGCCTTCAGGCTGACCGCCTCGGGCTGCTCGGCGAGCGCGTCCAGCAGCGAGACCAGGCGGTCGATCACCTGGATCGCGGTGCGGCTGCCGCCTTCGGTGTCGCCGCCGTCTTCGTCGTGCCTGCGGGCCATCGTCGGGGTGAGGGAGGCCGTGCTCCGTCGAGCGGGGCGCGATCCGTATCGTGGATGGTGGTACGTTATATCAAGGCGTGGAATCGCTGTCGAGGTCGGATCCGCCAGGCGGCCGCCGGCGGATGCGATGATCGCGGACCTGAGGAGGCGTCGCTTGAGAGTCGGATTCTTCATCACCTGCCTGGTCGACGTGATGCGACCGGAGATCGCCGAGGCGGCCGTCGCGCTGCTGGAGGCCGGCGGCTGCGCGGTCGAGGTGCCGATGGCCCAGACCTGCTGCGGCCAGCCCGGCTACAACTCGGGCGATACCCCGTCCGCGCGTGCGCTCGCGCGCAAGGTGCTCGACGAGTTCGAGAAGTACGACTACGTGGTCGTGCCCTCGGGCTCGTGCGGCGGGATGATCCGCACGCACTATCCGGCGCTGTTCGCCGACGATCCCGACCTGAGCGTGCGCGTCGCCGGGCTCGCGGCGAAGACCTGGGAGCTGAGCTCGTTCCTGCACGACGTGATCGGGTTGAAGAAGCTCCCCGGCCGCTTCGAGGGCGAGGTCACCTACCACGACTCCTGCAGCGGGCTGCGCGAGCTCGGCGTGCAGGCGCAGCCGCGGGCGCTGCTCCGGCTGCAGCCGGGCGTCAAGCTGGTCGAGATGAAGGACGCGCGCGCCTGCTGTGGTTTCGGCGGCACCTTCGCGGTCAAGTACGGCGACATCTCGACGTCGATCGTCGACGAGAAGATCGACCGCATCAAGGCGAGCGGCGCGCCCTGCGTCGTACTCGGCGACCTCGGCTGCATGCTGAACATCGAGGGGCGGCTGCGCCGCACCGGCGACACGACGACGCGCGTGCTGCACGTCGCGCAGGTGCTCGCCGGCGACGCGGTACCGGGCGCGCCGTCGTCGGTGGCGGCCGCGAATCCGGCGTCGGTGCAGCCCGCGGTCGCGCCGGCGCCGGCCGCGTCGACCGCGGCGGACTCTACCGCCGCCGCGGCGCCGGCCGCGAAGGAGGCATGATGCAGGTCCAGTCGATGCACTTCAAGGCGCGCGCCGGGCAGAAGCTCGCCGACGTGCGCCTGCAGCAGAACCTCAAGATCCTGTCGCAGCGCTGGACGGTCGGCCGCACCAACGCGATCGCGGAGCTCGACGACTTCGAGGCCACGCGCGACGAGGCGGTCGAGCGGCGCAACCGCGCGCTCGCGAACCTCGACGTCTGGCTCGAGCGCTTCGAGCAGGAGGCCACCGCGCGCGGCGCGACCGTGCTGTGGGCCGAGACGCCCGAGGAGGCCTCGCGGCTCGTCGTCGAGATCGCCAGGCGCCACGAGGTCCGCAAGGTCACCAAGTCGAAGTCGATGGTGTCCGAGGAGATGGCGCTCAACCGCCACCTCGAGGCGGCGGGCGTCAAGGTCGTCGAGACCGACCTCGGCGAGTACATCCTGCAGATCAACGACAACGAGCCACCGTCGCACATCGTCGCGCCGGTCGTTCACAAGTCGAAGGACGAGGTGTCGGACCTGTTCGCGAAGGTCCACCAGCGCCCGCGCCTGACCGACATCCCGCAGATGACCCGCGAGGCGCGCGAGTTCCTGCGGCCGCACTTCCTGTCGTCGGACATGGGCGTCTCGGGCGGCAACTTCCTGGTCGCCGAGACCGGCTCGGTGGCCGTGTTCACGAACGAGGGCAACGAGGGCATGTGCACCGTGCTGCCCCCGAAGGTCCACGTGGTGGTCACCGGTATCGAGAAGGTGCTGCCGACGCTCGAGGACCTCGCCACCGTCGCGCGCCTGCTGCCGCGCTCGGCCACCGGCCAGTCGATCTCGAACTACTTCTCGATCCTCACCGGCCCGCGTGCGCCGGGCGAGCAGGACGGCCCGGAGCACATGTACTTCGTGCTCGTCGACGGCGGCCGCACCGGGCTGCTCGGCGGCGAGTTCCAGGACATGCTGCGCTGCATCCGCTGCGGCGCGTGCATGAACCACTGCCCGGTCTACCAGAAGATCGGCGGGCACACCTACGGCTGGGTGTATCCGGGGCCGATGGGGTCGGTGCTGACGCCGTCGTACGTCGGCATCGAGAAGGCGCTCGACCTGCCGCAGGCCGCGACGCTGTGCGGCGAGTGCCACGTGGTCTGCCCGATGAAGATCCCGTTGCCCGACCTGCTGAGGAAGCTGCGCGAGAAGCAGGTCGAGCGCGGGCTGCGGCCGTGGCGCGAGCGCGCGGGCCTCGCCGCATGGGCGTTCGCCGCGAAGCGCCCGGCGCTCTATCGGCCGCTCGCGAAGATGGGCGCGTGGGTGCTGGCGCGGCTCGGGCGCGACGGCGGCCGCATCCGCAGCCTGCCGCTCGGAGGCGGCTGGACCGCGACGCGCGACATGCCCGCGCCGAGCGGGCCGACGTTCAAGGAGCGGTGGGCGAAGCAGCGGCACTGAGGGCGGTGCCCTCGGCCGTGTCGGCGTGCCGTGCCTGCCGGCTGGGGGCCGCGCGCCGCCCGCCCGCGAGGCCGCGCGCCATGAACGCGGGCCGCCCGCGCGCGCCGCTCGCCGCGTAGTCGTCGGCAAGCGTGGCGACGGCCTCGTCGTGCGACGCGCCGTCGACCTCGATGCGCCACGCGAGCAGCGCGTCCGCGACCGCCTCGTGAGACAGCCGGTGCGTCGCGCCGGTGCGGGCCCAGAGCCAGTCCGACAGCGCCATGAAGCGCGTGAACGGGGCGTCGCCGAGCAGCGCCGGCAGCGTGCGCGGGAAGCGCCCCGAGTTGCCGACCAGGTCCCAGTAGCGCGCGAACCGCGCGATGCGCGCGACCTCGTCGGCCCCGAGCGTCGAGGTCTCGATCACCTCGTACGGCGCGCGCTCGGCGAACCGCATCCCGAACGCCTCGGCGTGCCGCGCGATCGGCGCGCCGCGCAGCCGCTTCAGGATCCCGACCTGGATCTCGTGCGGCCGCAGCGCGACCAGCCGGTCGAAGCCCGCGCCGAAGCTCGCGAGGTCCTCGCCGGGCAGCCCGGCGATCAGGTCGACGTGCAGGTGCGCCGACGTGTGCTCGCGCAGCCAGCGCAGGTTCGCCTCGGCCTTCTCGTCGTCCTGCCTGCGCGAGATCCGCGCCTGCACCGCGGGGTTCCAGGTCTGGATGCCGATCTCGAACTGCAGCGCGCCCGCGGGGAAGCGCACGATCGCCTCCTTCAGCGCGTCCGGCAGGTGGTCGGGCACCAGCTCGAAGTGCACGAAGAGCGGCTCGTCGGGCGCGGCCTCGATCCGCGCGAGGAAGAAGTCGAGGATCGCGCGGCCGGTCGCGGCCTTCAGGTTGAAGGTGCGGTCGACGAAGCGGAAGCGCCGCGCGCCGCGGGCGTGCAGCGACGCGAGCGCGTCGAGCACGCGCCGCAGCTCGAACGGCCATGCGGTCCTGTCCAAGGCCGACAGGCAGAACTCGCACTTGAACGGGCAGCCGCGCGAGGCCTCGACGTAGAGGTGCCGGTGCGCGAGGTCCGCGTCGGTGTAGAGGTCGTAGGGCAGGGCGAGGTCGGCGAGCGCGGGCTGGCCGCCGTGCACGACCTTCTGCAGCGGACGCGGGCCGTCGAGCAGTTGTCGCGCGAGCGTCGCGAACGCGAGCTCGCCCGAGCCGGTGACGACGTGGTCGGCGAGCCGGACGATCTCCTGCGCGTCGGTCTCGTGGCTGACCTCGGGGCCGCCGAGCACGAGCTTCACCGCAGGCGCCGCGGCGCGCAGCCGGCGCACCAGCTCGGTCGTGCGCTCGACGTTCCAGATGTAGACGCCGAGCCCGATCATCCGCGGCGAGCCGGCGAGCAGCCGCGCGACCACCTCGTCGAGCGGCGTCGCGATCGTCGCCTCCTCGATCCGGGCGCGGGCCTGCAGCGCCCCGAGGTTCGCCATCAGGCAGCGCAGCCCCATCGACGCGTGGGTCCAGCGGGCGTTCAGCGTCGCGAGCACGATCTCGGCCATCGCGCGATTCTATGTGCGAAGATCGCCGCAGCGAGGAGGCCCCCCATCGTGTCCGGCAACCACCCCCACGGCAGCACCCTGTCCGAGATGGATCTGCGCGTGCGCGCGCTCGAGACCCTGCTGGTCGACAAGGGCTGGGTCGACCCGGCCGCGCTCGACGCGCTGGTCGAGACCTACGAGCACAAGGTCGGCCCGCACAACGGCGCGCGCGTCGTCGCGAAGGCGTGGGCCGACGAGGCCTACCGCGAGCGGCTGCGCGTCGACGCGACCGCCGCGATCGCGGAGCTCGGCTACAGCGGTCGGCAGGGCGAGCACATGGTCGCGCTGTTCGACGCGCCGGGCGTGCGCCACCTCGTCGTCTGCACCCTGTGCTCGTGCTACCCGTGGCCGGTGCTCGGGCTGCCGCCGGTCTGGTACAAGTCCGCGCCGTACCGCTCGCGCGCGGTCATCGACCCGCGCGGCGTGCTCGCCGATTTCGGCACGACCGTACCCGACGACGTGGAGCTGCGCGTCTTCGACTCGACCGCCGAGCTGCGCTACCTCGTCGTGCCGATGCGGCCCGCCGGCACCGACGGCTGGAGCGAGGACGCGCTCGCGCGGCTCGTCACCCGCGATTCGATGATCGGCACGGGCACGACGCTCGACCCGGCCTCGCTGGAGGATGCGCGATGAACGGCGGTCAGGATCTCGGCGGCATGCAGGGCTTCGGGCCGGTGCGGCCCGAGGCGGACGAGGCCTGGTTCCACGACGACTGGGAACGCCGCGTGTTCGGCCTCACGCTCGCGATGGGCGCGAGCGGCGCCTGGAACCTCGACGCGTCGCGCCACGCGCGCGAGTCGCTGACGCCCACGCGCTACCTGTCGAGCACCTACTACGAGATCTGGTTCGAGGGCGTGCTGCGGCTGCTGAAGGACCGCGGCCTGGTCACCGAAGAGGAGCTCGCCGACGGCCGCGTGCGCGTGCCCGGCGCGCCGCTGCCGAGGCGCCTCGCGGCCGACGCAGTGCCGGCCGCGCTCGCCGCCGGCTCGCCGACCGAGCGGCCGGCCGCCGCCCCGGCGCGCTTCGCACCCGGCGACGCGGTGCGCGCGAAGGTGCTCAACCCGGTCGGCCACACCCGGCTGCCGCGCTACGTGCGCGGCCGCGTCGGCACCGTGGTGTCGGTGCACGGCGCGCACGTCTATCCGGACACGCACGCGCGCGACGGCGACCCCTGCCCGCAGTGGCTCTACACCGTGCGCTTCGAGGCGCGCGAGCTCTGGGGCGAGGACACCACCGCCGCATGCGTGCACGTCGACGCGTGGGAGCCGTACCTCGAGCCGATCGCGGGGTCGACCGCGGCGTGAGCGGCGAGCCGGGACCGAGCGGCGCGTCCACCGGGCACGGCGGACCGGAGCCGGCGAGCGAGTCGGCCGAGCGCGCCGATGCGGATCGCGCCGGCGCGCGCGTCGCCGGCATCGACGTGCCCGGCCTGCCCTGCGACGCCGAGGGGCCGGTGTTCGCCGAGCCCTGGCAGGCGCAGGCCTTCGCGCTGACGCTCGCGCTGCACCAGCGCGGCCTGTTCGACTGGCCCGAGTGGGCCGGCTACCTCTCGCGGGCGATCCGCGACGCGCAGGCCGACGGCGACCCCGACCTCGGCGACACGTACTACCGCCACTGGCTCGTCGCGCTGGAGCGGCTGCTGCTCGACAAGGGCGTGGCCGCGCCGCTCGCGCTCGCGGGCCTGCGCGAGGCCTGGCGCACCGCGGCCGAGGCGACACCGCACGGCGAGCCGGTACGGCTCAACGCCGCGTTGAAGCGGATGGGGCGGGTCGGGACCGACTGACCGGTGCGCACGCCAGGGGACGTTTCTGCGGAAACGTCCGGCAACCGGACATCCGACTCGGGCGACCCGCGCTCAGTCCGTGGGCGCAGTCGGCCTGCCCGCCGGCCGCGCCGCGGCTGCGTGCGCCTTCAGCGCGCGTGCACACTCGCCGACCAGCGCGGGCCCTCGGTACACCAGCCCGGTGTACAGCTGCACGACGTCGGCGCCCGCATCGAGCTTCGCGCGCGCGTCGTCGCCCGACATCACCCCGCCGACGCCCACGATCGGATAGCGCGACGGCAGCAGCGCGCGCAGCGCGCGGATCACGCGGTCGCTCGCCGCGCGCACCGGCGCGCCCGACAGGCCGCCGGCCTCGTCGGCGTGCCGCAAGCCCTTCACCGCGTCGCGCGAGACCGTGGTGTTGGTGGCGATCACGCCGTCGACCGACTGCTCGACCAGCACCCGCGCGATCGCCTCGACCTGCGCGTCGGCGAGGTCGGGTGCGATCTTCACCAGCATCGGCACCTCGCGCTTCGTCGAACGGCGCAGCGCGGTGCGTTCGCGCCCGAGCGCGGCGAGCATCGCCGACAGCTCGTCGCCGCCCTGCAGCTGGCGCAGGTTCTTCGTGTTCGGCGACGAGATGTTGACCGTCACGTACGAGGCGTGCGGCCACACGCGGCGCAGCCCCTCGACGTAGTCGTCGGTCGCGCGCTCGATCGGCGTGGCCGCGTTCTTGCCGATGTTCAGCCCGAGCGGCAGGTCCGAGCGGCGCCGCTGCACGTTCGCGACGAACGCGTCGAGCCCGAGGTTGTTGAACCCCATCCGGTTGATCAGCGCGTCGGCCTCGGGCAGCCGGAACATCCGCGGCTTCGGGTTGCCCGGCTGCGGCTTCGGCGTGACCGTGCCGACCTCGACGAAGCCGAAGCCCAGCTGCGCGAGCGCGTCGACATGCGCGCCGTTCTTGTCGAGCCCGGCCGCGAGCCCGACGCGGTTCGCGAGGCGCAGCCCGAGCAGCTCGACCGGATCGTCGACGCGCGCGCCCGCCGCCACCCGCAGCGCCCCGGTCGCGGCGAGCGCGTCGAGCGAGGCGAGCGTCAGGTCGTGCGCGCGCTCCGGGTCGATCGCGAACAGCAGCGGGCGCGCGAGCGCGTACGGGAACGGGAACATGTCGGCGAAGGCGGGCGGGAGAGCGGCGACGGGCGCGGCCCGGCGGATCGGATCAGTCGGCGTCGAGCGGCTGCCACTGGCCGCCCGCCAGCTGCTCGATCGGGCGGAAGCGCGCCTTGTACGCCATCTTCGGGCTCTGCGCGATCCAGTAGCCGAGGTAGAGGTACTGCAGGCCGAGGTGCCGGCACTGCGCGATCTGCCACAGCACGTTGAAGGTGCCGTAGCTCGCGTGCGGCACGTCCGGGTCGAAGAAGGTGTAGACCGAGGACAGCCCGTCGTCGAGCAGGTCGATGATCGACACCATCCGCAGCGTGCCGTCGCCGTCGCGGAACTCGACCAGCCGCGTGTTGACCTTGCTCTGCAGCAGGAACTGCGCGTACTGCTCGCGGCTGTCGTGGTCCATGCCGCCGCCGGCGTGGCGCGTGGACTGGTAGCGCAGGTACAGCGCGTAGTGCTCCGGCGCGAAGCCGAGCCGCGCGACCAGCGTGCGCAGGTCGGCGTGCTTCTTCTGCGCGCGGCGCTGGCTGCGGTCGGGCACGAACGAGGCGACCGGCACGCGCACCGGCACGCAGGCGCGGCAGCCGTCGCAGTGCGGGCGGTAGGTGAAGATGCCGCTGCGCCGGAACCCCGAGCGGACGAGCTCGGAGTAGACGTCGGCGTTGATCAGGTGGTTGGGGGTGGCGACCTGCGAGCGGGCCTGGTGGCCGGCGAGGTAGCTGCACGGATAGGGTGCTGTTGCGTAGAACTGGAGTGCCGAGAACGGCAGTTCCTTGAGATGCGTCACGTGCCTG